>DASYYH010000027.1 GCA_035934015.1 Candidatus Acidiferrales bacterium
TTGGCCACTGCCAGCGCGATGCGAGAAAAAGGCAGGAGTCCGACTTCGGCCATCGCACCTCCTGCTTCGATAGCAAACAACAATGGACCAGCGCCGAATATCTCGAATTTTCATCGCCGTAGCGAGGATGTCAACAGAGCCAGCTTTCTTCTTGACTCTATGCGATTCGCGAATGGTACAGGTCAGACATCCAATCAGACTCCTAGCCTTGTACTCTTAGTGAATCAGACCGATAATATACGGTGGAAGGACGGAAGATTTTGCGCCGAACATTGGCAATATTGGCGGGGATGGCAGCGCTAGTTACGGTTTGTTTGCTGACGTTGGCCGGAATCCACGCGCGGGCTCGGAATCGAGCTGCCGGGTCCAATGCTCCAACATCAGAAAAAACCGTTTCCAAGCGAGCCGTGAACGCTGCTCAAGATGCTTCCGACGACAAGCCTGCGATTTTGTATTTCGCCAAAGATCCCGAGCCAGTACCGCCATTTCTTACTCAGGACCTTTCCGGCAAGCCCGTCTCGACAACCGCTCTAAGAGGCAAAGTTATCCTCCTCAATTTCTGGGCGACATGGTGCGGCCCCTGCCGCGAAGAAATACCGGAATTAATTGCCTTGCAGGCTCAATATCCTGACCAGCTGGCGGTCATCGGTGCCTCGGAAGACGACATTCCGCCTGCGCAAGTTGCAAAGTTTGCGCAGAAAATGAATATCAACTATCCGGTCATCATGGCTACTCGGCAACTCGACGAGGAATACGGGGGAATCGCAGCATTCCCAACTTCATTTTTGATCAACACGCAGGGCCGCGTGGTACAGAAAGACGTCGGTGTATATTCATTCGCATACTACAATATGCAGATCCGGGCTCTCCTCGGACTTCCCGTAAACGCGAGGATCGAGACCTTCGAGGATGTGGGGCAAATTTTCTTGAAAAATGCCGCGCATGCCTCCCAGTTGCCAGGTGTCAGTTTCTCAGGCTTAACGCAGGCGCAGAAAAAAATCGCGCTGCACAGATTGAACGCCGAGTCTTGTACATGCGGATGCAAATTTACGCTGGCTCAATGCCGGATTAATGACACGAGTTGTCCCGTAAGCAACAGTATCGCCAACCAAATTGTCCGTGAAGTTGCAAAAGGAAGCACATCAAAGAACGTTTTTTCTCCGAAGACGCAATCCGAAGACCGATAACAAAAGCTGCAAATACTCGAAACATCTCGCGTTCAAATGAAACGAGCGGCGTAGTCCTCGTTGTTTCTCGAACTGAAATGCATACGCCGCTCACCCTAGTAGAAATTCTATAGGTCCGACGACATCTCGGAGAGCCTAGTGCGTGTCAGCGTACTTAAGGGCTGCGTCAAGTTCCGCAAGAGCCTCAGCGATATGGTGCCTTGCTTTGTCGCGATGACCGCCGAAATCGTGCGCCGCATGAGCCAGGTGATTGTCAGCTTGCCTTAAAAGACGCATGGCATCGTCAATCTCCGGGTGTGGCCTGGGTGCGGGCATCGCAGCCGTGGCAGTTGTCATCGATGGCCCCGGCTCTGCAGAGATTGCCAAGGGAAACGAAAGGGCGATGCCGAAGGCCATTGCGGCAAGGATCGTCAAAATGCGCTTGGAAAGTGTCATCCAGAAATCCTCCTCGTCCGACATTCGGCTCGGACAGCCGAAATCATCCAACAGAAGAATCAAATCGTCTCAAAAAGCAAACGAAACAAACCGGCCCGTATGACTCGACTGGAAAATCGAGTCGCGGTTTTTTTGGACCATATCCGGATGGAACGCGATGCGCAAATATCCGAACAGGGGATCCCAATTGCTCCTGCAATGAGGATTCTACTGTGCAAGCCGCGACGGCTCATTGCTCTCAGTGGATCATGCGTACTAAAAGTTATCTTAAAGAAGTCAGTCCAAGGCGGTGAAAACTTGGAAAGCCCTCATGCCGTATCGTTTGACTATCGAATCTTTGCAGTCTATTCTGAGTTGTTCGCTTTCCGATCCGAAGCTGAACAGACTGAGGGAGCTTTGCTCTTACATCTCTTATACGCAACTATTGCCGTCGTTCTAGTGGTTCAACTCTCTGCCTTTGCAACAAGCATTTATCTCCATCGGACGCTGGCTCACCGTGGGGTTTATTTGCACCCGGTTGTGGCATTCCCGATGCGCCTTCAGCTATGGCTCTGGACCGGAATCAACACAAAGGAGTGGGTAGCGGTGCACCGAAAGCATCATCGCCACACGGATGTAGAAGGTGATCCGCACAGTCCTGTTCTCGAAGGTTTGTGGCGGATTCTTCTTGGGAATGTCTACTACTACACGCGGGAAGCGAAGAATGCGGAAACCCTCACGACCTTCGCTCCGGACATTGGCAACGACTGGCTCGACCGCTATATTTTCGGCTTTGGCCTCGCTGGTGTGATTCTCGGAATTTCCATTTTCATGTTGATTCTGGGACCTGTTTGGGGCGGTGCGGCATTCCTGGTGCAGGCTTCGACGTACATTTTCCTCAATGCTGTCATAAACGGCGCGAATCACGCGATTGGCAAGCAGAATTTCGACAATACAGCGACGAATCTCGGTTTCATTGCATTACTTACTGCAGGAGAGGGTTGGCACAACAATCACCACGCGTATCCGACATCGGCACGCTTCAGCATATCTCGCGGCGAATTCGATCCCTCTTGGCCGGTGATTAAGATGTTGACGTGGATGCACCTTGCGCGTCCGCTGAAGCTGGCACCAAAAATGGAGTAATACGGCCTACTATGGCCGGCGATTGGAATCCCGAAAACTACTTAAAGTTCGCTGAAGAGCGTACGCAACCGTGCCGCGATTTAGCAGCACGCATTGCTGTTCCTCAAGTTCGCACCGTAATCGATCTCGGCTGCGGCCCGGGCAATAGCACGCAAGTTCTCACGGAACGCTGGCCTGGCGCTCAAGTCACAGCGCTTGACAGTGACGCGTCGATGATCAACGCCGCGATTGAATCGAATCCACGCGGGCGATGGATCACAGGCGACATCGGGAAGTGGGCCGCTGGCGAGCCGCCCAATGCTACAGCGGAAAAATCTGCTGAAAGAGTCGCTGAAAACAAATCAGAGAATGAACTTTATGACGTCGTTTTTTCCAATGCTGCTCTGCAGTGGCTGCCCGACCATGCCACGCTTTATCCTCAACTTTTTTCCCACGTCGCGCCCGGCGGCGCTCTGGCCGTTCAAATTCCAAGCAGCCAAGACCGCCCAGCCTATCGGCTTTTGCGTGAAATGGCTGCGTCAATCAGCTGGCGGAAATGGTTCCCTACGGGACGAGTCCGTACCTGGCACGCACACGACTGGGAGTTTTACTATGACTTGCTTGCCCCCTTGGCCTCACGCGTCAATGTTTGGCTGACGGAATATTTTCACGTTATGCCTGACGCTAGAACCATTGTGGAATGGTACAGCGCCACGGGCATGCGCCCATACTTGACGCCTATTACGGAAGAGACTGACCGTGGGAAATTCATCGCCGAGTATACGGAAAAGATCCGCGTCGCCTACCCGTCCCGCCCTGACGGCAACATTCTGTTTTCATTTCTTCGCATCTTCCTCATTGCCTACCGCTAAGCACGTTCACCGGCAAGCGTCCATCGCCGTAGTTAGCTCAGCCAGCCGATCGCATTTCGAGCCTCGGATGCTTGAGGTGGAAGGGTGTCGCGTTCTGATAGGCACGGGCAAACGCGAGTAGTTTGCTTTCTCCAAACAGTTGCCCAAGAAATGTAAGGCTCACGGGAGTACCGGGTCCGCCATAATTTCCAACCATTCCATCTTTGTTCTCGACCGCCGGCGGAGCATCGTCGCCGCGAAAGCCATTCGGAAGAATCAGGGCTGGATGCCCCGTGAGATTCGTCACCGTGAGCTGCTCACCATTTGTCGGCGCAACAATGACGTCAAAACTCCCGAAGGCCTTCGCTACGCCTTGCATCGCAAGGAATTTTGCGCGGTTTGCCTGAACATATTCAACGGCTGGAACGAAACGCGCGGCGCGGAAAGTATTCGGCCAGGCAGTGGGCCCCTGATCCACCATCAGTTTGTCGCGACCGGTGCGAGTCAATTCGTCGAAAGCCGCCGCTGCCTCCACGTTGAGGATCGTAACCATCGGCTGGTACGGTAGCTTCGGGAGTTCGACAGGAATCAATTTAACACCCATCTGGGACAATTTTCGAAGTGCCGCATCGTTAAACTTTTGATCTGACTCCGCTGATGCAATGAATTGTCGACGCTCCTCATCGCTGATTCCCCGAGATCCCTTCAGACGTTCTTCCAGCGCCGCTCGATCAAATTTGAATTCCGATTCGAGGTATCCGACGCGGAATTTGCGCCAATCCTGATGTGCGTTCCAATTAAAAACAGCCGGTCGAACCGAACGATCTTCCCCATCCGGCCCGGCTATCGCGTCGAGTACAAGTGCACAATCCTCGACGCAGCGACAAATAGGACCTAGCTTGTCCTGGCTCCAAGACAATGCCATCGCTCCGGTGCGCGGCACATGTCCAAATGTCGGACGCAGCCCCGTACAACCACAGCGTGTGCTGGGTGAAGAAATTGACCCGAGCGTCTCAGATCCAACCGAAAAGCCAACGCATCCTGCGGCGGTCGCTGAGGCTGGCCCCGCTGAAGAACCACTCGATCCTTGATCAGGATTCCAAGGATTGCGTGTAACACCTCCGAACCAGCGGTCTCCCTCTGCAAGCGCTCCGAGCGTGAGTTTTGCGACAAGAACGGCGCCCGCGGCGTCGAGCCGCTTAACTACAGTTGCATCCTCGTCAATTGTCTGCTCTTTGTAAGGCGCGGCGCCCCACGTGGTTGGATAGCCCTTGACTGCAAGCAGATCCTTCGCGCCCCACGGAATTCCATGCAGGGGTCCACGATATTTCCCAGCAGCGATTTCGCGATCTACCTCCTTGGCTTTGGCGAGCGCACGATCCTCGGTCGGCGTGATTACGAACTGCAAAAGGGGGTCGTAACGCTTCAGGCGGGCAAGATACATCTGCGTCAGGGCCGTTGACGAAACTTTCTTTGTGCGCAAAATCTCGGTGAGCTCACGAACAGTATAAAAAGCAACCTCCTCGAGATCCTTTGGCACTCCGCGAACACCTATCGCAGGCGCCGCGGACATTGCCGGCGGACGCTTTACTTTTTCGAGATGCATATCTGTGCTGATGAATGGGTCGAAAACCATTGCCGGTTGCACGCCGTTGGCGATGTGTAGTTGATATATCTCATCGTAGCCTTTCGCCGCGCTCTCAAGATCGCGGAGCATCATCTCGCGATCTTCCGGCGGAATGGGAACATCAGCGATGATTGCAGCCTGGCTGATCATGTCCGATGTAATTTTTTGCGCATCGCCATCCGCCATAGCCCACAGCACCCCTGGCAAAAGAGTCCCCGCAAGTCCGAATCTCGAGCAAGCGGAAAGGAAATGGCGGCGATCGATCATTATTTTCTCCATGTCAGCAGCCTCACTGGCATCACCATGGTAGAGTATCGTGCAAATCAACTCTTGATGTCGGCGGCGCATTCTCCAACTACACGGCTAGCGAGTCAATAACAATAGGAGGCCCCTCTATGAGCAGAAGAATAAGAGCATGAAATCGATTGAATACGAACGGGCTATTGGACGGTCAAAACGAGAGTGGCAGTCTTCTTCTCGCCAGAAGAATTGGTTATGGTCAAAGTATAAGTCGTCGTTTTTTCTGGTGAAACCGAAACACACCTTTCAGGGGATGGCCAAACTCCCTCCGAGGGCTTTGGTGTAAGCATCACGTCCTTTGCGTTGGAAACGCCATAGCAAATCTGAGATGAGTCCCCCCGATGGATGGCGCCAGGTGCAGCGTAGAAATTCATAATCTCAAAATTGCTCCCGCCTAGCCCCTCCGCCAATCGTCGCGCGCGTTCTCGCTCCGCCCGTGCTGCTTTTTCCTCGATGGCCTGATTTTCTTCATGACGCGAATAAAATATGCTCGCGACGACGAGGCCGACGATTACGACGACAACCCACGTAAATTTGAACAACGTCTGAGGCAATGATTTGTCGTGGGGATCATTTCCCATTTGAGAATCCTTCCAATAACCCAAGAGGCCGGATCTTCAATCTTCTTTCAGGAGCTCGCGCCATAAATCTCGTTTCAGGGCTTCTCTCAACACGATCCTCATACTTCTACTACTCTATCTCAAGTGCAACTTGGAAGGAGGAGTTTAAGCTTCAACAGCGGTCGACGGGCGTATCCGCTCAAAAATCGAGTCCAAAAAGTCGGGGATTTCAAATACGGCTCGATTAGTCTCGCGGGACGCGTTCTTTCGGCACTCGGCAAGTCTCTCAGGCTGGAGAAGCTCTGCGACAGCCGGAACGATGTTCCGGAAAGAGCGGAGTACAATGCCCACATTTCGCGTGCGGATCCATTCCGCGTTGTATCGCTCTTGGGGGAGCGTCCATGCATTGCATTCGGCGATTACCGGCAGACCCTCGGCGACGGCTTCTGAAATGCTTCCCGGTCCTGGTTTGCCGATGAAGAAATCCGAAATATGCATGTAATAAGGAATTTCGTTTGTGAATCCTTCGACAAAATAACGCACGCAAGATTTCTTCTCGCGGAGGGCTCTGGCAAGATCTCGGTTTTTTCCACAGATCAAAATCAGTTGAAGATCGATCTCAGAGCGAGCCAACCGATCGACAATTTCGACCATGACACGATTTCCATGCCCGCCGAACAACACCAGAGCCGTCGGCACATCCGGCAGTAAGTTCAGCTGATGACGTTCCAGTGCGACATCTGAGGATTGCGGCTCGTAAAAACGCGGATGGAGGATCATTCCCGAAGCCTGAAATATATGGTTCCTCCCATGTCCTAGAGCGATCGCTTGAGCGACAGCTTTTTCTGATCCACAGACGAAAAATTGTTCCTGACGCTCGATCCAAAAATGTGGCGGGTAATCAGCTAGATCAGTAAGGATAGTGACAAACGGCCGACCCGGAAAAACTTTCCTATAACTCTCGCACAAAGCGCGATTGAAGTGCGGGACAAAAGAAACCAGCATATCCGGCTGCGTCATCTCCCAATGCCGTTCGAGCAGCCGAACAATCTGCCGGCGATAAGCGCGAATGACCAGTTGCAGGACTCTCATGAGTTGCGTACTACCGAGCGTCCAGCCATTTCTGAGCATGCCGTTGTAGAAGTCCTGTATCCGGATGCCAGCGTATTTCTTCAAGATGTCAATATCGTCGAGAACTTCTTGGAGGTTGGTGAGTCGAATTTCCCATGGCCGCCGCTGGGCTTGAATGGCCATCTGAAGCGCCGTGGCTGCCGCGCGGTGGCCGCCACCGGCATCGAAAAAGCCGAATTCGATTCGCTCCATGCTTGGCCATCGTGACACCGGGAGTGCCGTCGCGTGCTACAGTTTTGTTAAATGTCCGTTACTATGCTGAAAGAGTTAAGTGCCGTGTTTTTGCAGAACTTTAGCCTCGCCGTCATGCGGGTGTAACAGGCATTTTCTACGCTCGTAGTTGTGAAGTGCGACATGCATGTCCACTCATACTTCTCCGGCCCGTGCACCACTCCTTTTTTTTCTCGGATATGCCGCGAAAGTTATAGCGATCCCGAAGAAGTTTATTCCCATCTGCGTCGCCGCGGGATGAGCCTCTTTACTCTGACGGATCACGACTCAATCGAGGGAGCCGAGAAGCTCCTGCGGCATCCCGGCTTTTTTGTGAGTGAGGAAGTTACATGCCGCATGCCGAGTGGCACGATAGCGCACATCGGCGTTTTTGATATCACTGAAAAGCAGCATATACAGGTTCAGCAACGGCGAGGCGATCTGGTTGCATTGCTCATGTATCTGACAGAGCGCCGAATTCTTTTCAGTGTCAACCACGTGTTTTCCGGTTTGACCGGTCCGCGCGCCGACGAGGATTTTCTCTGGTTCAAACAGTACTTCCCCGCTGTTGAAACACACAACAGCCACATGGCGTTTATTCAAAACGAAAATGCGGCGCAATTTGCCCGGCGGTTTTCAAAGCTGGAAATCGGAGGCAGCGATGCTCACGCTCTGCCGTCCGTCGGCAGCGCATTTACAGAAGTGCCCGATGCACGAAATAAAGAGGAATTTTTCGCCGGCCTGCGTGCAGGAATGGGTCGAATAGGCGGAGAGTCTGGGAGCACTCGAAAATTGGCAAGAGACCTTCTGCTCATCGGCCTTGAAATGATTCGAGAGGACATTCGCACCTCTCCACTTTTGCCATTGGCAATCCTTGTGCCCGTCGCCGCTTTTCTAAACTATCGTAGCGAACACAAATTTAGCAGGTATTGGTCCAAGAAGATTCTTGGCAAGCGCGAACCACGCAAACTTTCCGGCTGGATCAGTGTACCGCAGCGCGCAACGGAGGAATGGACATGACCGTGGCCAGAGCGGTTTGGAACCAGATTCAGTCTAACGATTATCGGCTAATGAAACGTGTTCATCGCTGGCGGGCGCCGCGCTGGTTTCGACTATTTATGATCTATGCCACGCGTCTGGGCGACGGATGGTTGTGGTATGCGATTGGCGTGCTTCTTGTTTTCTTCGGCGGGCCGTCTCGCTTCCCAGCCATTGGCTCCGCGGGGTTGGCGGCACTGCTCGGAATCGCCTTGTTCCGCTTCCTCAAGCAAGTGAGCAAAAGGCCGCGACCATGCGAGATTGAGCCTCATTGCTGGTCCGTGATTCTGCCCCCGGACCAGTTCTCTTTCCCTTCCGGACATTCGATCACAGCATTTGCTGTCTCTATAGTTCTTGGCTCGTTTTATCCGGAACTGCAGGTTTGCTTGCTTTTTGCCGCGGCGAGCATTGCTGTCTCGCGCATTATTTTGGGAATGCACTTTTTGAGCGATGTAATCGTGGGGTCGGTAATCGGGATATTGCTTGGACTCACATGCTTTCATTTTTTCGTGAGAATCAGATAGCTCAGCAAATCGATGCTTACATGCCGCGTCCATGCTCCTTCGACTCACGCGAGATTTGAGTTTTTTGAAAGGGTCATCGCTGATGATTCGCGCTTAGGAAGACTTAAGTGCAGCAGCAGAAGAGGATTCGTTGGTGATTCCCTCGGAAGCTCAGGTTCCGTGCTTCCCGGAGCTTGGCGCGCCTTGCCAACCGGCGGTTTCCCACATCCTGAACGCACCTCGAAAGGCGTTCCTGTTGTCGCCTAGCTCCGCGCCAGGGGGGAGTTCCTTCAATTTCTTCGCGTTTCCTCCACCGATAATCACATAGTCTGGCTCCATTGCCAGTTTCAACCTTTCAACAATATCGGCGACATATCGTCGCCACTTCTTTTTCCCATGTCGCTGCAGACCACGCAACCCGATGTAGTCCTCGTACGTCCGGTCCTTCTTATAAGGCAAATGCGCAATTTCCATCGGCTCGACAATCCCATCGACGATCATCGCCGAGCCGAGCCCTGTGCCCAGTCCCAGAAAAAGCATGCGACCACCGCGATAGCTCCCCAATGCTTGCATCGCAGCATCGTTCATTAGTTTGACGGGGTGCCCAAACGCCTTCCTGAAGTGAAAACCGACCCAACCATGCCCAAGATTATAGGGGTCTCTCAAAACCTGCCCATGCACAATGGGGCCGGGATAACCTATAGACACAACGTCGTACTTCCAGTCCTCAGCCAACCTTTTGACATCGCGGGTCATTTTTTGCGGGGTCATAGCGAGGCCGGAATTGAGTTTGCGCTCTTCGTGTTCTCCCGTCGCCAAGATCTTGACATGAGTCCCGCCAACATCAATGGCAAGGACTCTTAGTTTTCGTTTGCTGACGGAAGTCTTCATCGTGCGTCACCTTCGTAGCGGACCTGAAGTCATAAACAGTTGAATCGTCCGTACAAATTATCCACCGCGCCTTCGCCGAAAACAACGTTTATGAGGCTTTTTTTTTCGGCATATCGGAGCCGTGCTTTCGGAGATTTGCTATGGCCCCCTTGGCAGAGGTAACATCATCCGCCCCGTCACTTACGGCAGGGCTTCATGAACGCGACTTCACATCTAAAGAGCCACATTCAAGATAGTGCTGCGCCAAAGACTGGATTGCCATACTGGATGTCACGTGTCTTGCAGGAACATGCGAAAGCTTCCAAGAATCTGAGCGGCGATCCGATTCACGATTTGCGAACGGCACTGCGCCGGTGTTTGACGATCGAAAGTGCAATGTCTGAATTGGACCCACATCCTGCTTGGAAAAAATTGAGACGTACAGGCAAGAAGCTCATGAAGGGCCTGGGCTCCTTGCGAGATTCCGAAGTGCTTCTCGGTTGGCTGAGTAAATTCGAGAACGCCAATCGCACGGTCGGGCAGGCGCTGGAAACCTCTCTGCAGCTCGAATTTGATTTGGCTAAGAAAGAAGCTCAAGGGGCGCTTAAGAGCTTCGGCCGAGAGAAATGGGCCATTTTGCAAAAGCTTCTGGTCGAGCGGGCTGCACGATTAATACCCGAAACGGCGCCGGCACAATACCTGGCGCTCGAGCGCTGGGATGAAGCGTACAAGAAGCATCGCTTCGCTCTGCGAAGCCGTTCCAAAATCAGCTATCACCGTGCGCGAGCCGGTTTGAAGACTTTCCGGTACACATTGGAAAATTTCATGCCAGGCTTGCACGCCAAATGGCGTGGTGATGTGAAACAACTTCAGGATATGCTTGGCGAAGTTCATGACCTTGACGTGCTCTGGACAAAGATTGTGGCGCTTAGGCCAGCGCAAAACGATGCCGCAGGAATGGAATGGAAGACAGCGATCGAGAGCGAACGAATGTTCCGGCTGGCACAATACCGGACAAAAACCAGAGGTAAGAATTCAATATGGCAGGCATGGCGTGCTGCATTGCCCCATGGAGACGCCCAGGAAGAAGCGGCTCTGGCGAAGCTGTCCGTTTGGTCGGCGTATCGAACGCCTGAGTTCACACGTGCTGAGCGCGTAGCCACACTCAGCGCGGAGCTATACGATTTGCTTGCTGCTCGCGGATTCACTGTTGGATTGCCGACTGAGCGCGGGAGAGTCATTCTTCGGGCAGCCGCATTGCTGGAGGATGTTGGCCGAATGAGCGGCAATAAAGGGCATCACAAGGAATCCTACCGCTTGATCCACAAGTTGCCTCTTCCGCTGGGATGGAGACCATCTGAACTACAGCTCGTGGCGCTTGTGGCGCGTTACCATCGCAAGGCGTTGCCCCAGCTTAAACACAAGGAATTCAGCTCCCTTTCTAGTTCTTTCCGTCAGGCGACGCTTCTTCTCGCGGGAATTTTGCGGCTTGCCATTTGCTGCGAACAATCTCCAATACAAATTCGGAGGATGGATTTGGAAGTGACACTGGACGGGCTGTTGATTCGTGCTTACGGGTTTGACGGAGAAGAGCCGTTGCTGTCGAAGCTCGCAACGGCTAAACACCTGCTCGAAATTGCGTGTCGCAGACCGATCGCCATACTCCCCGGTGTCGCCGGCACCCCGGTCCGGACGTCTGACCTCAAAACGAAAACCGCCGCAGCCTGATTGCGGATCGCCTATTCCACGTGAGAATCACTAATCCGCCAGCTGGCGGAGGGTTTTCGGCAGGTATACGCTGATTATCGACCCTCGTGGCGGAGAAAAGTTCTCCATATCCAGTGCCGCACAACCAGCTTTCTTGAGCGCCGTCACTGTGGAGTGAGATCCGATTCCGAGGGCAATCACCAAGTCTAAATTTGGAGCATGGCCAACGCAAAGCACTTCACCGGCCTTGACGGCGGAGATTTCTTCAAACAGAACTGCAGGTTTGGCCTCTGGTTTCAAGGCTTCGGTTTGGCGTAACTTCTTTACGGGATAGCCCAAGGCCTCACACACAATCTCTGCCGTCTGCACCGCGCGCAGCAAAGGGCTTGCGAGGATAACGCCCGGTTTGATCCCTATCGCACACAGCCCGCGCGCGGCGGCTTTCGTCTTCGCAATGCCTCTCGGCGTCAGGAAACGATCCACCTCTGGCGGGCAGGCTGGGTCCGTGCGGTCAATCGCAATACCGTGCCGCATCAAAAAGAGTCTCATTTCGTCTTCTTTTCCTTCCGAATCACGCGCCGCATCAAGCCAAAACCAAGCGGCTTAAGAAATCAAGCGACTAGGCAGCCCGGTGCGCGCTCGTCGGCAGCCTTTCAAGCGATCTTGAACGACGGACATTGCGTGCACGACCGAAGCGGAACCTCCATCCGGAAACCTCTTCAAAGAACTTCGCAGCCCTGCGGCATGTACTGATAGGCAGGCTATAGTGTCCTACACAGTGCATACGAAGATGGATTGTCTTTCGATGAATCACCACATCGATGCTCTGAACCATTCGCCTGCGGTCCTTATCGAGCGCAATAGCAATTCTCAGGATTCCCGTAAGCAGCCGAACTTCTTCACGACGCCTCGGGTCAAGCAATGAATAAACCTTATGCCCTGGATCCGGACTCGATTTCCCGTGATAACGGACTAGACATGCAACAATCATCTGATTGGCTTCGCTCAATCCTGGAATCTGAGCATTACGAACAATGTATTCGCCATGCTTGTGATGCGCGGTCGAATTAATCGCATACCCCACGTCATGCAGAATCGCCGCCATCTCCAGCGGCAAGCGAAGTTCGTGCGGTAGTCCGTGAATTGGGGTCAGCTTATCGAACAGATAAGCGGCCAGGCTGCGCACGTACTCGGCATGCAAAGGATCACTGTCGAAACGCACGCCGATCCGACGCGCTTCTCGTAGAAGCGGCTCCGCAACAACGGCATAACTCTTGGGTGCGACACCAGAGTAGTGCGACGCTGCCAAATCCCAGAGAATTCCTTCCTTAACTCCAACTCCTGGAACGAGCAAGGCCCGCAAGCGTAACCATTGCGCCAGCGAACTGAAAACAATCGCAGCAATTCCAATAACCTCTGCACGGTCCTTGCGTAGGCCTAACGCCTTCATCCGCTCGCTGACGCCCAACCCCAAGATACCCCATAACCGTTCGTGCAGCAGCCGCAGGTTAATTGTGGCAATACCCCCGATTCGTGGTCCGGGCGCCAGTCGCGCCAGTGCGTCAGCGTTCCCCCCTGAAGCAACAGCGACGGCACCCGAGAGGTCCGGCGGGTTCGGCCAAACGCTTTGCAGAATCGAAAGCACGCGATGCTGCACGCGTTCGCATTCGTCTTCGCTGAATGCGCCATAAATGCCGAGAGTCTCCATTAGACGAACTGTGCCGAGCGGCAACGCAAAAATCTTGACGGGTGCGCGCTTTCGCAAAAGGCTGACTTCCAGGCTCCCGCCGCCAAGGTCCACGATGAGACGAGGCGAAAAGCGCTCCCCCACTGCGCCTAAAATCGTCGAGCGAACCAGACGCGCTTCTTCCGAGGAATCGATTACTTCCAACTCAATGCCGGTCGTGTGGCGGATTCGCCGAATCAGTTCTGCGCGATTGTGGGCTTCGCGAGCTGCGCTCGTCGCGACAGCACGGTAGCGCTTCACGTCATAACGATCGAGCAAAGTCTTGAATTTGCGGAAGGCTTGCGTGGCCTGCAACATCGTCAATCGGCTGAATTTGTGTTTCGTGAACGCGCGGTGGCCCAGTCGAACAGGCCAGCGCTCCGATTCAAGAATTTGGATCTCGGATGCCGAGTTGGCTTGCGCAATGACGAGCCGTATCGCGTTTGAACCTGCATCGATGCCCGCGATTCGAACAGGGTCAGCCAAGGTTATTGCCAGAGGTGCACCAGCGCGTGCGAAGGACGGTAGCGAATGTTGCGGATTCCCAGATAAGAAGCGATTCGCTTGCGAAGGTCCGCGTTGACCGTGCGAATCGTGTTTTCGCCGTTCAGCGTCGCGAAACCATGACGTTTTGCCAGATTTACAAACTCTTTTCGAACCATCGTCTGGTAGCCAATGAAAGAATCGTAAAGATCGTCTGACAAATGTAAATCGCGCCCCGCTTCCCAAAAGCTGATGGCCGGCGATTTCTGAAATTCCCGCTCGAAAGCGACTTGCGGCCGGACGTTAAGGAAAAAAGTCAGGTCCGGAGGAAGCGCAAGATCATAAATTCGATGAAGATACTGATGATCCAGACCGCGAACAGCCGCGCGCGCAATCAATGTGTAGTAATACCGATCAGCCAGCACAATCATCCCAGAACGCAGCGCCGGGAGAATGCGGTTTTCAAGCTGGTCAAAAAAATCCGTGGCGTACATCAACGCCAGCGTATAGCGCGTCACGGAGTTCTTCGCAAGCAGGCTGTCGATATCCTTTGCAATCAGAAAGGATCGGCGCAGCCCCATCGTTTGTACCGCAAAGCCTTGCGATTCAAGCCATTCTGTGAGTAGGGCAATTTGTGTCGAACGGCCAGAACCATCCGTGCCTTCAAGTACGATCAAATGTCCGCTCAGCTCGCTGCGATCCAGCGTCGGCAAACCGGCCGACGCTCGTGTAACGATGGATTCGCCAATCCATGGCTGTACGCCTGACGATGCGGACATCGCACTCATATATTCCTCGGGTGAATCCGCTCTTTCTGCGTTTTCTGCCATGTCCTCGATTAGCCCTTGAAACGCTTCAATTCGATATGCTCGGAAACAACATCACGCATCCTCTGTTGAAGCTGATGCACTGGCAAAGTCCCATCCATCAGAACAAAATTGTCCGACTGGACCATTTGGTCGTAGCGCGCCAGCGTAATTCCCTGAAATTTTGTGAAGCTCTCGATGGGATCAAGCGACAATCCCAAGTCCATACCAGCTTCATAATACTTCAGGCGTGGACGCCCACTGAGGATTCGCCGTATCGCAATTTCTAACGGTGCTCGAAAATAAAACGTAACGTCCGGAACGACCGCATACTGATAGAGGTTCCTCAGCCAATCCACAGGGCATCCACGGGCGCCGTCGCGCGCAAATGCGGTGTAGACGTAGCGATCCGCGAGAACAAGATGTCCACTTCGCAGCAAGGGTAGGATTTGTCGTTCGTAGCGATCCGCAAAGTCCGCCGCGTGAATCAGGGAGAACGTCACGGGAGTCAGCAGGCGGCGCCGCTTGCCCCTTCGAGTCGCCGATTTTACTAAAGGCGAGGAATTCCACTCAGTAAAGTACGTCCGGTAGCCACCCACCTCCAGCCACCGCTTCAGCAGATGGAGCTGCGTGCTTTTACCCGACCCATCAATGCCTTCAACGACGACCAGCGCCCCAGAATATGGGCGCGTCGGTTGTTTCGGCCGTTTCTCTTCGGGCTGTGCGGCCTGCTCAATCGTTGTGCTTGGAGTTCCCATTCGTCCCGACAAACTCTACTAGTCTGCTCCGAAACTGTAAATGCCGCGTGACAGCATCGTTAAAATTGCGTCAACCTACTGGTCGCGGCCCGCTACTTGCTCATTGATATCGTAGAGCGGCATAGCGGGAGTTACACCGTCGCTTTCCTGCGCAACGGTAATCGCCATAACGCGGATTTTATCATTGTCCGGCAAAGTCAGCGTTCTCACACCGGCAGGCACGTCCAGTGCATACGCGAACAGATAGGAATAGGAGTAAGGCACGTTCGCACCATCGGCAGTGTGGTGGTGTGAGGCAAACCACGCCACAGGCGCGCGCTTGATGAATCCGGGCGCTATACCAGCATAATGCGGCAGCATGATTGGCCCATTTTTCTCAATGTACGCGATAAACCTGCGGGTCCGCTGCGCGGCGTTACTGGTGTCGCTTGGATCCGGGGCCACAGGCGGTTTCAGCGCCTCCATCGTAAACGAGCGGTCATACCACTGGCCGATGAACCCTCCCCAGTCTTGAATCGTCAAAGCGTCGCTCCGGTCTCCCAGCCGAAACGTGGCTTTTTGATCGCCATCCGACGATGCCGCCAGAATATAGACCCGATTGTATCGACCGACGGGAAGTTCGATCGTTTGCCCACGAGTTACGACGGCGTCCATTTTTCCAGTTCCCGAAGGGGCCAAGTGGAAATGGATGCCTGCATACGGAATATCTGTTGGCAACATCTCGGCGGGGATCGCATCTCCGGCCGCATCGAACCCGCCCGCGGACTTCATACCGTCATTGCTGGTGACCGCCAGATCGTAGCGCACAGCAACGGAATGTGAAATCGGCGGGGTCGCATGAACGTGTGGTGGCGCAGGGGCAACTTCATAACTCTTGATTTCATAAGGGCTCAGATCTGTCACCAGCTCTCCGCCCTGAATTGCCACTTGTCCTTTCATCGGCAATTCCTGCCCATTGATTTCGCGAACGCTGACGACTGGCGCGTTGAATGACAAACGTACGTCATGCGCCGCCTTGCCAGTCATTTCAACGAGCCGCAAAACTTCGTCCTTGCCATCTTCTGCCTTCTTGAAAGCCATTACGCGCACATCGTCGCTGCTGACTCGCAACAAGGAAAGCGCCTTGCCAAACGTTCCGGCGTGCTTTGCACTCTGAAATGCAATCAATGGGTCATCGAGGCGATATGCCTGCCAGGGAGTGTCTGACTGGTCCCAATTCCCCGCATGACTTGCCAGTCCATATGTGAATTCGTGGTGCCCCCAATCCTGGGTCGCTTGGTCGCGATAATCCTGACCGGCCGGACTGACACCGGGCGTATAAAGCAAAGTCAGACGCAGAGTGTTGTCGTCCGGCTTGTCGGACCCGGTTTTCGCGCCGGAAAGAATCGTCACGCCAAAGTCATCGCTCTTATCCGTCAAATCGAACCAGCGATGCGAGGCCATCTCAAAAGTCTTCTCGTTGTCGGTTGAGCGTTGAATCGTTCCCGCGCCCCAGTTGTATGTAGCCATCGGGTTCGATGCCGTCAGCGGGAAAACCGCTTTCAACGCGGCTTCTCGTGTTTTCCAGTCAATAATGTTGCCAAATTCCACGCGATTCCCTGCATCACCCGCGGACAAGCTGATCGTCTGTACGAATTTCGAACTCTCGGTTTCGCGTTCTACGCGCAAAGCCACGCGCACAGGCCCATCCTCGGCAATCGTGACCTTGCAAATGCCCTCAACATACCCTCGCGGCGGCTGGCTCTGGTCTGACCAGTCCATATTCCATGCCGGCCATTGCGAGGGTTTCTCCGTTTGAAACGCTAACCTCATCGGCGAAGAAAGAAGCTCTCGCCCAAGCTTCTTGTCGTAGATGCTGGAGACGTCGCCGTCCTGATTCAATTCGATTCGATAGCGCGCATTTTCGAGTGAAGCGGCCGTAACCTTCAAATCGGAAGCCTTAAACGAAACTGGCGAATCGGAAGGCTCGATGTCATAAACCGCATATCCAACCGATGGCACCTTCGCCAGGAACAACACTTTCGAGATGCCATCATCTTCTCCACTCAGCTGCGCAGGCACTTCCCCGCCATCTGGCCCGTATGCACGAACTCCTTGCGGCGCGCCGCCGGCAAATTTGATTTTCGCTTCCACAACATCCTGGCGCTCAATTGAAAGAGGGTTATAAACGATGATCGGCGTTCCCTTTGTCTCCGTATCCAATTCGGAACTGATCCCGTTCGTCGCACTCTTCAATACTTGCGCAAACTGGTTCATGGCCAGCACGTCGTCATTCCACGAATATGTGTACGCCTTCGGCGTCGCTGTCCCTGCCATGATGTCGTGAAATTGGCCTCCAAGCACCAATCTCCATGCGTAATTGAGCCGGGCAAAGGGATACGGCCTGCTTCCCAGCCAATCCGCAGCAACCGACGCCGCTTCCGCCGCGCGCGCTAGATTTTCATTTTCGCGATTCCAGCGCTTGTGAACCGCCTCTGACGTGAGCGAACCTGCCGAATGATTTGTTAGCTCCAAATCGCCGTGATACTTCGGCAAGCCCCCAGTCAAATTTTCCGCGACTATGTCCTTAAACATCTGGTCTGCGGGAGACGAAACCACGTGCAGCGCCCCCATGCCCATGCGCATTTTCTGCCCCGTTGTTGGTGGCGCTTGCTCATGCTGATCTTCATCGTCATTGCGTCCCTGCGGCGGCAAAATCCCCATGCTTTTTGTGATCATCTCTTCGATCAATTTGACGGAAGCCTCGTCGGGCGACCCACCGATGTCACCCGTTCCATAATAGTGATAATCCGTGTAGGCGCCGCTCGCTTTGCCGTCCAAATCCACGCGATGTGGCCAGTCCACGAAATTGTGCGCTCCAGGAGGCGGAGTGGAAGCTGTTAAATCATAATGAACGGGAGCGCTGTAGCTACCCGGATTCAGCGCTGCAATCACGCCGTGGCCATCCGGACCGATCCACATGCCGACATTGAATGGAGTACCCACTGGCGTTTCTTCCGGAGAATCCGGGCCGCCGACCGGCGCAGAAGAACCCCATGTAAGCTTTTGTGTCGAGAAACCCTTCACGCCCGCTGCATAGAGAATGCTTGGCAAATCCGCAGGGAAACCAAAGCAATCTGGCAGCATATATTCGTCGCTGGCTTTTCCAAATTCGCGCCGAAAGTATTCATTCCCGTAGAGCACTTGGCGAATGATCGACTCCGGTGAAGGCGAATTGACGTCATTTTCTTCCATGGAGGATCCCGCCGGAAACCATTGCCCGGTCGCGACGTAGTGCCTGATTTTTGCAAAGTCCGCTGGATAATATTCCTTCATCATCATGTAGCGGTTCGCGCCTGTCCAATTGAAGATGTAGTGGGGGTATTTCGGGAACAGCGCGAAATTTTCCTTCATCGTGTTCAGCAGGTATTCTGAGATGACTTGCGGATATTCCCATCGCCACTGCGTGTCAAGGTGCGCGTAGCCGACGAGATACAGTGTCGGCTGCTTTCGCAAATTCGGCATTTTTGATGGCGCAGTCGTACTCAAGTTCTTTGCTGCTTCGCCTCGAACGGGTTTCGTTGCCGATTGTCCAATCACTGTCGAGCCCATCGAAACGAGCCCGAACAACAAGCCACCCGCTACTAACGCTCGTACATGCCAATTTTTCATCAGCTCCCCACGATGTGGATGCTGTGTCGAGCGGCATCCAACATTTCAAATCCCGACAAAAATGTCGTTTTTTATCGCGAATGCTCTGCCGCGAACCATGGCGAAACGATCTCGCAGCGCCATACTATACGCATTTTATAATCGAAGTCCCAACGCTTCATCGATTCAAACCTTTGGTGCTCCTGGCCCGCGCGTTCAATCACTCATTTGGCCAAATCGGCATTGCTTTCAATCGCGCTGCGTCCGAGCTGGCGCGAGAGCGCCCACGCAAAAACAATCGTGAGCCCCGACAACAGCGCCCCCGGCTCCCACCGATGCAGCAGTAGTTTCCCCGCACCGAACAGAGCACAGTAGACCATCGCGCAGCCGAGAATCCAACAGTAGAGATTGCTTCCTAACTCACGCGTCTGCCTAATCTCCGGCGCCTTGGCGGCAATTCTCCCCCAACCATTCACTTGCGGTCTTACTTTGCGATAGAACGAAACCAAAATCTCATCCCTCTCGGGTTTGGTCGCGAACGTCACGATCACCCATACAATCGTCGTAATCAACGTCGTCGTCAGTGCATCCTTCGCAAATTGCACCGTGCTGTCGCCTGTAAAAAGCGTCGGGCGGTTCAGCACGCGCAGCCAAAACGTGTGCCAGTCGAGAGCCAGTGTCGCCGCGAGCGACGATGCCATCGCGGAAATCTCGCTCCACGCGTTAATCCGCCACCAGAACCACCTCAAAATGTAAACCGCTCCTGTACCTGCTCCCAGCTGCAGGACGTCTTCCCATCCGGAGCGAATCGATCCGAGATGTGCCGCTACGTATCCCGTGATCGCTACGAGCAAAAGCGTAATGATTCTCGATACGCGTACATAGTGTCGTTCGCTTGCATCCCGTTTCAGGAATCGGCGATACACATCTCCAATAAGATAGGAAGAACCCCAGTTCAATTGCGTGGCGATCGTTGACATAAACGCCGCCAGGAAGCCTGCCAATACAATCCCGCGCAGCGCATGCGGCACGTAATCGTTCACGATCATCATGTAGCTGGTCTCTGGATGCGAGAGGCCCGGGTAAAGAACAATTGCTGCCAGCGCAGTCAAAATCCACGGCCACGGTCGCAGAGCGTAATGCGCGATGTTGAACCACAGTACGGAATAAAGCCCTTGCTTTTCGTCGCGGGCACTAAAAATTCTTTGCGCAATATATCCCCCGCCGCCCGGCTCCGCGCCCGGATACCAGAATGCCCACCACTGAATCCCGAGATAAGTCACAAAGGTGATCACTGGCAGTGTCCACAGCGCCTTGCCGGCAAAGCCGCGTGAGAAGTCAGGAAAAAATGAGAGCGGATCTGACCCGCCGTTCACGGCTCGCATGGCCTCGATTTTCGAGATCATATGAGTCGTTCCGCCCGCGGCAATCACTGCGTAATACGCGACCACAATCACGATGCCCATCTTCAGCACGAATTGAAACAAGTCCGTCCATAACACCCCGGACAGCCCTCCAAGCGAAACATAGATCCCCGTAAACGGAATCAGGAAGAAAATACAGATGACCAATGCACGTCCGTCCGTTCCTGCGAACATCGAACCGAGAATATTGGTCAGCCAGTGCGCAAAAGCATTCAGAAACGCCCAGTTTCGCATCGTCGGGCCCATCGTCGTTCCGACGATTCCGATCATCGCCTTTGTGACCCACCCAAGAATCAAGCAATTCATCAGTAGCCCGAGATATACCGCGCGAAATCCGCGCAAGAAAGCCGCAGGCTTGCCCGCGTAGCGTATCTCCGCAAACTGTACGTCTGTCATCAGTCCAGAACGTCGCCAAAGCCGCGCGAACAAAAACACTGTGAGCATCCCGGAAAGCAAAAACGCCCACCAGAGCCAATTCCCTGCAATTCCCTGGGTGTAAACCAACCCTGCTACCAGCAATGGCGTGTCGGCCGCAAATGTCGTCGCCACCATTGACGTTCCAGCGAGCCACCACGGCACGTTCCGCCCCGAAACGAAGTAGTCGTCGACGCTTTTCTCTGCGCTCCCCCGGAAATAAATCCCCAGCAGCAGCGTGATCAGGAGATATCCGAGAATCGCGGACCAATCCAGCAGCGTAAACTTCACCGCCGCACTTCCTTTGCCCGACAAGTGCGCTCGCGACCGTTGCTCATGCCGCCGGAGTCTATCGCTTGCCTTGGTCAAGGGGAAGGAAGAATGTGGCCGCCCCAGAGGCTCAAACGAATGGCACTTCTCGCGTAACCCGAGAGAAGTAATTTAAAAAACAAGAAAACCCATTGAAAAGTGGCGCGCCCAAGGGGACGATTTTAGAACTTTTTTGAGTCATTTGGTGGCAAGCCTCTCGCCTGCGTCCGGCG
This sequence comes from Candidatus Acidiferrales bacterium, assembly GCA_035934015.1. Lineage (NCBI taxonomy): Bacteria > Pseudomonadati > Acidobacteriota > Terriglobia > Candidatus Acidiferrales > Candidatus Acidiferrales bacterium. The sequence continues at coordinate 21,307 of DASYYH010000027.1, forward strand.
GATAGCAGAAAAAGGGAACGGTTCATCCGTCCGAAATCGTATCCGATTAGGGGCTAGAATTCGTGGGCAGGTCAATTGTACATCGTGCGCGAATAGGTGGAAGCGAAGCGCGAACTTCCCAGCCAGTCGGAGTGCTGATAATACGGCGAGCCGCTCGCCGTGTATCATTATCGGACGTGGCTAATCGCGTTTTTCTGGTTCGACTGTGCCTCTTTTCTTACGCACGGTGCGATGAGGGTTACCACTATTAGGAAAACAAAAATGCTGATACCCAGGACAAGGCCCTTATGCAGCCTTGCGAGTCGGGAGTAAGCAACGGGGCTGCCCCTGGCCTCCACCAATCCACGGATTTCCCAATGCAAGAACAGAGAGGAAACCCAGGTAGCGAAAGGGAGCAGCATCAGTAGAAGCATGGCGTTGCTCAAACAGGTCGTCAACGATTCATTTGTATGTATCGATCTGAATTCAAAATAGGCCAGTATTGCCGTGACCACCGTTACCGCGATGAAACTCGGAGAGCGAAATGGGGACCGCGAAAAGTATGTCCGAACACTCAGCTTATTTTTCATGGCACTCCTACGGGTGGTCCTCCACAAAGCTTCGTATTGAAGTATTCCCCTAGTTTGGCATTGGCATATGACATTCCTCCCCACATTAGGGAGCTGAAAGGGTCGCCAATTAATGCCGACAACAGGCTGGCAGATCCAGTCGTGTCTGTTATGCTGTTTACGCCGCGGTTCATTTGGTTGGCGGGTGGCGAACTCTTTCGACGTTCGTAACGTTCCTCCATTGATAGCACTGTGGGCCGATGATACCACACACGGGGTCTGCCTACGGCTCGGCCGAAATCACTGCGGGTGCCGCATTCATTGCGTCTTGGGCAAAGAGTGCGGGGGTTGACTTGATGAAACACCCGGCAACATGTGCGCGCTCTCGCCAAAGAAACTGGCGCGCCCGGAGGGATTCGAACCCCCGACCCCTAGCTCCGGAGGCTAGTGCTCTAATCCGCTGAGCTACGGGCGCGTAGCACGACGCAGAAATCAACACTGCCATGCCGATTTCATTCTACCGCGCAAGCCATGGGCTGCAAAACAAAACCGACGCGTTGCTCTTGCCTGCGCTTACAGGCGGGCCAAGTCGCAGATTCTCTTCGCCAGTTTCTCGATCTGTTGCGTTTTATCTACAAAAGCTACGGACAGAACCTGCGAGGAATCAACTTTCTCTGTCTGAGTTTTCAAATCTTGGGCCAGCGAAAAAAGCTGGTCAACATCCTTCTTAATTTCCTTCTGATTCGCTTCCAGAATAGCCCTCGTGCGAAGTGGAGGTACGGCTGGAGCTGTTCCCGGTCGATCCGAATTCGACGGCAAAATCTGCGGGCCTGTCGGCAATGGATGCCCGTTCTGGCCTTCGGCCAGTCGCGTCGTCAGCAAGGTTGCGCCAACGGCCGTTGCGCTCGAAATCACAGCTGCCAGGAAAAAGCGCCTCTGATTATCCATGTGCTGCACCTCCTTACAAACAATCCGCCAAATGCCGCCACAGCCGCGGTGATATAATCTCTCGCTTTCTGATTATATATGACTCTGTTCAACGACGCCTGGTTGGACGCAATAAAGCAGCGCGCGCCGCGTGTGTTGTTCGACGTGGCTACTGCTGTGATTTCCATCCTCGTTTGGCGAACGCTCACCTCCCACATGATCGTCAAGGCCGCCGCGCAGACTCGCGCCGCGCAAGCCCGCGAGGATCAGACGCGCACGATGGCCGGTGTGCTCTATAGCGTTGGCGTTGTAATTATCGCGCTCATCGCCATCCTGATGATCTTGCCGGAGTTCGGCTTCGACATCACGCCCGTTGCTGCGGCCGCTGGCCTTTTCAGCTTGGCTCTCGGATTCGGCGGGCAATATCTCGTGCGCGACATCATCAACGGATTTTTCGTTATCTTCGAGGATCAGTATGGCGTCGGCGACAATATCAAACTCAATGGCGAAACGGGCCGCGTCGAGCACATTACGCTTCGGCGCACGGTTCTGCGCAACTCGCAAGGCGCAATTGTCACCATTCCCAATGGCTTGGTCGGCCAGGTGGCAAATCTGAGTCGCGACTGGTCGCAATATTTTCTCGATATCACGATTCCCAGCGAAGCCGGCGTCCCGCAAGCATTGGCCGCTCTCGAAAAATGCGCCAAAGAGCTTCGCGACGACCCCGCCTGGTCGCCGCTTCTGATCGACGGCCCGAATGTCCTCGGCGTCGAATCTCTCGCTCTCGCTGGCACAACACTTCGCCTGCAATTCCGCAGCGCTCCCACGCGCAACGAAGACGTGGCGCGCGAGCTTCGCCGTAGAATTCTTTTGGAAATGGAGCGCGCCGGAATCAAGTTAGTCAGCGCGAATCGTGTTGTTTTTTCCGGGCCGGAAGGCCCTTTGACGACTTCTCCGCAAACAAGCGGAAAATCATAGGGAGGATAGGAATGAGCACCGTTACACATGAACAGGCAAATTTGTTGCTTCGCTTATACGAATTGCGCCGTGAACCCCGGATGCGCGAGGCCCGCGCGTGGTTTTTGGCGAATTTCAATCCATCGAGCCCGGAAGATGCAATGAGGATTGCCCCTCCCGGGACCGAGGCCAATGCTTCGTTGCGCATGGTCACGAGCTACTGGGAAATGGTGGCGAATATCGTCAGCCGTGGCCTCATTGACGAGGAGTTCTTCTTTGAGAATTCCGGCGAGCAATGGATCGTCTGGGATCGCCTCAAACCCGTCGCCGGCCCCACCCGGGAACGGATGAAGAATCCCCATGCGTATGAAAAGCTCGAGCAGCACGTCGCCCGTTTCGAAGCCTGGCGCGAACGCAGAGCTCCCGGTCACAATGACCTGATCCGCCAGATGCTGAAACAGATGATCGCTCAGGCCCCTCCAGCGAAATCGCCGGCAAAAGGTGGAAAGGGAGCGAAAAAGCGCAGCCGATAATGGAATCTGTCCTTCGAATTCAGATTCCGGCGCGTTAGTAATGGATTTGGTGCTCCGCTCGGGATCGAGAGCCGCTCAAACGCAGCTCTCGCCTGAGCGGCTCGTTTGTCTTATTTCAGCTCGCCCATTTTTTCTTCGCATCAATCCTTGAGTCGTGGGTCAGTTCGAATTTTTTTGACCGTGCTTCAACGAGTCAAAATTCGAACTGACTCATGATCAATCCTTGACACGCCCGGAGTTCTCCGTATATCTTTTCTGTGCTGCTTTAACGGCAGCGCTTATCCAGAGTGGCTGAGGGAACAGGCCCGACGAAGCCACAGCAACCTGGCGCAACCGCCAAGGTGCTAATTCCTGCCCGATGGGGAGCGATAAGATCCTCGGCAATCGATTCCTGATCGCTTGAAGATTCTGGCTCTCAATTAATTTAACCTCGCAGGCGATTTGTCTATCTCGCCTGTGGCAGGTCACTTGTATTTTCGCACCGCTCCACTGGTGGAATGCGCAGGTGACTTCACGGGTCGGCTGGCAATGCCGTCAGCCGGATCCAAAATTGCGAATTTATGGCACAGGAGAATCTTCATTGTCGCAGGAATTGAGAGCTGAACATGTGGCCGTCATCAAAATCGGTGGTTCGATCTTCAAAGACACAGCTTCGTATCGTCGCGCCGCGGAATTTGTCGCACATAGGCTGGCTGCTGCGCCGGAGGAAAAACTCGTCGTTGTCGTATCGGCGCGAAATGGCGTGACGGATTTCTTGTTGCAGGAAGCGCAGGCAATTGTCACCGAACCCAGTCCGTCTGCGCTCGATTTGCTTTGGTCCACGGGCGAGCTGCACTCTGTCGCGCTCCTTGCCTTGCATTTGCAGGCCCTGGGAATTGCCGCGTCTCCACTGAATGTACACCAGACGGGCTTACGCCTTTCCGAGCGCGGGTCCAGCGCCGCCAGGGCAGATTTCAATCCGACGGCAATCCGCGAGGCTCTGCGAAATCATCGTGCGCTCGTCGTACCTGGATTTCTCGCCGCGGATCGTTCGAGCACAATTGTGAGCCTCGGACGAGGCGGTTCCGATTTGACCGCCGTTCTTCTTGCCGCTGGCCTCGGCGCCTCTCGATGCGAACTCATCAAGGACGTGCCCGGCTATTTTTCCGACGATCCTCATTTGAACACACACGCGCGGCATCTTCCGTCTCTCTCTTTTTCGCAGGCGCTTGCTATGGCTCATGACGGATGCGACCTCGTTCAGACGCAAGCGCTCGAAGCCGCGGCGCGTCATGATCTGCCGCTCGTCGTTCGCAGCTTGGGTGAACCAGCTCCGCAAACTTGGATCACAAATGAAACGCGCGAATCTGCGGCGCAGGATGCGCAAGCGACAATCTAAGCCCGGGCTTCTGAAGTATCGGCACAGATTTTTCGCCATTGTGCGAATTCAGCGATACAATCCCGCCTTCTATCCAAAGGAGGCATCTCTGGAATGCGCCACAACGTTGCGTATCTTCGAGCCATCATTGCATTGCTTGTTTTCACAGTCTTTATTTCTATTCGCTTTGCGTCCGCGCAAACACTCGGCAAGAACTCCCTTTCAGGCATGACTTACCGCCTGGTCGGGCCGTTTCGCGGCGGGCGCGTCGAAGCGGTTCTCGGCATTCCCGGCAATCCCTACGTCTTTTATTTCGGCGCTGCTGCCGGCGGCGTCTGGAAAACGACCGACGGCGGTGGCAACTGGACGCCTCTGTTCGACCACGAGCCGGTCGCCTCAATTGGCGCGATTGCCGTGGCGCCTTCCGATCCCAACATCATTTATGTCGGCACCGGAGAACCTTGTTTTCGCGGCGACATTACCTACGGCGACGGAATGTACAAATCCGTCGATGGCGGCAAAACCTGGACGCACATCGGGCTCGATGATACGCGCCACATTTCGCGTGTGCTGATTGATCCCCATGACCCGAACATCGTTCTCGTCGCAGCGGAAGGCCACGCCTTTGGTCCAAACACGGAGCGCGGCGTCTTTCGCACGACCGATGGCGGAAAATCCTGGCAGAAGGTCTTGTACAAAGATGAGAATACCGGCGCAGTTGACCTTACTTTTGACGGCAATAACCCGCACGTGCTTTTTGCCGCGCTCTATCAAGTCGTACGCAAACCCTGGGACATCATCAGCGGCGGTCCGGGAAGCGGAATTTATAAATCTTCCGACGGCGGCACAACGTGGAAGCAAATCGAGGGCCACGGCCTGCCAGAGGGAATCCTCGGGCGCATCGGCATTTCCATTTCCGCTGCGGACCCTGACCGCGTTTATGCGCTGATCGAAGCCGAAAAAGGCGGGGTCTATCTTTCAAATGATGCTGGAGAGTCCTGGCAACTCGTAACCGGCGATCACCGTTTCTTGCAGCGCGCGTTTTATTACACGCACATTTTCTCCGACCCCAGCCACGCCGACACGATCTACATTCTCAATGTCGGCGCATACAAATCGACTGATGCAGGAAAAACTTGGATCACGCTGCGTCCGCCGCATGGCGACAATCACGCGTTGTGGATCGACCCTGAAGATTCCAACCGCATGATTACTGGTAACGATGGCGGCGCTGCCATATCCAACGACGGCGGAAAAACATGGACGTCGGAAGACAATCAGCCCACCGCGCAGTTTTATCACGTCGCTGCCGACGATCAATTTCACTACTACCTTTATGGCGCGCAGCAGGACAATTCTACTATGGCCATTGCCAGCAGCACCGACCACGGCGTCATCGGGCGTCAGGACTGGTATCCCGTCGGAGGCGGCGAGAGCGGCTATATCGTTTCCAGCGCGGATGGTGGAACGGTTTATGCCGGGGGAAACTACGGAATCATCACACGCTGGACGCGCGAGAACAATCAGGAGCATTTGATCACGCCAGCGCCTGTAATCATGGATGGCTCAGGCGCAGTAGATCAGAAGTACCGCTTCCAGTGGACCGCACCCATCGTCGCTTCGCCGTTTGATCCGCATACGATTTACATTGGCGCGCAAGTGCTCTTCAAAACCACGGACGGCGGGCAGACCTGGACAATCATCAGTCCGGATCTCACGCGCAATGACAAAAGCAAGCAGCAGCTTTCCGGCGGGCCAATCACGAAAGACAGCACAAGCGTGGAATTTTACGACACGATTTTCGCCGTCGCGGAATCGCCCGTGCAAAGAAATCTCATCTGGGCCGGCAGCGACGATGGCCTCGTGCATATCACGCGTGATGGCGGAAAAAATTGGGAAGACGTTACGCCCAAGCAAATGCCCGAATGGAGCAAGATCAGTCTCATCGAAGCTTCTCCATTCGACGCGGGCGCGGCATACATCGCCGTCGATCGTCACATGCTGGACGATTTGAATCCGTACATTTACAAGACGACGGATTTCGGCAAGACGTGGACTGAAATCATCAACGGGATTCCTACCGGCTCATTTGTTCACGCAGTTCGCGAAGATCCGAAAAGAAAAGGACTGCTTTTCGCCGGAACGGAAACGGGCGTCATGGTTTCCTTCGACGATGGCGCGCAGTGGCAGCCGCTGCAACTGAATCTGCCGACCGTGCCGGTGCATGACTTGATCATCAAGAACAATGACTTGGCGCTCGCGACACACGGCCGCGCGTTTTGGATTCTCGACGACATTACGCCGCTCCGCGAGATCCGCCCGGATACGCTCGGCCAACTAGTGCATTTGTTCGAACCTGCACCGGCATATCATTCGCACAGCGGCGGCGGTTTTTTCCGCCCGCGTGGAGCTGTGGGCCCGAATCCGCCGGGCGGCGTAATTATTGATTATGTGTTGAAATCCCCGGCCAAGAGCGACATCACGCTGGAAATTCTCGATGCCAGCGGCCATTTGGTTCGTAAATTTTCCAGCAAAAAACAAAATACGAGCGCGCCGTCCGAATTTCCGCGAGGACGAACAGCGGAAGCGCTGCCGAATAAGGCAGGGCTCAACCGATTCGTTTGGAATATGCGCACCGATGTTCCGCGCGAGGTGCCCGGAGCGGTCTATGACAATGGCCCTCCTGAAGGCATTTTGGTTGTGCCTGGAAAATACCGGGCGAAGCTCACGGTCGACGGTCAGGATTACACGGCGCCAATTCAAATCGTTCCCGATCCGCGCACGAAAACTTCCATGGAGGATTTGCAGAAGCAGTTCGATCTGGCGATGCAGGTGCGAGGCCTGGAAGAAACTGACCACAACACCGTTCTGGCGATCCGCGATTTGAGAAACCAATTGCAGGCGCTCGAAAAACGTTTCGGGGAAAGCGCCGCAGAAAAAGATGTGGTCGCGCAGGCGCAAGCTATCGACAAGAAAATGACGGTGATCGAAGAAAAGCTCATCTCCGTGAAATCGACTGCCAGTGAGGACCAGCTGAACTACGGCAACATGCTCAGCAGCCAGATTGCGTATCTGGAAAACAGCGTGGACGATTCAGACGAACCGCCGACGCAGCCGGAATACGAGCAGTACGCGGTTTACGAAAAACAGATGAATGAACTTTTGTCCCAATGGAAAGAAATTCTGAGTAAAGATGTCGTTGAGTTGAATGATCGGATGCGGCGGTCGAATACGCCGCTCATCGGCGTCGCGACGGGAAACGTTCAAAGCAAATAAATTCAAATTGCTTCGTGCAGCCAAAATAAATTTCCAGCTGCGCGGCGCGCAAGTTTTAGAAGCGCGGCGCATCCTCGGCCGGGGGATGCATCTGATATTCGTGCGGCGGCTCGGCGCCGAGGAGATAGCGAACAAAATAATCCCAGCGGCGGCGAGTCATGTACGCCGTGTCGTCGGCATAACCGTGGTGCTCATTGGGCAAAAGCAGCAGATCGAAATCCTTATTCGCCTTGATGAGTGCGTCGACAACGAGAAGCGTGTTGTAGGGCGGCACGTTGTCGTCTATGGTGCCGTGGGCCAGAAGCAAATGGCCCTTTAAGTTTTTCGCGACGAGCTCGTTCGCCTGATTGTCGTAGTTCGTGGTTCCATCGGGATTCTGGACGAGAAGCCCCTGCCACTTTTCTGCCCAATCATCTTCGTATTCGCGATTGTCATGGTTCCCGGATTCCGAGATGCCGACTTTGAAAAAATCGGGATAGCGGAACATGGCATCGGCCGTGGCAAAGCCTCCGCCCGAGTGGCCGTAAATTCCTGCGCGATCGACGTCAATCCAAGGATAACGCGCGGCGAGCTGCTTCATGCCTGCCACCTGATCGGGCAAAGTGTTGTCGCCCATGTCGCCGTAATACGCTTCGTGGAATTTTTTCGAGCGCCAGGGTGTGCCCATGCCGTCGATTTCAACGACGACAAAACCAAGCTCGGCGAGAGCCTGGCAGTCAGCGCGCGCGGCGGAAAAGTTTCGGCCTCCAACGCTGCCGGTCTGCGGGCCGGGATAAATATGATTGACGATGGGATATTTCATCTTCGGATCGAAGTTCGTGGGGCGGAACATCAGGCCGTAGAGATCGGTCACTCCATCGCGAGCTTTGACGGTGAATGGAATTGGCGGCTTCCATCCCGTGGCGAGAAGACGGGAGATATCCGTTTTTTCGATGGTCGAGACAAGCTTTCCATCACTATCGCGCAAGACGGCGACTGCCGGAGTCTCAGGTGTGGAGTAACTGTCGACGAAATACTGGCCTGACGGGGAAAGTGCGATTTCGTGGTTCGCGTTTTCGGGCGTCAATAACTGCAGATTCTTGCCATCAAAACCGATGCGGTAGAAATGGCTGTAATAAGGATTGCGGCCTTTCTCCTTTCCTACGGCGAGAAAATACAGCATGCGATTTTTCTCATCCACACGCAGAAGCTGGGTGACGTTCCCTTCTCCGGTCGTGATTTGATTCTTGAGCTTGCCGGTTTGGAGATCGTAGAGATAGAGCTGACCCCAATTGTCACGCTCGGAAAACCAGATGACTTCGTTGGATTCGGGCAAATAACGCCAGTTGACCGCACCGTTTCCGGATTCGTAGAAGGTGGCTACGGTTTCCTCGAGAACGTCGCGGACGTCTCCAGTGGCTGCATCGGCGACGCGCAGAACTTCATGCTTGTGGTCGCGCGATGTGGAAACGAAGGCGACATGCGTGGAATCGGGGCTCCAGTTGACGTCTGTAAACTGACCGGGGCGGCAGGCGATGTCATCACAAAGCGTCGAGCGATGCTGGTCGGGAGGCATTTTGAAGCGAATCACGCGCGGGCCGTCAAGATTGATGACGACACGCTGAATCGTGGTGACAACTTTGTCGCCCGGCAGCGGATATTTCCATGCTTCGAGCGTGGGATGTCCAACCAGGGTGCGGACGAGATACATATCGCCATCGCCGCGCTGGTCCTGGTGAAACGTGGCGATTTTTTTCGAGTCGGGCGACCAGAGAACGATGGGACGGTCGCTGTGAGTCCATCCGGCGTTGTCCGTGGCGTAACCGAAATCTTTCACGCCGTCGGTGGTGAGTTGCGTCTCCTGGCCAGACGAAAGATCGCGAACCCACAGATTGTAATCGCGGATGAAGATGGCTTTCGTTTTATCGGGAGAGATGGATTCCGGCGGATTCGTCGCCGCTTGACCGGGGATCTGTTCGGGCAGGTCCACGGGATTGTCATCCGCCTGGCACTGATTGGATTGCAAGTTGCATTTCCAGCCACGATTGTGGATGCGAAACGTGATCGCGTGGCCGTCGTTGAAAAATTCGAAGGTCATGAAGGGCAGGTGACGGGCGTCGTAGGTTTTGCCTGAGGCGGAAGAGAGCGCAGAGGCGACGGCGGCATGGTCAAAGGCAGGCGCGCGTGTGCCGTTCGTGGCATCGACCATGACAAATTCGTTGCCCTCGGCGGTTGTGAGGCGATACCAAAAATGGTTGTCGGGCAGCCAAGTCGCGCGCACGGTACGGTAGACGAGGGGGGTGGTGTTGTAGGGGAGGAATTTTTCGGCATGAGCGTAGTCGGCATCGGTCAGCGCGTGCGGATGAGCCGCAGCGGAGGTGTCGCCGGCCTGCGGCGGCTGTGCGGCAGCAATAGAAACAGACAAAAACAAAATGGAAATTATTGCAACGAGCGTTTTGCGCATGGAAAGTCCTCTCATGGCCCGAAAAATGGCATAGCGAGCGGGAGCATCATCGCCGAGTTGCGGCTGAGAGTAAAGAGTTTGGATTTTCGCTCTCGCGTGATTGGCGGCGGAAAGAATGCGCCGAAAACGGCGCGAAGAGCGGCCAGAAAGTGTGCAATTCTTATCGATTAGGATTGGCATCGACCCTTTCTTTTGTATGAGTTACGAAGATTTCTAATAATTACAGTGTCGATTAGAGATGGTCCGGATGACGAAGGTTCTGCAGCGGGAGTTCGCAGGCGCGACGTAGGATTTCGGCGCGTTGAAGAAAAAGGCGGCAAAACGGCAAATCGAAACATACGCGATTTTGTGGCGATTAGAATTACACCGATCCTTTGTTTTCTATAAGTTACGGCGAATTCTAATTCCGCGGTGTGGCGATTAGAAATTACAGCGCCGGTTCGACGCCGGGATTCAAGATGCGTGGCCGGCGTCCGTTTTGCGCGGCGACCAGCAAATTGCCATGCAATCAGCGGCGACGTACTCTCTCCTGCTCTACTTGCCGTCTTCATTTTCAAGTTTTCGCTCAAGCTTCACTTCCCTTTCGAGGCTCGCCAGTGATCGGGAGAGCCGCATGGGCTGCGAACATGCACGCGGCGCGCACAGAAAAATCATGGAGAATCTTGCAGAGAAATACAAGGTGTAGTGGTTGTAAGACGAAGGTCATCCAGCAGTTCGTTCCGATGCGGCCGCAAACTGATTCCGGAGCGAAATCAATAATCCATGACGTTCCAAGGCGCGGGTAAACTGCAGATTCCCTGCCCACGGCAGGCAGGCTCGTCGGAATGAAACACTTTGGTGATTTTTTTCGAGAAGCTATTGGATCAGCATCGCGTGCGGAAGAAATAGAGCGCTATTGCGACGATGGATACCAATCGAGAAGGCGGACTTCGATGCCGGTACCCTCCAAGTCCCTCTTGAGGATGCTGAGGTCCGAGCCGCGATAGTGATAAGGGATGACGATTTGAGGATGAAACGCTTTGACGGCCTCGGCGGCTTCGTCGGGAGGCATGGTGTACGGGAGATTCATGCAGACGAAGGCGACGTCGATATTCTTGAGCGCGCGCATTTCGGGAATGTTTTCCGTGTCGCCGGAAAAATAAAAGCGCTTGCCGCCGTAGGTGAGGACGTAGCCATTGCCGCGCCCCTTTGGATGATACAACTGTCCGGCGGCAGGGCCGCGCTGGATGTTGTACATGGGAATGGCTTCTATGGTCCAGGCACCCCAAGTTTTCGTTTCCCCATTGGAGATCGGAGAGCCGGTAGTACCGGTGGCGATTACGGAGGGCGGAGCGAAAATCTGCGTGCCGGGCTTGCTGATTTGCGCGATGGAGCCGGTGTCCATGTGGTCAGGGTGAATATCGGTGATGATGATCAGATCGGCAGGAGGAAGACCGGCAAAATTCGAGGGCCGGGCAGGGTCGATGTAAATGATTTTTCCGGCGGCTTCGATCATGAGGCTGGCATGGTAAATCGGCGTGATGCGAACCGGGCCGGCGGAAGTTTCAAATGTCTGCACCTGACGCGCGGGGGCAGCAGGCGAAACCCGCGCGAATGAAAGAAGAGCAGCGGCGCATGCTGCGCCGGCGATGACAACTCTAAGAGGAATCATGCTCGCACCTTTGCGAATTTCTTTCGTGCGAATGGGATGCTAGCACGTACAAACGAGGCGGGCAATCTCAACCGACGGCGGCAAGCGGAGGAGAGGGCGTTTGGGGCGCTGAAGGGCTGACGTTATTTCGCGGGAGAGACGACCGCTTGCTTATGGGCCTGCTTGTTTTCGTAAAGCAGATTATCAGCCGAGCGAAAGAAATCTTCCGGAGTGTCACCGTCGTGATATTCCGCCGCTCCTTGAGAAAACGTCACCGGAATGCGATTTGTCCCCATGTCCACGGTGATCGATTCCAAGCGGTGCAGGACGTCAGGAACTTGCGAGACTTTGCAATCGGTCAGCAGGAGCATGAATTCGTCGCCGCCCAAGCGGGCCGCTAAATCACCCTCGCGAACGACCTCTGCCAAACGATCCGCGAATCCTTTGATGACCACATCGCCAGCGAGGTGGCCGAGGCGGTCATTCGTCTGCTTGAGGTTGTTGAGGTCGAACAGCACGAGCGTCAGAGCATAGCCGCGGCGGCGGGCGCGGGCGATTTCGATTTTCAAGTGGCGCTCGGCAAAGCGGCGATTATAGAGGCCGGTGAGCGGATCGACGAGAGCCAGATTGCGCCAAAGAGAAGAATGGAACTGGCGCTCGGCAAGCTCGGTGCGCAGGCGGTTAATCAGGACTTTTTCATACGTGAGATAACAGATGAAAATCAAAATGACGCCGATGAGGCCCAGAATCGTCTCCAGCACGCTGGCGCCAAAAGCGGACTTTCTATCCGCCAAGATCGCAGGAAAAGAAAGCGAAACCACGCTGGCGGTGAGAACGAGAATCACAAGGACCGAGAAGGCCCACATCCACCAATCACGCCAGCGCAACTCGCGCAAGCGGGCGGAGTATTCCCAGGAGCGAAACGTCACATTTTTCGGGTCAGTTTCAGCGTTCTGGGCCTGCCGATCGTTGTGGTCCATAAATGGCAACGTCCATTGCGCGCAGCGTTGGGCCGACCCCAATCGAGCGAATTTCGCTGATTGTGAGGGTAGATCCTAAGAGCGCATAAGTTTAGTGAATTGTAGCAGATAGTACTTTGGCACTATTGCGCGGGGCGCATGCCTGCAGCAAACTAGTACACAATGATTGCAGCGTTCATTTGCGTGATGTCGCTTGGCGCGCTGGTGCAGTTCGCCATCTCGCAGTGGCGGTCCATTTGGGTCACGATGGCCGAGCAACCGCTCTCGAATTCGCTCGAGGCGGCGACGGGTATTGCCAACAGCGAGATTAGCGCACGACACTTCGACATGCTGGTCCGCGCATCGGAACAACTGTCCCGATCTGCACAAAAAGGCAATCTGTGGATGAAAGAGGTGAAGGTTTATTACCGCGCGCTTCAGGCATGCTTGAAATTGAGCGGGACAGCGCTGCCGAGGCTAGCGGGCTGGGCGAATCGAGAAATGACGGAATGTGCGCGGTTTGCGGCTGCGGTGCTGGACAGGCGCCTGAATAACTCCCTCGCTTACGACAACGGGACGCAAGACTCCTAAGCAATCCCTCCCGCCAATAGAAGCTCTGCTCAATCGAGAAAGAGAAGATCAAGGGCATTCGCGTACGGCAATCCGGCGAAAATTATGTATGCGGCGTGAATCGAGTTGCGCGCGAAGGTCAACCGCGGCTGTGTAGGAGAAAACAGGGTGAAAGCGGGAAAACGGAAGTCCTCCCGTATGGGGCAGAGCCATTCCAAAACGGAACGTGACGAGCGGCACAGAATCAGACGCGAACGCGAATACCGCACAAATACACGCTAACCTATTGAATCCGCTAATCATTAACAGAGGCTGATTTTCCTTCCTTTGGGCGAAATCTTGCAATTAGCGAAGGCGGGCGGTGAAAAGCGGCTCCAAGGCAGATTTGTGCCGCGGTCGTTGGGAGGAATCGGAAGGCATGCTCAGGAAAATGCAAACCGGCGAAATCTCACGGAGCAAATGGCCGAAGAGCACTGGAGATTCATCGCGATGAGGGAACGGTGATGAGGTCGAGCGGCCGCGGGAGGATGCGCATATCTCCGACGCTTTCCGTCCGCCACGAGAAAGTGGCGGGAGCGTGCAAAATTTCCGTGTTGTGCATGGTGGCGATCGTATGCGGGATTGGCATGGCTGGGACGCAGCCTGTCCTTGGCCAATCCAAAACCGAGGATTACGAGGTGAAGGCGGAGGATCTCTACAATTTCGCTGAGTTCACCGAGTGGCCTCCGAACACATTCCCCGATAAAAAATCTCCGATTGCCGTCTGCGTTTTTGGCAAGGATCCCTTTTCGGGCGATCTGGAAACAACTGTGCTTGGAAAAAACAAACAAGGACGGTCATTTGAAACGCGACACACGAATCGAGTAAACGGACTACGCGGATGCCAGATGGTCTTCGTGGATAGAACAGAGGCGAAACATCTGCCGGAAATCCTGGAAGCAGTGAAAAGCGCACCCGTGCTTTTGGTTGGAGACAGGGCCGATTTTGTGGAAAAAGGCGGGGAAATCGCGTTTGTCACCGAAGATGGCAAAGTGCATTTCATTGTCAACGTAGACGCGGTTGAACGCGCGCACTTGAAGATCAGTTCAAAGCTTCTCTTGCTGGCGAAAATCGTTCACGACGAAGCAACTAGGAAAGAAAACTAACGCGCAGATGCTTTCCAATTTTTCAATACGCCAAAAACTGCATGCCATTGTGATGCTGCCCTGCGGCGCGGCATTGCTAGCTGCCGCGCTGGCATTTACGGCTTACGACCGGCTGTCCTTCTTCACGACGAACCCTGAGGATCTGGCATCCATTGCCGAAATGGTCGGCGAAAACAGCACAGCGGCCATCAGTTTCGATGATGCGAACTCAGCAAAAGGCACGCTGGCTGCGCTCCGCGCCGAAAAGAACATCGTCGAAGCATGCATTTACGACGAAAGAGGCGAGATATTCGCGAGCTACCGCCGCGATTCTGCGCATTTGAACGAAGCCTTTCCGAGGGTTCAAGCAAACGGCATCGTGCGAACGAAAAAGACCCAGGGGCTGTTCGAGCCAATTACTCTGAACGGCGAAAAGATCGGGACGATCTATATCGAATCGGATTTTGGGAAACTGCAGGAGCGCAGCGCGCGATCTTCGACAATCCGTTTGCTGGTGTCGCTAGGCTCGCTGGGGATCGCTTTTCTGTTGTCATCGAGGCTTCAGAACGTGATTTCCGTGCCCATCCGAAGCCTCGCGGAGACGGCGCTTTCCGTATCTGCGAGTGAAAACTATGCGACGCGGGCACGGAAAACGAGCAACGATGAGATCGGTTTTCTCTATGACCAGTTCAATACGATGCTGAGCCGGATCCAACAACGCGACGCGGCGCTGCAACGGGCTCGCAACGAGTTGGAGGAAAGGGTCAATGAACGCACAGCTTTCCTGAATGCGCTGGTTGAAAACACACCGCTGGCCGTCGTTGTGGTCAACCGGGATGATGAGGTTCAACTGTGCAATCCGGCATTCGAGAAACTATTCCAGTACAAACATGAAGAGGTATTCGGACGAAGACTGGACATGCTGGTCCTCAATGAAGAGATGAGAAGGAAGATGGACAAGGCGTTTGGCATGAAGAGAGAATGCCGTTCGATAGAACTTGTGACGCAGCGGTGCCGAAAAGATGGCGCATTGATTGATGTTGAGGTCCACGGAGCGCCGTTGCTCGTGCGCGGAGAAGTGAATGGCGCGCTGCGCATCTATCAGGATATTTCCGAGCGAAAACGAGCCGAACAGGAAATGCAGCAGGCGAAAGAGGCGGCTGAGGCTGCGAGCGCGGCGAAAAGCGAGTTTCTGGCCAATATGAGCCACGAAATTCGCACGCCGATGAACGGAATCATGGGCATGACGGAGCTCGCACTGGAAACGGAATTGACTTCGGAACAGCGCGAGTACCTCGACACCGTGAAATTTTCGGCGGAGTCGCTGCTTACGGTCATCAATGACGTTCTCGACTTTTCCAAAATTGAGGCGCGGAAACTGAGTATCGACGCGATTGATTTTGATCTGCGGGACAACATCGGCGACGCGATGAAAACACTCGGCATTCGTGCACACCAGAAGCGCCTGGAAATCGCATACGACGTGCAGCCGGACGTTCCTGAAACAGTCATCGGCGATCCGGGAAGATTACGCCAGGTTTTGCTGAATCTGGTCGGCAATGCGATCAAGTTCACTGAGCAGGGCGAGGTGACCGTAACAGTCGAAGCAAGCACACAAACGCCAAATGACGCGGATCTGCACTTTGTGGTAGCGGACACAGGGATCGGCATCCCCAAGGAAAGACAGGCGGCCATCTTTGAAGCATTCACGCAAGCGGATGGGTCGATGACGCGCGAATACGGCGGCACAGGGCTGGGGCTGACGATCTCGACGCGATTGGTGGAAATGATGGGCGGGAGAATCTGGGTGGAAAGCGAGGCGGGCAAAGGGAGCCGTTTCCATTTTACGGTCCACCTTGGGAAACGCGCGGGACCGGCCAAGCCCTTAGCGATCAGCAGCGAGAGGGTGTTGCGCGGCATGCACGTGCTGGTAGTAGACGATAATGCCGTCAATCGAAGAATCCTCGAAAGAGTTTTGACCAATTGGGGGATGGAAGCCGCAACGGCGGACGGCGCGCAAGCAGCCATGGCATTGCTCGAGCAATTCAACAATACGAGCGAGCGATTCAGGCTGATTCTACTTGACGCGCGAATGCCCGGCATGGACGGGTTTACGCTGGCAAAAGAGATCAAGGATCATCCGGACTGGTCCTCGGCGACGATCATGATGCTTACGTCCGACGGCCAGCGAGGCGATGCGGCGCGTTGCAGACAACTGGGAATGGCGGCCTATCTGGTGAAACCCATCCGGCAATCCGAGTTGCTGGACGCCGTCCTGGCGCTCGCAGGAGCACGGCCGGAAACGAAGGAACCACAGCCGTTGGTCACCCAGCATTCGCTGCGCGAGCAACGGATGTCGCTCAACATTCTTCTCGCAGAGGACAATGCGGTAAATCAATTGCTCACCATGCGTTTGCTGGAAAAACACGGCTTCCAGGTGAGCGTCGCGCAAAATGGCCGAGAAGCACTCGATGCGATCGAAAAAGGCGTGTATCACCTGGTCCTTATGGATGTGCAGATGCCGGAAATGGACGGTTTCGAAGCAACGGACAGAATCCGGAAAGCGGAAGAAAAATCCGGGGGACACATACCGATTATTGCGATGACGGCGCACGCGATGGCGGGAGATCGCGAGCGTTGTCTGAAACATGGGATGGATGCCTATATTTCAAAGCCGATTCAAGGAAACGAACTCATCGCATTGATCAAGCGAATATGCAAGCTTGCTCCGGAGGCAATTGAAACGTAAAAAACGGCGTGGACGGAATGGGCAAGTTCACGGTGTCTCGCGCAGGATTTCGTCGCCATGAAGCAGCCACTACAGAAATTTCCGGTGTCCACACTTACCCCGTATGGGACCACAATGGAAGCCGACCAAACGGACTGAAACGTATGTTTTTCCTTGCAAAGTAAGCAAACGCGGCGATCTGTATTAGACGATCGCAACTGAGAAATACTTCTACGCTCGAACGTTTCCAGCGCGTGAAACATTTGGTCCATAAAGCAGCACCGGGAATGACACCCCGGCAGTGGCCCAATCCTTGTTTAACTGTTCAATCTATTATAGATAACATATCCGGATTGGGGTTGAACCAGCGGGGGATAATTTGGGGTCGCGCGAGAAACCAGCCAAATCGTGGGGAAATTCGAGCAGCTTTCCAAGGATGGTTCGAAGCCTTTCGGCCAAGCGGCAAGAAGTGATCCGGCCACTGCTAGAAAATCCGAGAAAGTATGTTCTCTATAGCCTGCGAGGCCTGGCGAAGGAATTCAACAGCGCGCCGGCGACCTTGCTGCGTATTGCGCGCGAAATGGGCTTTGCCAGCTATCGCGATTTTCGAAGCTACTTGCACGAGCTTGCGATTGCACAAGCGACGCCATTCGAAGTGCTAGAGAGCAGCGCGGGAAGTTCGAGTGTGGCGGGGCAAATTGAAGAGTCGCTGAGCCGCGATATGGCCAATCTTCGCGCTTTGCACCATAGCCTGGATGTCAAGCGCGTGATTGCGCTGGTGAAGAAGCTCTACGCCGCCGATTCCATTTTGATCCTGGGCGGTGACATGGCGGAGAGCCTTGCCCGTTTTCTAGAATACAATCTGATCGTAATCGGATTCAAGTCCATGGCGCTTTCCGGAGCGGGACACATTTCACACCGGGTTCGACAAGTAACGCGCCGCGATGTGGTGATAGCGATCAGCTACCGGCGCGGGCTGCGCCAAACCATTGAAGGATTGCGCCAAGCGAAGAACCGAGGCGCATATTGCGTGGGCATCACGGACAGCTCGATTTCGCCTGTCGCCAGATATGCGGATGAGTTTTTCTTAACGCCTACCGAGGGTCCGCTTTTTGCGGGATCGTACGTCGCGGCAATGTCGTTTCTGAATTTGCTCTTAGTTGGCTGTTCCAATTACCGCCGCGACCATACGCTGGCAATCCTCCGCGAAGCGGAAAAAGAACAGAGAACTGGCTTCCGCTGGTATTCCGAGACGTAATTCGCCCTTGACTCAGAAACATCGCAGGAATCCCGCCAGGTCAAACGGCCAACTGCGCTAGAATGACAGCTTGCGCGAAAAATATGATGTGGTCGTAATCGGTTCTGGCCCGAATGGGCTTGCTGCGGCCATTACCGTGGCGCAGGCAGGACGTTCGGTCATTGTGTTTGAAGCGCGCGAGACGATTGGCGGCGGCGCGCGAACGGAAGAATCGACGCTTCCCGGATTTTTCCACGATGTTTGCTCCTCGGTATATCCCATGGCGCTGATGTCGCCGTTTTTCCGGACTTTGCCACTAGGAAAATACGGACTCGAATGGGTTCATCCGACTTTGCCTCTGGCTCACCCCATGGACGATGGGACGGCTGCATTTCTGGATCGTTCGATTGAGAAGACGGCAGCGGATTTGGGCGCGGATGGCAAACGATACAACGAGTTGATGTCCGTTCTTGTCGAGGATTGGCCGAAGCTCGAGGATTTTCTGCTGGGACCGCCGAGCCTGCCGCAGCATCCTTTTTTGGCGGCGAGATTCGGACTGGTGGCGATGCGCTCGGCGTCTTATGTAGCGCGAAGTGCGTTCCGAGATGAGCGGGCACGGGCGCTGTTTGCAGGAATTGCGGCCCATTCGATTCTGCCCCTCGAAAAAATGCCAAGCGCGGCATTCGGGCTGGTGCTAGGGGCGGCGGGGCATCTCGTGGGCTGGCCCTTTGCGCGGGGCGGGGCGCAGAAGATTGCAGATGCACTTGGAAGACATCTGCAAGAGCTGGGAGGAGAGATTCGCACGGGCACGCCGGTCGAATCTCTGGAAGAATTTTCGACAGCGCAGACGATTCTGTGTGACGTGGGGCCGCGGCAGCTTGCGAAACTAGCGGGCCGCCGATTGGCCGACCGATTCCGACGCAAACTGGAAAGATTTCGCTATGGTCCAGGAGTCTGCAAAATGGATTGGGCGCTCGATGGGCCAATTCCGTGGAAGGCGAATGCCTGTGCTCAGGCTGGAACAGTGCATGTGGGAGGGACGCTGGAAGAAATCGCGGCGTCAGAGCGGGACTGCTGGGAGGGTCGCATATCGGAAAGGCCATTTGTTTTGGTTGCGCAGCCGAGCCTCTTTGATTCCACGCGGGCGCCCGCGAGCAAGCATGTCGGCTGGGCCTATTGCCACGTGCCGAATGGATCGGGAAAAGATATGTCGCAGGCGATTGAAAATCAGATCGAGCGGTTCGCGCCCGGATTCCGCGAACGGATTCTCAAACGCAGCGTCCGCGTGGCATCGAATCTGGAAGCCTACAACATGAACCTAGTGGGCGGGGACATCACCGGCGGCGCGGCAGAAGTGAGCCAATTCTTTCTGCGTCCAACGTGGCGTATGTATCGCACACCGGCGAGGAATATATATCTATGCTCGGCATCCGCACCTCCCGGTGGCGGTGTGCACGGCCTATGCGGGTACTTCGCGGCTAAAGCAGCGCTGCGCGATCGCTCCCGAGCCAGTTGAACATCAGCCGACCGGCGTAACTTTAGTCGCCGGAAAAGACGAGATGCGTGGCCATGAAGCGGCGGCGAAGACAGTTTAATACTGCCGCCGCCGGAGCATCGAGCCAGTCTTGCTTATTTTGAGTCGGCCTTGAAGCTGCATGATGCGCCAGCGAGCTTGCTCGGCACGACGTCGAGCTGCTGCAAATTGCTCTTTGCCAGGACGGTATTGAAGTTGACGATGTCTTTCTGTTGCATCGTCTTCCAGGCGTCCACGGTGCGGTTGTAGTTGCCGCAATCGCTCTCCCAAGTGGCGATCTGAGTGGGTGTCGGTTCCATGTCGAGACCCACCTGCATCATGCTGACCATGGTGTTGTAGTCGTCGTTCAGCATCAGGAACGAATGCAGCTCACCGGGCTTGGGTGCTTGACGACGGAAAAAGAAGCCCGCGGCCGGCGCCGCGCCGCCAACCTTGGTCAGGCTGGCATCGAGCTTCTTGGCTTGCGCGGCTACGTCACTGGGCAGGTTGCCCCGCATCAGAGATGCAAGCTGCGCCTTGACCGCGTCCACTTCGCTTTTGCCCGCGTAGCTCTGCTGCATGCCATGATACGCGAGCATCGTGAGCTGATTTTGAGCACGCAGGGCGGCCATAACCTTCGGGCTCTGGCCGACTCGCGGGTCGTTCATCACAGTTACCTGGCGCGTGTAGACTTTGCCATCCACAGTGAGCTTGAGCGTGTAAACGCCGGGAATTACCTGCGGCCCGTGGGGACCAGCTGTCGTGCTGGCCGCCACCATGTTCATCTGATTTTCGAGATCGTGCTGGAAGGCAGGCGGGTCGTCATACTGCAAATCCCAGTTGAAGCGGTTCATGCCGATGTTGGTAGAGAGCACACGCGACTCGGGCGAGGCTAGCCAGTAGCGGGGATACGCTTGTCCCTCGATCGGCGGCGGTAAAGTGCTTGAAATGGTTCGCACCACATTGCCCTTGGAATCGAAGACCTGCAACTGAATCGGTCCATTGGGTTGGTGGCTGAGGTAATAGTCCACGATCGCGCCATAGGGCGGATTAGGAGCGTTGGGCACCTCGACAGAGGTCGGCTGATCCCAGTTGCTGTTCAGCCGGGCGCGGATGGCCTGTTCCGGCTGAAATAAATAGGCTGAGGAAGACGTGACCGCACTGGCGCTGGCGGCGATCTCGCGCAGCGGAGTTATGTCATCAAGAATCCAGAGGCCGCGGCCGTAAGTGCCGATGACGAGGTCGTTCACATTGTAATTCGTGTGGATGAGAAGGTCGCGAATGGAAGTCGTGGGCAAATTCTGGCGTAGAGATTGCCAGTGGTCGCCGTTATCGAAGCTGACATAGACGGTTGACTCGGTGCCAGCGAATAGCAGGCCGGGCTGCTTGGGATCAGCGCGCAGAACATTCATCCAGCTTCCCGTGCGCTCGTCAGTGGGCAAGCCACTGACGATGCTGGTCCACGTCTTGCCGCCGTCGGTGGTGCGCCAGACAAGCGGCACGTCTTCGTCTTGTTTGGCAGGCGCGGTGGCTGCAGGGCCGCGCTGGCCGCCGATGCGACCGGTGACGTAGGCGGTGTTGACCTCATCGCCAGCCTCGATAGTGTTGAAGTTCGTGTTCGGCGGCGCGCCGGTGATGTTGCTGACGTTGTTCCAATGTCTGCCACCATCCATGGTGTTATAGATCTGGCCGTTGCTGCTCACGGACCAGACCACGCCAGCCTTTACCGTCGAGATTGAAAAATCATTGATGGTTGGCGCGGGGGGTGGGAAGGTGCCCGGCGCTGGCGTCGGCGACGGCGGCAGTGGTGTACCGCAAGCGACCGGCGACGCGCCCTTGGCCGTGGTGAGGTCTGGGCTGAAGGCTTTCCAAGAATGCGCGCCGTCGCGAGTGACCAGCAGACACTGATAGGCAACGTAGAGCGCGCTGGGATCGAACGCGGTGTCGAATTTCTTCTGGAAGTCGCGCCCGGCGCGATATTTTTCGGCATCAGCGCCGAAGTTGGGCGCGACGTTCTGCCACTGCCCGGTCGACATATTAATTTTGACCAGACCATTGCCTCCGCCGCCGGGGCCATAGCCGACAGCATAAAGAATGTGAGGACTTTCGGGATCGGGGGTAATGACGCCAAATTCAGAGGAGGGTACCGGACTCCAGTCGGTAAAGAAATCGAGCTGGCCCCACATGCCGCGGCTGTTGACCATTACAGCGCCGGTATCCTGCTGCGAAGTCACGACCCAATACGGATACTGGCTGTCTGCGGCCACGTGGTAAACCTGCGAAATGGGTTGCGTATACCAGAGGCTCCACGTATCGCCGCCGTCGAGCGTGACGCTGGCGCCCTGGTCGGCGCCGACCAACATGCGTCTGCCGTTGGTGGGATCAATCCAGAGCTTGTGGTAATCCTCTCCGCCGGGCGCGCCCTTGAACGCGTGGAAAGTGACTCCGCCGTCGGTCGAACGGTACATGGCCGTGCTCACGGTGTAGAGAACGTCAGGATTCTGCGAATCCACGAAGACACCGCAGCTATAGGAGCCCTGGCCGTTGCCGATGCGCGTGTCCTTGCCTGCCATATGTTTCCATGTGTTACCGCCGTCGTCGGAACGGAATAATCCGGAGCCGCCCTCGATATCGTTGCCAACGATGTAGATACGCCGGCCGCTGGTGCGCAAGGCAATCGCCAAGGCAACGCGGCCAGGAAAAGCAGGGATTTTGATCTGGGTCCATGTCTGACCCTCGTCGGTAGATTTGAAAACCAGCGGCGGCTTGGTCTTGGGACGAGGTCCGGTGCCGAAGAAAAAGCCACCGCCCGTGCCTTGCGTGTCTGCCACCATGACGCTGGGGTCGTCGTATGCGTATTCCACTTCGCGCGTGCCATCGTAGCCCTCGGGCTTGAGGGCATTGGTCCAAGTCTGGCCACCATCGGTCGAGCGGTAGATGCCGCCGCCGTCGTGAGTGGCATCGCCGAGAGCAGAGACAACCACGAGATTGGGATCGTTGGGATCGACGAGGATGCTGTCGATCTTCACCGTGTCATCCAGGCCAATGTGCTGCCAAGTTTTGCCGGCGTCGGTGGACTTCCACATGCCGTTGCCCAAGCTGCCGCCAATGGGATCGCCAGCTCCGGCATAAACGATATCGGGATTCGATGGAGCCACCTGAACTGCACCGATACTATCCACGCTCGTCACCTGATCGAAGATGGGATACCAAGTGACGCCTCCGCTGGTGGTTTTCCAAATGCCTCCCTGGGGGGTACCGAAATAGAAAACTCCGGGCTGACCGATCACGCCGGTAACGGAAGAGATGCGGCCGCCGTGGAAAGGCCCAACGTTGCGCCACCTAAGACCGGCGTAGAGGTCGGGCTTGACCTGCGCGGTCGCGGTCCACGTGAATGCCAGAAAACTGGCGAAGATCAGCCAATATGCAACTCGCGAAATTCGCGTCATGATGTCCATACCCCCTAGTAGAAGTCCCCTCACAGAAACAGGCGCAGTATAGTGTCACATTCCTGTTTCGGGCACAATTTCCGAATCCCTCTTTTGGACGTATTAGCGAAGAGATTTGATACAAGGGCGGAGCTTTTAGTTCTGATTCTTCGCGAAGAATGCGAGTACGCGCCGCTGAAATTCCGCTGGCTCGGTCCCGAACGCACCTGTGTGACCCGCTCCCGGCACGATCCATAATTGTTTCGGACCAATCGCTTCGTGGAAAAGCTGCTTGGAGTGCCGGCAAGGAATGGTTTTGTCGCGCGTGCCACAAATGAGCAGCACAGGGAAGGCGCGCTCAGACACGGCTTGGGCAGGGGAAACACCATCCGCGGGAAATCCGCCCTCGTTTTCCGCTGAGCGCAGCGCGAAATACGATGCCGGGCGAAAAAGCGTCCTCCCTAACAGAGAACTCACAGCCAGTCCCGCATAATCGTAGCTGACCTCGCGCAAGCTGCTGAACGATGCTTCTGCCACAACGGCCTTAATTTGCGGGTCCACTGCGGCGGACTGCAGCGCGATGGCCGCGCCCATAGATTCTCCCAGCTCAAAAACAGTTCGAGGCCTTTCGCTGGCATAGAGTGCATCAACAATCTTTTTTGTATCCCATCGCTCTTTCCAACCGAACGTGGCCAGTGTGCCATCGCTCGCACCCTGCGCGCGGGCGTCCATCATGACGGTGCCGTATCCCGCCTTCAGAAGAAAATCGGCGTATGGCGCCATTTCCGCGCGATTGTCCACAATGCCGTGAAACAGCAGAACCCAGTCGTCATTGGGCGTCCTCGAGCGAACCTTCCAACCGCGAAGCATCACGCCGTCCGGCGCTCGAATATCGAACTCCTCAGGCGTTACGCCGTCACGCGCGAAAATCCCGTCAGCCTTCGCGATTAACGCTGCATCCAGCGGTTTCCGCATTGGCCGCAAGATCCACGGGCCTAACGCAAACCCAATTGCGCCGGAAATCACCGGCGCGAACATGCTGAGACCTGCAAACCCGGCCAATACCCGTCGAATTCGCATTGGTAACAAGAGTTACGAATTCCGCGTGTGTTTGGTTCCAAGGGAAACAATTAAGCAGAATAAAAACAGAAGCGTTGGTAGGGGCGGTGGGGATTTCTACTATCATTGACCCAGAAGGATTTAGCTTTCGGCGCATCTGATTTTTCCAGTGTTGTTGGACAACATCTGGTAGCAGAACTGGTAGCATTTTCGGGCGAGCCTGTCAAACAAGTGAGCGCCTTCAGAAGTTCGCGTTGTCTTTCACGGCTCAATACAAGAATGATGCAAGTGCTTCCTAGTGCCAACGGCCTATTGGCCTACGTATGCCTGTGTGATACTATGTGACCATGAAGCGGACAGCCCTCTTCGTCAAAGAGGAGCAAATCAAGAAGCTGCTAAAGCTGTCCGACAAGACGGGCGCTCCGGTAGCGGAACTCATCCGACGAGCGATTGATCGGTACCTTCAGGAGCGAGCCAAAGAGTTGAAGTAAGCGGGACGTCGGGCGGTTCCAGCCGCCTGACGCCCCTGACCAAGCAACCTGTTAAGGAGGCTGCCGTGGCTCTACGCAACCTACCACCATCGCCATTCTTGGCGAAAGCCCGAGCACCGCAGTCTGGCTGCTCGACGCCCTACCTTCATTTCATCAACGGTGTCACGGACGACAGGAAGCAGCATGCCCTCGTCTGCGAGAGCCGACCCCTGCTGGGTCTGGAAAGCGCTGGTAGCGCCCCGCGCAGGATATTTGAACAGGTTCTGCGAACGAGCTAAGACCTGAAGGAGGCTCCGATGGCATTGCAAGTCATCCGAAGCGATAACCGCACTTCTCGAAAACTGTTAGCGGCGATCTATTCGCGAGTTTCAACCGTGGCCCACGGTCAAGACCCTGCGGTGCAAACGCGAGAACTGCGCGAATACTGCGAGCGTCGAGGCTGGGAAGTTTTCGACTGTTACGAGGACGTCGGCGTCTCGGGGAAGAAAGACTCTCGCCCTCAGTTAAATCGCCTCATGCACGACGCACACGCTCGCCGCTTCGATGTGACCGTTTGCTGGCGCTTCGACCGTTTCTCCCGGTCCGTGTCGCATCTGTGCCGGGCGCTAGAAACATTCAACGCGCTCGGCATCCAGTTCGTTTCGCTTTGCGAGCAGGTGGACACCAACACACCCACCGGAAAGCTCGTTTTTACGATCCTCGGAGCCGTAGCCGAAGGCGAGCGAAATCTCATTGCGGAGCGCGTGCGTGCAGGCTTGAAAAATGCCAGAGCCAAAGGAAAACGCCTCGGGCGACCGAGAAAAGCCGTCGATGTTGACCGAATCAACTCGCTCCGGGCGTCCGGGCATTCGTGGCGCTCGATAGCTGGTTTGATGAAAATGTCGGTCGGAACTGTTTACAGCGCTGCCCAGTCTCAGCACGCTAGTTCTCGATGCGCGTGACGCGCCGCCAGTTTAGGAGATAGACGATGTGTGACATCGGAAAACCTGTTGAGATCATCGACGTAGAACCGCTGAGCCTTCCCGCGCCGCTGCGCCGCGAGAGGGAAGTTCCGGTCGAGCAGCCCGTGACCATGGAAGTGCCTGTTGTTGCGGAGACGACCGTTGAGTCCAGACTTATCGAAAATCTCTAAGCACGGCGGTCGTGCCCTCCCCCACGCCAAGTACGGAGTGGACTTGGCGAAGGTGCCCGAAACCTACATCGAGCCTTTCGTCGCGTACCGGGCGTGGAAGTGGACAGCCGAGGGCGTCAGTTCCCTGAACGGGGAGCTTTGGACACCCAAGGTCGCGTTCGAAGCCAAGTGCCCGCATGCCGACGATCTGCGCTCGATGATTGCCGCTTGCACCACGGAATCCGCCAAGAGGTTCTGGCAAAGCAAATCCCACCACGTGCCCGACCCGGGCTGCACATGCGGCATGTACGCCGGGATCAACATGCAGCACATGATCGACAGCAACTACATCGAGCGCGGCATCCACGGCGAAGTCTACTTGTGGGGACGGCTTTACCGCCACACGCTCGGGTGGCGTGCTCAATTCGCCTACCCCAAATTTTTCATCGTTCCGACGAACATGATTCCGTTCAACATCGCGGACGCACAGGAGCGCCTCAAGAGCCTTGTCGAGTTCGATGTTGACATTTGGCTCCAGCCGGACAGGGAAGCGCGGGTCGGCGGCGAGAAGATTCCGTTGTGGGTGAGGGACTACGGCTACAGCCAGCAGGGCTTGTCATACCTCATCGAGAAGCGCAAGAAGTGGTACGGCGAGAACCCGAGGATTCATGCTCTCGCCGTGGGCGACCGATGCCTTTCGTGATGATTACTTCTGGCTCTGGTTTACAAGCTCGGCTACCGCGCCGGACGGAGGAGGAGCGTGCAGCGATGATTCGGTGGCTCAAGGAAATGTTTCTGCTCACCATCCTGCTGGTGCGGTAAGAGAGGAGACCCTGTGCTCAGATTGCTACTGAGGTCGCTGCTGAAGGACTTGCTTATCGCGGTCGTGCTTCTCGCTGGTTCGGCAACTCTCCCGTTCGCGTCGTTTTGGCTGTGTCGGTCGGAGATCGGCGGTCAAATCGTGTTCTGGGTCGGGCCTTGGACTTGCGCTGTCTGGGTCTTGCTCGTGTCGCAGCTTGTCGGCTCTCGGTTTTGGCTCGGAGCCGTCCACGTCCGCGCATGGCGAGCGGCGCACGGAGGCTATCTAGCGACGAACCTCAAAGCGACCGCATGGATGTTTTTCGGCTTGTTCGCGAGCTATGCCTGCGAGCTTGGCGTCATCTTCCTTCTTCCCCTGTCCCCGCTCGCCGTGCGTCTTTTTCCGCTCTCGACCTACGCTCCCGTGCTGCTCGCCCTCGCATGGTGCAGCCGATGAGCGCGAAAAGCCTGAAGGCAGCCCGGCGCGGGGGCAAGCGGAAGCCCGAGGAGCGCGAGAGGATCACGCCCGAGGCGCTGATGGAACTCATCCAGCGGCATAGTTCCTGCGTGCTCGACCAGCAGAGGAAGTGTCCGTTGCTCATGTACACGCGGGCTATGGCATGGGAACTGAACGTGTTCTTCGGAGTCGGCAACGAGGAGGATCGTGCGTTTCGCAGGTGCGACGACATGCCCGCAGCACGACCGCTGTCCGACCACAGTGTAGGGGAGGAAGATTGATGACGGAAGACGAAGCCGACAAGATAGTCGCGACAATGTTCGACGAACTTGTCAGCACGAAGATCGAGGGTGGCAAGGTCACGGTCGAGACTGAGGTTCTCAGCCCCGACCCGGAAGAGGTGGAGGACGCGGTCGCCGACCTCGTCCGGTCGTGGCGGCGGTTCAAGGAGATGGACGCATCGGTCGCCGCGACCTCCGGCGCGAACCTCGGCATCGAGTGGTGGCGAGCCGTTAAGCGTTTGGCGCTCGCCGACTTCCGGCTCAAGGAAATGTTTTGCGGCCCTGACCGCTCGGCTCGCAGCATGCGGAAATTCCATAAGTATAAGCTGAAGTTAATCGACGGCAGGCGCTACAGGACAGATGCCTAGTCCGCCGCTCGCTGCTGGGCTGTGCTTGTCTTTGGGCGGCATTCCGAGTCATTGTGCAGTTGGTGCAAGAGGAAACGGTGCGGTGACAATGAAACTCAGCAAGTCGAAGTTCATTGCGGGCTGCCAATGCCTCAAGCGGCTCTATTTACAGGTACACGAGCCGGAACTCGCCGCTGACCCGGACGGTGCCACAGAAGCGATTATCGAGCAAGGGCACGAGGTCGGCTTGCTTGCCCGCCAGTTGTTTCCGGCCGGGGTCGAGGTTCGCAGCGACGGCGGGTTGGGTCAGGCGATTCGCACAACGAAGCAGCTAATCGCGAATCCCGAAATTCCGGCGATTTTCGAAGGTGCCTTTGAACACGAGGGCATAATCGTCAAAGCGGATGTCCTGCAACGTCGCAAGGAGAACCTCTGGCGTCTTGTGGAAGTGAAATCCGCCACCAATTTGAGAGACCAATACGTCCCAGACTTGGCGATTCAGAGCTACGTGCTCTCCGGCTTCGGCTTGAAACTAGCGTCGGTTTGGCTGGCTCATATCAACCGAGCATACGTGCTGACGGGAACAAGGGTTGATCCCCAACAGTTGTTTTCATTTCGAAATCTCACCCAGAGAGTACGGAACTTCCAGCCCGAACTTATTTTGCGGCTGCGCTCACAACTCCATGTTCTGGCGATGCCGAAAGCTCCCGATGTTCCCATCGGAGCACAGTGTCTCAATCCGTTCATCTGCGAGTTTTTCACTCACTGCAACCCACCCAAGCCGCACAACCACATTGGCTACCTCCTTCGCCTTGATGTGAATGCAATGAAAAAGCTGGAGCAAATGGGTGTTCAGTCTATCGAAGACATACCCGCAGATTTTGAGCTAACCGAGATTCAACGGCGTGCATGTACGGCGGTACAAACGGGGCAGCCATGCTTCAGTCCAGACCTCAAGAGACAGTTCGCATCTCTCAAATTTCCGCTTTACTTTATGGATTTTGAAACTGTCAACCCAGCGATCCCGCGATTTTCTGGCATGCGTCCCTACGATCACCTGCCGTTTCAGTGGTCAGTCCATGTGCAGCGCCAGCCGGGTGATGCGCCCGAACATTTTGAGTTCTTGGCTACGGACAGAGGCGACCCTCGAACTCCGTTTATCTCCGCGCTCTGTGAGGCTTTGGGAGAAGGTGACGGCAGCATCGTCGTATACAACGAGCAATTCGAGTCACAGCGACTTTGGGAGCTAGCGAGTTGGCGGCCCGCTTACACTGATCGCATCAGGGGAATCCAACGCCGCCTCTGGGACTTGCTCCCGGTGGTGCGCAATCACGTCTATCATCCGGCTTTCCGAGGCTCATTTTCTTTGAAAGCTGTTCTGCCCGCCTTCGTCCCCAACATGACATACGAGGGAATGGAAGTCCCAGACGGGCAGGCCGCTGGACTTGCATGGGAGTCGATGATCAGCGACGGTTGCAGTGAACCGGAACGACAAGCAAAACGGAAGACGCTCTTAGCTTATTGTGGGCAGGACACACTGGCACTTGTGCGGCTTCTCGAAACACTCCAGAGTCGCTGCGCGACCTAAACTTTGATGGGAGTGTTATCAGATTTCAGCGTAAAAGCTGCCGCGAGACCTTGGAGCGTCTTTGCTTCATCAACGGCATCATGAGGAATCAGCAGGTATGACCACGGCTTGCCGCCCACTGCAATTTCGTGGTTGGTAGCGTGCTCGCACCATTCGACTGCCGCCTTCGCTTTCTCCCGTACTTCAGCAGAGGCGATCTCTTTCCTCATTTTTGTTTCGCAAATTAGCTTCGCCGCTTTCGTTTCGATGACGAAATCTGGCTCGTAGGGAGTGCCGCCAGCGTAGTAGATGTGGAACGAATCTTTGCCGGGCTTGAACCACTTCACCACATCAACGTCGTTTTCCAGCAAAACCGAAAATCGGCGCTCTGTGTCGGACTGAAACCTTTGGGCGGGATACAAGCACCTTTTGAATCCTCCGAACAGCATGCCCCGAATCATCAGTTTCTCTTCCACCGGAATCCGAAAATCTCTTGGTTGTTCGCCCACGGGAATCGAATAGCTGCTGGGTCGAAGAGTTGTGAAGCCCTTGGTTACATGCGCCTCGTATTCGCTCGCCTTTTCTTCGTAGTGCTCCTGCATTTGCGAGTGGATGAGAGCCACGAGTTGCGCTTGGTGATATTGGAGAACGTTTTTGACATCTTCCTCGTCCGCAAGATACGACTGAAGATGCTTCACCGCTTGCCCTGCCAATTTGTACAGAAGGTCGGCTTGGTCGTCATAGCTCACGTCGTCGAAATCGACTAGACCTCGGACGAGGTAGTCTTCCAATCTTTCCTCGGGAACGATTCCGTCGCCGCTAATCAGGCGGTATCGCTGGTGGTCATTCAGGTGCGCAATCAGAATGTCCTTGGCGACTGGCTGAAGTTGGACGCTCTTCAGGTCGAGATCGAAGTCCCGGTAGCCTGCGGTCACTTCGCCCTTGGGAGTTACAACGATGCGCGGGATGTCGATTGAGTTCTCGATGAAGAGGTTGACGGTCTTTGACACGATGGCGGGAATATCGGCTTGCGGAACAACCTCAGCAAGTTCGCCCTGCGCCGGAGCACTGGCTGCCTGAACCTTCTCCACGATTTTCTGGATATTCTCTGGTTTCCTCAGATCGTCCGACCGCGCCAGTCGCTCAAAATCCTTGAGCACCGTTAGAGTCGCCCGGGCTACCTCCTGCTCGCGCTTTGTGTTGAAGAGCGGCTTTTGCTCGGGAATCGTTGGGTCGGCAGCCGCCCGTTTTTCCAGATTTGATGTCACCTCAAAGACGGTCATGTTTTTATCGGGGATGTCACGACCAATTACAACTCCAGTTCTGATGATGGAGTCCGGCTTGTTTGCCTCGTCGATAATTTCTTGAAAGCGGTCGTGCGAAACGATGGTGAGGCGATCTACAGACGCGACGCCAACTCTCTTTCCGTAGGGCAGGCGCAATCCACGTCCTATCGACTGCTCGACTAATGTCTTCGAATTTGCCGCACGCAGAGGAACAATGGTGTAAAGGTTCGTAACGTCCCAACCCTCTTTCAACATGTTCACATGGATGACGATTTCGGTGGGGTTGTCCCGGCTCTCAACGGACAGAAGTTGTTGTACGGTTTCGTCCTTCTCGTCGCCCTTTTGATTCGAATGAACCGTGATCACCTTGCCTTTGTAGCGTCCCTCGAAGAACGAGTCGTCTTCAATTCGCTTCAACAAATCGTCGGCGTGGTCGGTGTTTTCAGCGACAACGAGCATGAACGGTTTAACGATAGGTTTGTCGTTATCCCTAGCGAACACTTCTAGCTCGACCTTGGTGTTCTCGTGGATTCGGACACCGTCTTCCAGTTTTAACTTCTCCAGCCCTGCCTTGTCGTAATTTTTCGCATCGAAGTTCTCTCTGGTCGCCACCGCTGGCTCCTTGACGAAGCCGTCCTTCATCGCGCTGGAGAGCGGATAGCTGTAGATCACGTTCTTAAACGGCTCAGTCTTTCCACCCGTTTCTATCTGCGGGGTGGCGGTAAGCTCCAAGCCCAAGATCGGCTTCAACTCATTGATCGCCCTCACGCCAGCCGTCGCACGGTAGCGGTGCGATTCGTCCATCATGAGCACGAGGTCGTGGAGTCCCGCTAAATAATCGAAATAGCTTTGCCCGATGTATTCGCTGAGGCGTTTGATTCGCGGGGCCTTGTCGCCGCGAACCTCGGCGTTGATCTTCGAGATGTTGAAGATGTTGATGTGAATCGGGCTGGCGTCGAACAAATCGCCAGTCTTCCCAAGAACTTCCGCGCTCCGCACGCCTCGACCGCTCTCGTAATTGTCGCCAGTGATGACTTCCGGTGGGTTCGTCGCAAACTCTGCGATTCCTTCGAACACATACTTCGGGGTGTTCGGCGTGAAGTCAGCGATCAGCTTGTTGTAGATGGTGAGGTTTGGGGCGAGAACAAAGTAGTGGCGACTCAATTTCTGCCTGAAGAGATACGCAATGAAGGCACCCATGAGCCGGGTCTTGCCGACACCCGTTGCAAGGGCAAAGCACAGGGAGGGAAAATCCCGCTCGAAATCGGTGACGGATGGAAATTCCGCTTGAATCGTCTTTAGAGCGTTGCCAATCTCCAGTTCTGACGCGCCGGATACGATACGATCCAATGCAAGGATTTCAGCGACTCGTGCCAGAATCTCCAGCGATTCCCGCTGCGGCAAACGGAGGCTTAGCCGATTCGCGATAGCGTTCACCGCAGAGTTCATTTGCCTTTGTCTCCTTTCTCGGCGGCGGTGGCAAACAACTCCATAGAGTCATTATTGCGTTTCTTGCGACCGTTCGTTTGAAGCGAGGGGACTAGTTCCGGCTCGACTGCTTGTGGCAAGTTCTTGACCTCTAGACTGTAGTCATCCCTGCCCCATTCGCAGCGATTTAGAACCATCTTCGGAATCTTCTTGATGGTCATGTTCGGGAACTGCGAAACGTCTCTTACTCGGAATGCCGAGCAGCACACCAGTAGGGATCGGTTCTCACCAACTTCGTCGCTCAGCTTTTGCAGTTGTTCGCGGGTGAGCGTCTGTGTGGTTACGTAGATAAAGTCACGCTCGGTGGAAAACCCATGGTTCCAATAATCAGCACCACTTGGTGCATACGTGAAACCCTCGAATTTGCACATAGCCTCGGCGAGCATCGCAGCGTTATATCGCTTGCTTATCACCCAGTTGCCGAACTTGTCCTTCTCAAGTAGCGAAGAGGCAAGACGGAAATAGCGGAACCCACCACCGCCTAGCCACCCAACTTCTCCAGTTATGCCACTCTCGTCGATTCCGTCGATGATGCGTTGTAATCTCGGAATTATAAGAGTGTGACAGTGATCCCTAAGCTCAACCATGATCCAGCGCCGTCTCATCTTGTGTGCTACTGCCCCTGTGGTTCCCGACCCAGCAAATGAATCGAGAACGATATCCCCGGGTCGAGAAAAGTGCTTCAAGATGATCTCCATGTATGTTTCCGGTTTCTTACCGGATCGAAAATCCACACCTCCTTCGTGTCTGCAATTTCCAAAATTTGCGGCAAGATCGTAAAAGTTCTCGATTGGTTTTTCTTTCGAGGAGCGACCGTTCAGGAGTTCCGCCAACCTGTCGAGCGGAATGCCTGAATAGAATTTCCCCTTGGTTGCTGCGGCTCTTTTGGGCCCCGTAAAGTATCTATAACCAATGCCGTCTTCGCCTATGCCGTACACCTTATAAAGGCATCCCAGCCCGTCTTCTTCTTTCCGGGGAGACAAGTATTTCGCAAGAAACTCTCCCGAGCTTGCCTTCTGTTTTATCAGGGAGCCTGTTGCCCATGTCTCTTTCAGTGCCTTAAGGTGTGGTTTAACTTTTGTGACTTCGTATTCCCCGAGACGGAATACCTCCACTTTCTTCCCCGCCACTTCAACCTGTTTCCATGGAGTCTTCTCTCGGACTTCCCACTCGAACTTTTCGACTTTATATTCTTCGGATGCTTTCAGTGGGCGGCAAAGTGCGGCATCTCTTGCATAAACAAGGCATTGTTCGATCACCTTTTGATAATCATTATCTTCGGCTAAGGTCTTGTTGCCGTACCGCACTTGAATGTACATAGAGGTTAGATAATTAGCTCGACCGAACACTTCATCCAAAAGAACTTTGAGGTAATGACCTTCCGAGTCGTCAATGTGGCAGCAGAAGAACCCATCAGGTGCAAGGAGTCTTCTGAGAATTTCAAGTCTGTCGCGCATCAGGCTAAGCCAGACAGAGTGCTCCAGACCGTCATCATAGTGCTCGAATGCGTTTCCGCTGTTGAAAGGCGGATCGATGAAAATGCAATTGATCTTGTTTCCGAACTCCTGTTCAAGCGCCTTCAACGCCAAAAGATTGTCGCCAAAGATCACACGATTATCGAATAAGTCGTCATCTGTTATTTTTGCGTGAGCATGATACGATTTACTCGCATCCTCCAGCAGAATACGCGGCTCCAATAACGGGCGACTCTCTTTGCCTATCCACGTTAATTCCAGCTTTGTTGTTTTATTCATGCTCCTGCCGCGCACCGTTCACTTCAGTGACCAACGTACCGTAAACACCGGGGTTACATTGCAATCCTGCTGAAGTTTCCTCTCTATCGTCTCGATCAGGTCTTGCCGCTGCTTATCCACCCGGTCTTGGGCATCGAACAGTTCCCGGCGCTTACGGTTTCGTGCCGATTCAAGCTCACGAACTTGCTTTTGGATGGACAACTTCTCCGCCAAAGCCACAGCGATTTGAGCGGATCGTCTCGTCTCCCGAATCTGTCGGTCGAGTTCCTTCAACTCTTGCTCCAACCCGATCTTGAGATCGTCTGACCAGCGGTCGAGCTTATCCAATTCGCTTTCGAAGAATGCCGCATTTCGCTCTGTAAGTTTCGCTAGAACTTCATTTTGTTGCCTTTGCAGACCCTCGTCCAACAGCGCTTGAAGCTGTTCAGACAAGGGAGAGCAATCTTCTCGTTTCTCTGATGCACCGAGCGAGAAGAATCGGCGGCACTGCTCCGCATCCATAGGAGTACCGTCATCGCACACGGCGCTCAAAAGAACGAAATCCTCGGTTTCGAGAGCGGTCACCGTTTGACAAGTGATCCGCATGAAGCCCTGCTTTCCGACGAGCGGCTCAAGGATAGAGATTTTCTTGCCGGAGTGCGAATATTCGAATGCCAACGCTTGCGAATCAGGCTCAAAGGCTTTACACCGCTCAATGATGCGCTGAGCGAGAGGGTGCCCCAACCTATATAAGTTGGCATCCTCGATGTTCTTGCCGCTACGGTACGGGCCGGGGTGAATCTGCTCTTCGGGGAACGGGTTCTTGATCAGCGTGAATCCATTTTGTCCATCGTCGAATTTGGCATAGGGCTGGAGGAAGAAGCGGGTCAGTTGCCAGAGCCAGTTATCGTACTTGGTCAGGGCTTCGCTGCTTTCTCGTTGGTTCACCCGCAGTTTTTCGTGAACCTCCTCGTCGAAGTTCTCTAGCAACTTTTGGCGGGTCTGTTTTATGCGCTCGTCAATCTGAACTTCCATTTCCTGCTGAAGCTGGTCGAAATTAAACTGAATCTGCTCCTCCGTCCGGCACTTTTGGTAGATGTCAGCGATACGCTTTTCGAAATCTATGCCGGAGCCGATGCTTCCAAGCACTTCGTCGCTGGCTCCGAAGACACCGCTGAAGAGCTTGAACTTCTCATCAAGCAGTTGATATACGCGCTGATCCGCAGCGTTCTTTTTGTTGAGAAAATTCACGACGACCACGTCGTGCTTTTGCCCGTACCGATGACAGCGCCCGATCCGCTGTTCGATCCGTTGCGGATTCCACGGCAGGTCGTAATTGATTACCAAGGAGCAGAACTGGAGGTTGATGCCTTCCGCAGCCGCTTCGGTCGCGACCATGATGATTGCCTCGTCTCGGAAGTAGTCAACGAGGGCAGCCCGCATGTCAGCAGTCTTCGAGCCTGTGATCAGGTCGGTGCCTTCATGCTTCTTCAGCCAGTCCTGATAAATCTCCTTCGATTTGGGATCGTTGTTCGAGCCATTGAATAGGACGACTTTGCCTTTGTAGCGGGGAAGCTCCTCAAGAATGGAGCGGACGTATTCCTGAGTCCGAGTGGACTCCGTGAAGATGATCGCCTTTTCTCTACCGCCCTTGCTTTTCGCTTCCGCTAGCCCACGCTTCAGCGCGGTTTGAAGTCTCTCGCCTTTCGAGTTTTTGACAATCGAATTCGCGAGTTCAGTAAAAAGCCGGAGCGACTGAATCTCTTCTGCCACCTTTCCCAACTCTTCCGGGCTGAGCACTCGTGGATCGGACTTCTTCTCACCCGCGCTCTCGTCCTCCTCTTCTTCCCATTCGTCCTCCAATTCCTCAAAGCTCTCGAAGGTTTCGGGTACCTCTTCAGGAGGCTCCACAACGGGTTTTTGCGCCTCAGTGGCTTTTTCCAGCTTTTCCGCCAATCCCTTCAGCGTTCCCGCAATCGCAAATGTCGATGAAGCCAAGAGCCGTCTGAGGATCAGAGTCATCAACTGCCGTTGGCTTGCTGGAAGCGCGTAGAGATTCTGCCGTTGCAGATAATCGGAGACGAGGTTGTAGAGCTTCTGCTCCGGCTCGCTCGGGATGAACTCCTCCACCAGTGCGATACGATTCGTAAACGGGATGTATTCGAGCACTTGACGCCGGAGTGTCCGTTGGCAAATCGGCTTCAGACGCTCACGTAGCGACCGAAAATCACCGTCCGTGTCCAGCCGAGAGAACTGGCTGCGAAAGCTCTTGATGTCCCCGAAAATGTGCTCATCGATGATGCTGACCAAGCCGAAAAGTTCGAGGAGCGAGTTCTGAAGGGGCGTGGCGGTCAGAAGCAACTTGTCAAACGGCGCGAGAGCAGCCTTGAGCGCATTCCCGATCTTGTTCGTGGGCTTGTACACGTTCCGAAGCCGATGCGCCTCATCAATCACTGCGAGGTTCCATGCGACTTGCCTAACATACGGCTCTTTGGAGCGAGCAAACTGGTACGAGCAGATCACGATCTCGGAGCGGTCGAATGGGTTCAGGTTCCCCGCTCGAATCTGCTCGTTGAAAGTCTTCGTTTCCAGCAGTACAGAGGGCAGGAAGAACTTGTCCGAAAGCTCCTGATGCCACTGTTTGCGGAGGCTGGCGGGAACGATGATCAAAATTTTCCTCTTTCGTTCCGCCCACCGCTGGGACAACAGAATCCCTGCTTCAATGGTTTTACCGAGACCAACTTCATCGGCGAGGATCGCCCCCTTCGAGAGCGGAGAGCGGAAAGCGAACAGCGCAGCCTCGACCTGATGCGGGTTCAAGTCAACCTGCGCGTCAGCAAGGGAAGCAGCCAGCTTCTCCATGCTGTCGGAGGCACACCGTTTTGTCAGTTCATACGCAAAGTACTTCGCGTGGTATGCAGTGCTCATCGCAAGGCGCAATCATACATCGAGAACCGATGGCGCTGTTGCCTAGATCGCCAATCCGCGCCTAAAAGCGCCTATACTGTCAGGCGCAACTATGGGCACACAGGCGAAATTAGAACTACAGCATCCTTCCTCGACTGAGAAGGACATATTTCTATGTCACAACGGCGCAGATAAGCCGTGGGTCGAGGCACTTGCCGAGCGGATCGAGCGCGAACCGTACCGCGACCGTCGTCTCGCAGTCGTTTTCGACAAATGGGATTTCGAAAAGGGCGGCAACATCGTCCTCGATATTGAGCGATTTCTGGATAAGACCCGCTTCGTAGGTGTGGTCGTATCCCGCCCAATGCTGAACGCAGAGTGGCCGAGTTTGGAACGAAGCATCGCGGTGTGGAGCGACCCTTCGGGGGCACGCGGCCGGGTGATTCCCTTGTTGAAGGACAACATAACCCTCCCGGCAACTCTGAGGGTGCGGAACTGGATCGATTTCCGCGATCCCGAGAAGTTTGAGGAGAGCTTTGCCGAACTCATTCGGTACCTGCGGGGAGAGCCAATTCCAAGGGGCAAGGGCAGCTTTCTCCCCATGGTTCCGGCAACGCGTGCACCCTATGAACCAGCCCCTGTGCTTATCACTTCTTCCGTGGGTGCTGATCGGGTAACCGAACGCTTGGTCTGCAATCTCTACAGGGTCACCAGCCTGCCCGAGAGGGTGCACTACGCGTCAACGAACCTGCGTGAGAAGAAGGAAATCCAAAAATACTGCGAAAACGCGCCGCCATTCATCCTTCGTGAAGGAAATCTTTTCACTTTCTCTGACCTCAGCACGTGCGAGGCGTTGCGTCCAGTCTTGAAGAAAGATGCACGGACTGATTCGGACGCGTTCAAGGACTGGTTCTCAGATGAGGACTACAGTCGCCGCGCCATCGAACTTCTGAACGTCTGCCTGCGACAACACGCGTGGGAGCGTCGGCTCCGCTTCGACCGCATCAAGTCGCGGTACTTTTTCCAGCCACGCGGCATTCAGGTCGAAACAGAGGAAGCCAGCTCCGGTGTGGTGAAATATCGCTACAGCGGCGGCAAGCCTGTCCGTATCGCGTGGAAAATTGGCGGTAGAACCCGATGGAGAGAAGTAACGACACGCCATATTCGCCGAGTCAAGCAGGAGGACGGCACCTACAAAGAAGAACCGTTCGGCTGGCGGCACCAAGGTTTCCGGGCTAATTTCGTGCTGGTGTTCGAGAGCTTGATGCTACGGATCGAACCGACTTATCTTCTGACAAAGGACGACGGGAAGACGCCGCGTACATCGCGGTGGGTCGGCCCGATCCTATCGCACTGGCTAAATCAAGAACGGAACGGTCAAATTCTAAGGTCGCTCCGCTTCTGGTCGCTTGTGCTGGCGAGACCAAAAGAGCTAACGATTGAGACGGGGCAGATGCCTATTCAGGTTGACCTCACGCCGATTTCGGGGGCGCTTGGGTTTGGCATTGTCAGCGACCAAGTGAATTTTGACCGCCTGATGGATGCCGAAATACGGGACGACAGGAAAGTTCCTCAGCTTGAGCTTTTTGGGGAGGAAACCTCGATTGCGTACACGGAAGAAGCGGGCTTTGCCGAGGAAGACCGCGAGGACGAGAAGGCCATCGAAAGTTAAGGCGCTTCGCGCCGTATCGCTGGAATCCTTACTGTCGCAAAACACGGACAGGCTCACTTGCACGTACCTCGCCGAGCCGGAGCTTCTGTTTGGCAACAAACAGCGATGCGTTGATCCCCGTACAGGGCTTGCTGCGTTCGGCCCATACAGCAAGACTGATGCTACGCGGCGGGAACACATTCATGTCGGGATTGTCGGCCCCGCGGACGCAATCGACAGGGCGGTTGCGCTGCTCGCCCAGATACAGAACCCGATTGATCAGAAGGAATCCGTCGATTGTGTGCTTCATCCATCGTTCCCCGGCATGAATTCAGGTGAACCATTCCAAATCGACATCACAACTCAGCCGATCTGGCGTCGCCCACTTCGTGCCCTTGACGTTCGGCTGGTTGAGCAAGAGGAGGATTTCACTCGCCGCGTTGGACTCCTGAAAAAGTTCGTCGCTGAAGAAGTTCACGCTCTTGCGGCGCTGGATTCGCCTCCTGATGTCGTCATCTGTGCCATGTCTCAGAACCTCGAAGAGCTTTGCCGAACCGGAATTGCCGAATACGACCGTGAGCATGCTGAAATCGCAGACCTATTGGGCGGCGACGTCGAGGAAGCGCCGGATGACACATCCCGCAGCTTTCGTAGGGGGCTGAAGGCGGAATGCATGGACGTTTTGCCGACGCAGTTAATTTGGCACAAGACGTTGACCGGAACCCGAGGCGTACAGGATTTGGCGACACGGGCGTGGAATCTGACTACAGCCCTCATGTACAAAGCGAAGATCATTCCGTGGCGGCTGGCGGACATAGTGGAAGGCTCGTGTTTTGTGGGCTTGTCCTTCTACCACGAAGATGAAGCACGGTCGCCGTTCCTGCGAACAAGCATCGCGCAGGCGTTTACCGACCGAGGAGAAGGATTTGTGTTACGCGGCGAAACCGTCGAATGGGACGAGCGTAAGGAAAAGGAAAAAGCCCCTCATTTGACGAGTGCTCAAGCGCAGCAGATTCTCGGTCGGGTTGTTGAGGTTTATGAGAAACAGGTCGGTATCAGGCCAAGAAAAGTCGTACTCCACAAGACATCCCGCTACAACGAAGACGAACGTGCCGGGTTTGAAGCCGCTCTAGCCGGGCAAACACCGCAATACTCATTCCTGACGATTACGCGACGAGGCATTTTCTGCCTACGACCGGGATACAAAGCTGTTTTGCGAGGAACGATCATCGACTTTGGCGGCAAGAAGGGCTTGGTGTATACGACGGGTTACGCGCCTTTCTTGCGGTGTTACTCCGGCTTTCGAATCCCGCAGCCACTCGAAATTTCGGAGAACTGGGGTTCGCTGACGTTCCACGAATGCGCTGAGGACATCCTCAGGCTGACGAAGCTCAACTGGAATACTTCTGCTTTCGCTACGCATGACCCGATCACACTCGCTTTTTCTCGACGCGTGGGCGACATCCTGAAGCTCGCCGGGAATCGCGACCCCGCAGTCCAATATCGGTACTACATGTAGGGTAGATGACGAGTTCAGAATACAGATGATGGAAAAACGCTGATTTCCGCGATTTCTGACCTGCAAAATCAAGCGGTTACCGCGCCGCAGCGAGCGGGGTTTTTCGAACGCCGTGGATCGCGCCGACCGAAGGCGGGCGAATCAAGGTTAGCCACCGGCCGCACGGAACTTCGCCGTACCGTCCGAGAAGCTGTCGTCGGGGATGCGTTCGATCCTGACGCAAATGAAGCCGTTCTCTTTCCACGTGCATGAGAACATACGGACGACGCTGTCGCTTTGGTCGCCGTCCACACCGAGGTAAACCGCTCCATCGAGCATCGAGGCAATGCCAGTGGCTTCGCCCTTTTCGATGAAGCTTCCCGCCTTCTTCGCGACGCCTACGCCGCTCTCATGATAGATGTCATACTTCCTGCCGGGGACGAGCTTGTCTTCCAGTTCTCTGCTGAATTTCTGGGATGCCTTTGCCATGCGGTGTTCCCTCCTGTTGAGTACATCCAGAAGCCACTGCGGTTCAAGCACTGAGACAGCGATTGGCCTATCTGTCCAGTCTTCATAGCTACTTCTTTTTGAATACGAAGATCGGCTCCGTTTTGAAGGCACTTTTTCCGATGTGCTTCAGTCCGACCATTTTGGACAGTTGCAGATGCAAGGTCTCGACTCGACGCCAGCCGTTGTCTTCCGCGAATTTGACGAAGACTTTTGTCAGATTTGGATACGCAGCCACGCTGGCGATGTTGATCGCGAGGATTCCATTTCTCTTGAGACCGTGGGCGCAGTTGCGGAGGGTCG
The DNA here is from genome assembly GCA_035934015.1 of Candidatus Acidiferrales bacterium. Classification (NCBI taxonomy): domain Bacteria; kingdom Pseudomonadati; phylum Acidobacteriota; class Terriglobia; order Candidatus Acidiferrales; species Candidatus Acidiferrales bacterium. Next base: position 62,021 of record DASYYH010000027.1, read on the forward strand.
CCCCGATGAACCCGTGCAGCCAACTCTCCTGCGTAGGAAATTTGCAGTGGCTTTGCGTCGGTTCGTCGCTGTAATGTTCCCACCCGAAGTAGCTGGGACTACTGAACGCACAGTCCAAGGAATTCCGCTCCGGCTGGAAATCCTCGCTTCCAACCTTGTGAAGTTCGACTTCCATCGTCCGCCGACCGAATTGTTCAGCCATCGGAACGAGTTCCGCAGCCATCTCACGAAGCCCGTCCATAGCGTAGGTCGAGGGATCGGTTCCGATGTAACGATTCACGCGGTCGCAGGCGAGCGCTCCCAGCAGGCGACCGCCAAATCCTGCCGACATGTCCCAGACCGCGCCGCCGCTTTCTGGAAGGAGCCGATGATAAACAGCGGCGGCTGCCGTGGGGCGAAAATTGGAAACGGATTGCGTGCTGGAGAAGCTCCTCAATATTTTTCGCAGCCCGCTGTCGGTGAATGCGTTCCCGAGTTTTGTCCGCCGCTCGATTGCCCTGAGAAATAGCAGATCATTGCTGAACAACTCAACTGGGGTCTTCCTGTTCCCGCACCTCACAGTCCACGCAAGGGGATGATAGTGCCAAGCCAGCGCGAGACCGTGCATCGTTTGCTTGATCCGCCCCTGCTTGTCGATGATCGTTGCGTGGTCGGCGACGAGAAGGTCGAGAAGGTCATGCCGTTTCTCATCCCTCTTCAGTGAGTAAACGGGAAAGCCCTGTTCTCGATATTGCTCGAAATCGGCGCGGCATGACGCGAGGTCGTCATGTCGAAGGAAAGGCAGCACTGCTGGTCGTGCGCTAGTGCCCATTCCGACCGTTCTCCGGCGAATCCCCAAGCATCAGCGCGTGCCGAACTCTCGCTTGCCGCACAATAGCCAAACTGACTCCGCAGGCTTTTGCTGTTTCCTCGTCGGTGCCGCCGTTCTTGGCGATGAACTTGGCGATGCCATAGTGCATGTCGGCGCAGCCGCCGCAGTCTTGAGGGAAGGGTTTCTGAGTGGGTAGAATCGGCGGCAACGTGGCACTACCGTTCATCGCACTGTTTTGAGTTCTAGCTACGGCACGGCGATTTTGTTTAGCACGACTGTTCTGATTTCCGCGACTCGTCACGGCGACGGATACCTCAACTCGCCCGTGCCGCTCGCCGAACCGATCTGCCACGGCTTGCGCGAAGCTCTGAATCACTTTGGCGAAACGCTCGCCGCTTTCAAGCGGCCCAAACACCTTCGCCATCTGGTTCTCGGTGAGCATGAGCAGTGCACGCCAATCGCCTTTGGCCAATCTGGACTGTGCCTTCTGCCCTCGCGAAGAAATTTCGCTAGGCTCGCTTAGGAGTTGCTGCACGCGGCGGGGACTGACATGCAGATTTTGCTTGATCCATTCCGTCCAGCAGGGGCGTCCGGGCACAGGGACTTGCCGCCCCGGCTGCGCCCATCGCCTCCGCGCCTCCCGCAAATAGGGGACAAGCTCTCGCAGTTTCCTGAAGCCCTGAACGCACTTGTCCACCAACTCCGCGTCCGACAGCGTTCGCACGAAGTCGTCGGCTGGCTGAGCTTGAAAATCCAGCGTTCTCCTCTGGGGCAGCAAACGGGGTTCTCCTGCTGCCAGTGTAAAGTCGGCAGGGGCATCGAGAAGCCAAAGGCAGAGGAGTCGCCAATAACCGATTCGACAAAGTGTGGCGCAGAGCCGAAGCAAATGCTTATCGAGCAAGGCTGCGATTTTGCAAAGACACCGGATGCAAACACCGCTTTGTAGGAATTTTCGGGGATCGGCGAACGAAGGGAACTTTGCGGCGGGCACTGAGGTGGGGGGTGATGGAGTACCCAAAGGGAGAGCTGTCACCTCAAGATCGCGCCCAAGTCGTCGATCTCGATCCAGCGCCGAAAACGTATGCCGCGTCTGTGTCTTAGTCGCTGGAGCAAACGGCATCGATCCAATTACGGATAACCTCCGCCACGCCCTTTCTTTTAGGCAGTCCCGCCGCGCTCTCGTGGCTCTGCCTCTTGCAGAAGGTCAGACGTTTAACTATAAATGAGATAGTAATTTCCCAAGAGAGGCTCTTCCCATGCCACGCCTACCTGTTGAGGTTGTCGCGAATGTGAAAAAGGCACGAGAAGCTGCCGTCCTCGCCGTCGAAATATACAACCGTCCCGCGACAGCCTTCCGTTCGGCTGCCTATATCGTTTTGATGGTCGTTGCATGGACGGCTCTTTTTCATGCCATTTTCCTGAGAAAGCGGATGAAGCCCTATTACCGGAAAAAAGGTTCGACACGGCGTTACGAGCGGGTAGATGGTGAATACAAAACTTGGGAACTCGGTGAGTGCATTCAGCAGTTTTACAAAGATCAAAACCCCGCGCTACGAAAGAACCTCGAATTTTTCATCGGTCTTCGGAACAAAATCGAACATCGGTTTTTACCGGAACTCGACGTTGAGATTTTTGGCGAATGTCAGGCAATGCTGATGAACTTTGAGACGCTCCTCGCCGCCGAGTTCGGTACCAATCAGGCGTTGGTCGGAGGGCTTCCTTATGCGCTCCAATTCTCGAAGACTCTCGCGCCTACGCAGTTGGTGGCAATGAGAGGAGCGGCGAAGCAACACCTCCAATCAGTGCGCAAATTTGTCACGAGTTTTAAGTCTTCGTTATCAGAGGACATCCAATCTGACGCTTCATATAGTTTCAAAGTCTTCCTTGTTCCGAAAGTCGGTGTCCACGCAAAGTCTTCCGATCTGGCTATTGAGTTTGTGAAATATGACCCAAGTAAGCCTGAAGAGATGAAGCAGTACGAAAAAGTGATCGCATTGATTAAACCCAAACAGGTATCTGTCGCGAATTTTGGTGCGCTCAAAGCTAGTCAGGTAGTCAAACAGGTGGCGGCCCAATTAGGTCGCAAATTCAATATGAACTCACACCGGAAATGTTGGATGCACTTTAACACTCGACCAGCAGGAGGCAGCCCGACTCCCGAGGCATGTGACAATCGCTATTGCTACTACGATGTTCTTCACAAGGACTACATCTACACACCCGCTTGGGTTGAGTTTCTGATAGAAAAGTTGGCGGATGCGGCGACGTATGCAATTGTGGTCGGGGGCGCAACGCCCCCGGTCGCTGCTGTAGCGGCTGCGGGCGCGTAAGTGCCAGCCTGCCTTCCCGGAGTTCTTCGACGGAGCCACCGCATCCAGCCGAATCTCCCAGCACGTAGCGCAACCAGCCTGCCTCTGCTTAGGTCTGCGCTCCCAAGGCGGCGCGGGTAGTCAGATCGACCTTGAAGGCGAACCACCCGCCGCGACATCCATCTACGCCTTCTACGAACATAGAGGATTCACGCACTGGGGCAAGGGGCGAGAAAAACTAAAACGATGAGCATTAGGTCTGCATTCGCTTGATGTTCAGAGCCTCGGATCGACTGGTTCGCTTTCCAGCGCGAGCACACCGAACACGCACTCATGTACTCGCCTCAGCGGCTCCCGCTCCACAAACCGTTGGAGGGCTTCGATACCCAACGCAAATTCACGCAGCGCCAGCGACCGTTTCGTGCCGAGACCTCTGGCTCGAAGGCGTTCGAGATGCTCCGGCGCGGTGTACTCAGGCCCGTAAATGATGCGCAGGTACTCCCGACCCCTGCACTTCACCGCAGGCTGCACGAGTCCGCGTCGGCTCTTCGTGACGAACTGGAGCGGCTTCACAACCATTCCTTCGCCACCGGATGCCGTCAGTTCTTCCCACCAATCAATGCCTTCCTTGATGCTAGCCTCGTCGTTGACATCGACCACCCTGTATGGCGTCGCCAGAAGAAGCCCCGCATCGGAGGCGCACAGGCGAGCCAGTGTGGTCATGTGCCAGACGTGGTCTTTATCGGAATGCACCACTCCTTCGCTTGCCAGCAGATGAAAGGGTGCGAGCTTTAGGTCTTCCAACGAGTGAACCGTCCAGCAGTAGCGACGGTAAGCCTCAATATAGTGTTCCGCCATTGTCCGTCGTGCGTCGAATCGTCTCATTAGTTCGGACGCTTCTGGCACATGTGTGGAAGTCGCCCGCAACGAAGCTATCGATGCTGTCAGTCCTGCCCGCGCAGCCGCCCCAGTCGGAGCGTACTGCTGGCGAAGCAAATCTTGTGCTTTGGAAGACCACGGCATGAGTTCGCAATCGAGACACAGCCAATCGGTTTTAAGCTCCTCCCACAGGCCTGCCTCGCTTGCCGCCGTCTGAATTCGACGGAGGAACTCCCTCTCCAACGCACTGTCGTTGAAGAACCGCCGGCCCGTCCGCGTGTAGCAGACGCCGATTTCGTCCTGCGTTACCCCGAATCGACGCAATGCTGCGTCCCGGTCGCGGCAAGCGATCACAACCGCACGCGACCCCATGTGTTTCTGCTCGCAGATCACCCTCTCAACATGCGCCTTGCGGAAATAGTCGAATGCCTCACTCGGATGCTCTAGCAAGTCTTTCTTTTGACTGGTCTCGCTGGGCGACATCGTCGGCGGGAGGTAGATGAGCCACTTCGGATTGGAAGCAAAGCGGCTCATCACTTCGAGCGCGGCGATTGCATTTTCCTCGCGAACGGTGAGGTTGCCGTGAAGTCTTGTTTCGACGATGCGTTTCCCGATTACGTCGTCGATGTCGAGGACATCATCCTGCTCGTGCTGCTGCGAGAGCACAATCGCCGTCTGCGCAGACGCCAAAGGCTTCGCGGGTTCGTAGTAAACGCGACGGGCTGGCACGGACAGAATTTCCTTTTCTGGATACCGGAGCGCCGTCAGCTTGCCGCCGAACACACATCCTGTGTCGATGTTGATCGTGCGGTTCAACCATTGCGGTTCTGTGATTGGCGTATGCCCGTAGACCACCGAGGCGCGTCCGCGATAGTCCGCAGCCCAGTTGTAGCGAACAGGAAGCCCGAACTCGTCAGTTTCTCCAGTGGTTTCCCCGAACAAGGCAAACGAGCGGATCGCCCCAGAACCGCGCCCTTGCATCTCTTCCTTCATTCCAGCGTGGGCTACAACCAGCTTTCCGTCGTCGAGGACATAGTGGCTGATGAGGCTGTCGAGGAATTCCGCGACCTTTCTCTTGAATTCCGGCGACTCGGCGTCAAGCTGCGCCACGGAGTCAGCAAGCCCGTGCGCCAGCTTCACGTCCTTGCCTCTTAGCTTTTGGAGAAGTTTCATGTCGTGATTTCCGGGCACGCACAGCGCTGTACCAGCTTCCACCATGCCCATTACCAAGCGCAGCACGTCGGGAATCTTCGGTCCGCGGTCTACGAGGTCGCCAATGAAGATCGCCTTGCGGCTCTCAGGCACTCTCACCTGATAACCATGGCCGTTCTTCTCGACCGAGTAACCGAGGTTCGTCATCAACTCCTGCAACTCGTCGAGGCAGCCATGCACGTCGCCGATGATGTCGAAAGGCCCGTGTTCGTTGCGCCGATTCGTCCACATGGGCTGGCGCTCGATCTCCAATCCGTCTAGTTCCTCTGGCGACCTGAAGATGTGGACTCCACGGAAGCCTTCCCGTTCGAGTCCACGCAGAGACCGACGCAACTGCTGCGCCTGATTGCGGACGACGTGGGAGCCGAAATCGCGGTTCGGTCTGCTTCGATTCCGCTCGTGGCAGAGCTTTTCGGGAAAATCGAACACGATGGCGATTGGCAGCACGTGAAATTCGCGTGCCAACGCGACGAGCGGCTTTCGCGAGTCCTGCTGCACGTTTGTCGCGTCAACGACGGTCAGCCGTCCAGCAGCGAGCCGCTTGCGGGCGATGAAGTGGAGAACTTCGAACGCTTCTTTCGTCGCGGTCTGGTCGTTTTCATCGTCCGACACCAATCCGCGACAGTAGTCGGACGACAGCACCTCGGTCGGCTTGAAGTGCTGCACCGCAAAGGTGGACTTTCCGCAGCCTGACGGGCCGACGAGCAAGACGAGCGATAGTTCGGGAACCGTGATCTTCATTGCCGGAACACGCCCATCTGCGTCGGTGCGCCGACCGCTTGATCCTCTTCGCCCACTGGCTTGAATTCCACGGAGTATCCGAACTGTTTGCCGATCCGAGACGCCCATTTCTGGAACTGCTCACGAGTCCACTCGAAGCGGTGGTCGCGGTGGCGGAACTGCCCAGCCGGAAGCGTCTCGAACTTCACGTTGTATTCCGAGTTTGGAGTGGTCAACACCACCGTCTGCGGGCGAGCAAACTCGAAGAGGACGCGCTCGAACGCAGCGAGCCGTGGCTCGTCGAGATGTTCGATGACCTCGACGACGGCGGCAGCGTCGAAGCCGGACATTCGCTTGTCCCGGTACATGAGCGAACCCTGAATGAGTTTGATCCGTTCCTTCTGCTTCGGCGGCATCGTGTCTAGGTGCAGTCGGTCGGAGGCTACTTCGAGACTCCGGTAGGACACGTCCATTCCAACAATCTCCTCGAACTGCCTGTCCTTCAGCAGTTCGCGGATGAGCTTGCCTTCTCCACAGCCCAGATCAAGCACACGTTTCGCATCGCTCGCCTTGAGTTCCGACGCTACCTGCTGGAGCCGAGCATCGTGGAGACGGAGCGGAGCCTCGACGGCTTGCTCCTGTTCCTCTTTCGTTTCCTGCTCAGCGTCTGGATCAGCGGATTCGTCTTCGGTGAGCCGCGCCAGAGCTTCCCGTGTCAGCGTTCGGAATCCGCGCAGGTAGCGGTTGACGATTGCTTCGCGTTCCGGGTGGGACTGGAGCCATCCCTCGCCGTGCCGCAACAGTTTCTCGACCTCGTCCTTTCCAACCCAGTAGTGCTTGTCGGCGTCGAGCACCGGGATCAGGACGTAGAGATGCGTCAGCAGGTCTTGCAGCGTGACTTCCCTCGCGATCTCGACCGTGTAGTACGGACTCTCGCCCCACTCTGGAAACTTCTCATCAAGCGGATGATGTTCGGCGCTCACAGAGTAGCCGAGCGGCTCGAACAGACGTCGCACGAACGCCTCACCGCCACGGCAAGGCATCGCGGCGATTCTTGCGCTGAGTGGCAAAGGCACAGTCACGAGTTCCGGGCGACCCTTGCTGTTCCCCGCCAGCGCGGAGCCAAAGACCCGTGCGATTGCGACGCTCATAAACGAAGAAGCCACATAGGGGCGGTCGTTGACATACTGCTCAAGCATCCCGCCCTCACCGGACGGGCCGCGCCGCGTCCTGACAAGCCCCACCGGGTCAACGTCGAGTAGCAGTGCTGCTGTGCAGCGATCTGCTGATGCCTGCGGGTAGAACACGTGCGCTTTCCCGAAGGAAAGCTCGAACGTCTGCAAGCGACCCGGATTCTTGTGGAGCAGGTACCCCAAGTCGGTCGCCGGAGCCTTCGTGTTAGCGATTGTCAGGAGCATAACTGAACAGCCATTATGCCGGAAGAAGGATCGAATTACTCGCCGTCCCAACAGTTCGCCGAGTTCTCGCATCTCGCATCCGCCACCGATGAAGCATGCGCGGTCTGGCGAAGTAGCTACCTGCGGCTGTATTTCCTTGTCGCCTCGTCCATCGCTCACTCCTCCTGCAAAGGCTTCGGCGATTCGTTCCGGTCGAGCCTTAGGATCAGGATGTCCTCGACGACCTCGAAACCGCTGGGCGTCAGGCCCTTTCCCAGCGCCTCGCGGATCATCGCCAACTCGTCCGGCTCCAAGCCTTGGATGAAAATGTCCGTGCGCACTATCTCAGGTTTGCGAAGCAGGCTGCTCTTGTAGCCAGCGGGAGGGTTGGCTATCACCCACCGCTCCTGCATCTGGACAGTCCACGTATGCCAGACAGCCTTTACCTTCGGCGGCGCGTAGATCGGGCAGATAAGCTTTCTCATAGCGTGTCTACCTCGCTGAGGCTTCGGGCCGAAGCAGCCTTAGCTTGAGCCTTGAACAGCGGGCATAGATCGTCGTGATTGTCCGAACCCTCGCATTCCGCGATGCAGTTGCATCCTTCGTAGCGGCCGGGGTCGGAAGGCTTTGCCACAGCCTTAGTCTTCTCGGCGAGAGGACATGTGTCTGCGTGGTAGTCCAGTTCCTCAATCTGGGCGTAGCATTCACACCCCTCGTAGCGGGTGTAGCGGTCGGGGTTGGTTTTGGTTTTGCCTCTTCCCGCTTCCAAGCTTGAGACCGCTGGAGGGTTTTCGCAGAGGTGGGATTTATCCCGAGAGAGAGCGGCACCACACTGCTTGCAGTTTTTGGGTTTTCGGTTCTTGGTTTTGCTGTTGTCTTTCTCTTCGGTCTGCGCGGCAGGCGGCGCAGCCGCCGCAGGTTTTGCTTCTGGCGCAGCCGCATGCTCAGTCGCAGAGGCAGAGGCAAACCCAACCTCAAACCCAAACCCATACGCATTGGGCAAAGGTCGGGCAACTTCGGGCAAATCCGGGCAAACTTGGGCGACCTCTCGGCAAGCCTCGACTTCCTCAGCCAACTGCTTCGCCCTCCCGAGCTTGCCTGCGGCAGACCGGACAGACCGGATGTGCTCCCGATGCGCCTTGATCTCTTCGCGCTCGGCTTCCGGCAGGCCCTCCAGATGCAGCCTGTTAATGACCGCGCTGGCGAAGCTCACCGCAGCCGGGGCTGTCATCGGCTCGCCCTTGGCGTCAAGCTTGCTGCGTTGGTTGACCGCCGCGTCCAGTCCGCCCACTATGGCGTCCAACTCAAACCTGATCAGCCACGACTGAAGCTGAGGCTCGGGCAGTTGCCCGATGCCCGGCAGCGTCTCGGCCCAGTAAGCCCGGACAATCTCCGCCGCCTCCCCGTGTTGCTTCAACTTTTCCAAAATGTCTGCTTTGCTCATATCACACCTATTGTTTGTCCTTCAGCTTGCGAGGCTGCATCACTTGCGCGGGTAGATTTGGGGAAGCCGGGTGTGATGAGACGGCTTCCCCGACGCTTGTAAGCGCCCGCATTTAGAGATACTCGGATTGAGGGAAGTTCTAAGGTTTGCGCTTTGTGCGTGACCCCAGAAGAATCCCAGCCTGCTCGCGGCGGTCTGACCGCACGCCGCCTAAAGAATGAATCGAAAAGACGAGGTCCTTAGCCGGAATCAGGATTCGCACCGTCAATTTCCCAGTGTTGATGCGTTTTTTCGATCTTGAAAGGTCACCAGCGTACTTGCAGAGCAAATACGCGATCCCTCTTATGAGGGAGGAATCGTGAGTCGATACGCCGAAATCAAGAAGGCAACTGCTCAAGTCGTGGACGTCCGAGTCGTAACGAAGGCGAGCACGGCAACAGCGCATGCGGCGATCCGAGATGTGATTGTCGGGAACCCGACCCTCTCGTACCAGCAGATCGCGGACATGCTCGGCTGCTCTCGCTGGCTGGTTTACCGCGTCGCCGTGGAGTTCGGGGTCAGGCGACCGAGAGGCACGGGCAGTACGGCTCGACGCAAGGAGGAACAGTGAAGCGCAGGAAGTATTTCGGCCGGGAACAGGCGTTCGAGGTCATTTGGCAGAACGCGGATCGCGAAGGAATGTGGCTCGCCGATGCCGCCAGCTTGGCAGCAGAGTTTGACGTGTCGGAAGACGAAGCCCACTCGGTGCTCAGTGAGCTTTGCGACCGCCGCCTCATCGAGAAGGTCTACAAGCAGACGTATGTCATCGTAAATTGGCGAGAGAGGAATGATCCTGACGGGCCATCGGAAAGCTTCTAGTATTGGCTACTCAACGAGACTGAGCCTGTACACCAAAGGGGATCGTTCCTGCCGACCAGTTCACGGTGTCATAACCGCCCAATTTGGTCGGGAACAAGATGAAGTTAACGTCCAACGGCGCTTTTCGGGCCACCCCCCCACGCCTGCCGACAACGTCCGACACGCGAAGTTCCGCGAGTCGTTGCTCGCCGGGAAGTCGCTGAAGCCGAACGCCCGAGGATGGCGGATCAATCCGCAGCGACCGCTTTCTTGCGGTGGTAGTCCACCGCGTTCGCCGCGTTCCGGGCCTTCTCGTCCTTCGTCTTCAGGGCTTGAGCATACAATTTCAAAACATCAAGGCTCTCATGCCCGATCCAAACGCGCAGGGTCAGCAAGTCCACATCCGGCTGGCGCAGCATGTTCGTCGCCCATGTGTCCCTGCAACGATGCAAGATCGCGCCCTCGACGCCAGCACGCTTGGCTACGCGCTGGATGATCCGCAGCAAGTGTCGGTTGACCTTACCGCATTTCGCCGGGAACACAAGCACATCCTTCGCGCCTCGCTTCGCCTTGAGTGCTGCGATCAGCGAATCCGATAGCGGGATGCGCCGCGTGCCAGCAGTCGTCTTGGGCTTCCAGCCGTATTCCAGCTTGGCGTGAATCCACACGGTTTTGGCAGCGTAGTCGATGTCGCCCCATTGCAGGTGCGCGGCTTCCATGTTCCTGCACCCGGAGCCTAGCATGAACCTGATGAAGAGAGCCTCGTCTTCGTCCGCCGCGCAAAGCATCGCCTCAACCTCTTCATCGGAGTACGGCGCAGGCTCGGTGTCTGGGAAGTCGGGCCAATCGTCTGATGTGAGCAGACCCCTGACGGACAGCAGCGGGTTCTTCTTAAGCATCGTGGTTGCTGACATAAGGTCGCCGACGACAGTCCAAGGCATGTAGCCCTCCGAGTACAGCCAGTCCCGATACGCCAACATATCGTGGCGATCCAAGTTCGCGACGTGCTCCTTCTTACGTTGTGTCCGGCAGAACTCAGCGAAGCGTCGAAGCTCCTGAGCCTTCACGCGGACAGTCTTGGCGACGTGGTTGTTCTCGGCCCAAAGCAAGTCGATATACTTCTCGGCGGCGTCGGCAATCCCAACGCGCCCGTCAAGTGGCGGGATTACCTTCACCGGGACGCGCTTGAGAGACGGCGTGTTCAGGGAGGGATCAGAGAGCCGAAGCTCCTTCTCCAACGCCAGCTTTCTTGCGCCCGCGAAGTCCGTGCCTTTCGGGAGCGTTTCCCAGACGCGCTTCATGTTGTCCCCTGTGTAGCGGATGATGAACGACGTGCGGTCTTTCGGATAGATTCCCCGTGAATCGGTCTTGTGGTACTTCCCGCGTTCGTCGCGGGTGTAAAGCGAAACTTTGGTGTTCACTGCGTTTTCCCCTATTTATGCGCCGGGGCTTAAGCCCCTCTAGGAGAAATACTGTCTGGCGGGGAAAATCAGGGGTTTGGGTAGCACGGTAGCAGAAAAACGGCGCAACCCTTTTGCTTTGAAGATTGGTAGGGGCGGTGGGGATCGAACCCACGACCTTCGGCTTAAAAGGCCGCTGCTCTACCACTGAGCTACGCCCCTAAAAAATAGGAGTGAACGATATTAACGTGAGCGAGGCGCGACCGCAACCGAAGCCGCACGCAAGAATCACAAAGCATCGAGGAGTTCGGCCAAATCAGCTGCTCTCCAGAAGCTCGCGCGGGAAACGGGCTCGATTGTTCGCGATGAAATCAGGACACAAAACTCTTGTTGAGAGCAGGAGATCGTTTCTCCCGTTTGCGCTTCCATTCATAATCCTTGCGCAGCTTGCCCATGTGTTTTTTGAGTTGCGCAATGACTTCGCCGAACGCAGCGCGCACGCTTCCCACGACATCATCAGCTTCTCCGGTGGCGTGGAGGGTCCCGGTGGGCAACGACAAATTCAGGGAAAGCGCGAAGCTATTGCGATGAGGAATCCGTTCAAAAGCTCCATGCAATTGCACTAAATCGGGCGCAAATCGCTTAAGAAATTTCTCCAATTTTACGGCGTTGGAATCCAGTTCTCGTTCGGTCTGTTCGCGCAGCTCTGCCTGCTTGTAGCTGAATGAGGTTTTCATGGGAAACTCCTCGGTTGTTAAACGCGGAAGGGAGGGCAAAAAATCTGTTCATGGCGTCGCCCACAAACCAAGAATAGCAGCGCAGCGGAGGGGGTGCAAGTCCCGGCTTACGGGAATGCGAAGAAAGCTTTGCTGACCGGTAGGTCAGTGAACCATCTCTTTTTATCGCGTGGATGCTGACCCTGCGGCAGGCTTTTCTACTTCTTGAACAAGTCTTCAAAAGCCTTGCGAGCGTCATCGGGGCGGCCGTTGGACGCTGGCGCGGGACTGGGACTTGTCGCGTAAGTGACTGGTGAAGTGTCCTTTTCCACGGTCATGCGAAACTCGAAAAATGCGCACTCATTCTTGGCATCTTTTCGCGGGATGCGTTCAGGCACAGGCTGCGTGCACTCGAATTGCGCGCCCGTGTCGAAATGAACGCATTGCTTGCAGCAGTGCAGCTCGGAGTGGCACTTCGGGCACTGCCCATTCTGGTCGAAGCCTGGCGCCAGGATGTTTCCGCAATTCGAACAGCGGGCGCGCATCACGGTCCCGACCATGCGCGGCGTGCGCGGGCCCATCTGCTCCTGGCGAGGGCGCGGCTCCGGCGAATGTTCCTTTTTCTTATCTTCGCGATCGCGCTCGCTATATCCCTTCTGCTTATACTTCCGTTCCATAGATTTCCTCCGGGATACTACTCATGATATTCCCAAAAAACATTGCGGAATCGCAGAAAAATCACTCGCGAACGATGCCAGGCCAAATCAAAGGCGATTCCGAGCCGCAAATCTTCCAGTCATGGAATGCGTTTTCACTGAAGCCGCAGAAACATCTCCAAACAGTTCGCGAGCAAAACATTCTTCGCAGCCATGAAATATCTCGTCTTTTTGCCAAAGTAAACGCCGGCTGAAATTAAAAACGAGCTTTCGGGGAACCTTCCGACTGGCGCTCCAAAAGGAGTACAACCATTTTACTCCTTTGCCCACCAATGGCAAATGCCTTCCACGGCCAAGTCCGGAATTAGGATCTTTCGCGGAGCGCCAGAGGCAGCGAGCAAAGCCTCTGCTGCCAAATATCCGCTGCGCACAGCGCCCTCCATAGTCGCAGGCCAGCCAGTCTGCGTCCAATCCCCTGCGAGAAAAAAATTGTCGTTCTTTGTTTTCTGCTCCGGGCGAAAAGCATCGGAGCCCGGCTCGGGCGAAAATGTCGCGTTCACTTCCTTCACGACGGTCGCTTTTTGCAGTTTCGCGCTACGTGTCGCAGGCAGCGCCTCCTGCAGCTCCGTCACGCAAAGGTCGATGATTTCCTGGCGAGAGCGCGGGATCAAATCATACGAGGCGCTAATCACAAGCTGAAGATACTGGCCGGGTTCGCGCGACGGCGTGCTTGCTGATTTTTCGACAGGGCCATAAAGCATCGATTTATTGAAAACCCATTGAACGGTGTGGTCGAGGAGGGTAAGAAACGGCTTGTCCAGCACTTCGCGGTCGTACCAAAGATGCACGCCAGTGATGGGAGATGTGCGCAAATGGCTGAGCGCGGCGAATTCGGGCCGGCTCTTGATTTCTTCCGGAAGGATCTGGAGCAGGCCGTCATGCGGAACGGCCAAGATGCACGCATCGGCGCGCATCTCGCTGCCGTCGTCCATCGCAAGTGACTGAAATCTGCCCTGCCTGAAGCGGATGCCTCGCACGGTGGCGCGCGTTTTGACCTCGCCGCCACGGCGCTCGATCGCTTCGCGACAACCTGCGTAAAGCTCTCCCAGCGGCACTGAAGGTATGCCGAGCACGTACCCTTTGCGATTGGCGAGAAATGCCTTCCAGAAAACGTCGACGCCGTAGTGCGCATCCGTGCGTTCCAATTCTTCGTCGAGCGCGCTGACCAGCACAACACGCCAGAAGCGCGCAATCGCGTCCTCCGTCTGACCGTTGCGCCGCAGCCAATCGAGCATCGAAACGCCATGAACATCGGCCGGACGCCCGCCGGAGCGCACAATCGCGAGCATGGCGCGGGCGATGGAGCGCTTGTCTCTGAAAGAAAGCGCGCCAAACCGCAAGAATGAAAAGCTGGTGTGAAACGGCGCGGGAAGCGGCGAGGAATAAATCGAACTGACGCTGCCGTTTCGGTCGGCAAAATACAGGCGGCTATAGTTCCGGATTTTCGATTCCGCTCCAACGCGGCGGTAAAAATCAGCGAGGTTCGTGCAGCAGCCGAGAGTCACGTGCTGGCAATTGTCAACATGGCTGCCATCGGGAAGGGCATAGGAAGTCGCACGCCCGCCCAGATAGGGGCGTTTTTCCACCAGATGAACGCGCAGGTCGGCGTCAGCGAGAGCTGTGGCCGCCGACAGTCCCGCCAGACCTCCGCCGACGATGATCACTGTTTCGCAGCGCATCTCTCTCCCCAAGCCAACCCATCCGCGCCCGGATCAGAATCCATACTTTTTCCGGGGTCGAAAGCCGCGGGGGCGGCGGAGCGAGAACCGCAAAGTTCCGCCGCTCGATCTTTTCCAGAATTCCGGAATAAATCCGTGCCATGGCCCACAGTGCAGCGTGGCTATCTTCGCTCACCAATCCGAGCAACGGCCAGCCTTCGCGGTAAAATTGCCAGGCGCGGTCACTTTCGAATTGCACCAACGGCGCGATTGCCGCGCTTGCATTCGCATCACCTAGCTGCTGAGGGTCGCACTGGAAGCGAGCAAAGTCTTCGTTGGGCAGGTAAACACGCCCCATGGCATGGTCGCGCGGAAGGTCACGCAAAATGTTCGTCAATTGAAATGCGATGCCGAGCTTTTCAGCAAGCTCCGGGGCGTGCGGGTCAGAAAAACCAAAAACGTAAAGGCAGCACAGGCCGACAGTCCCTGCGACACGATAACAGTATTCGCGCAAAGCATCGAAGGTCTGATACGAGGAAATCGTCAGGTCCATCTCCGCGCCGGAAATCAAATCATGAAGATAGAGCTGTGGAATCGCGTAGGCCGAAACCGCATGGCGGAGCGCGGGCCATACAGGATCGTCCTGGCTGCCGCCAGCCAATCCCTTATCCATTTCCGCGCGCCGCTCGCTCAGGCGCCGGCACTTGTCTTCGATGGTTCCCGGCTCGTCCGAGATATCGTCCACGCCGCGCATGAAGGCATACAGCGCGCATAGCGCATCGCGCTTCGCGGCCGGCAGCAGCATAAACCCGTAGTAAAAATTGCGCGCGGCTGCACGGGCGATTTTTCGACAATGATCGTAAGAGGCAGAAACAGCGACGTTATCAGGCATGCCGACCGGCAATCGAGGCGCTTTCGGTTTTTGAGCCGCCATCCTTGGGATGGCCTGACGACGAGCCAAACTTCGCGAGAAGCCGCGAGAGCATGGCGCGCCCGAGGAGCCGGGCCTGCACGCGGCGGTCAAGAGCAGGGCGATGATTCAGCGTGTCGTAACCCATGGATTCGATGGCATCGAGAACCGCACAGCCGCCGCGATTGAAGAGTTCGAGGTCCACGCGAAATTCCTTCGAGACACGCTCCGCCAAGGGCGCTCCGATTGCGAAAAGAGCACGCGTCCGTGCGATTAGATCCTTCATCAGCGCGATATAACGCGAGTCGAATCGCCTGGAAACGATATCATCTTGCGAGACGCCGTGGGACGCGGCAATCTCCAAGGGAATATAGATGCGGCCTTTTTCAAGGTCGCGCCCGACGTCCTGCCAGAAATTAGCGAGCTGTAAAGCCGTGCACGTTGCGTCGGAAAGCGATTGGCGCTCAGCGTCACCATAGCCCATGAGGTAAAGGACGAGCCGGCCGACCGGATTCGCCGAGTAACGGCAATACTCGATGACGTCGTCCCATTTCGCATAGCGGTGAACGGCCTGATCCTGCCGGAAGGCGATGAGCAAATCACGAAACGGATCGATGGGAATGCGGCATTCGCGCGCGGTTTCGCCCACAGCAATCAAAACAGGGTGAGTCGCGGCGCCGCGATACGCTCGCTCAAGCTCTTCCTGCCAGCCATTCAGCAGTTCGACCGCACGGCGAGGATCGGGAACTTCGTCGCCCAAATCATCAGCCCAGCGGCAATAGGCGTAGACATTATAAAAATGCTGATGCAGACGCTCTGGCAGCAACCAAGAGACGACGCGAAAATTTTCGTAGTGATGCGTGGCAAGCCAGCGCGTATAGCGCTGCGCTTCGGACGGAGCGCAATTTTCGGGAGGCAAGTTTCGCGCGATTTCCAGTTCGTACTGTCCGAGCATGGAGGAGCCCCGACTGATTAAGCCCAGGGATTGACCGCCGTCTTCAATTCACCGTTGCGATGCTTCATGTGTTCGAAAACGCGCGGCAATTCGGCCAACGGAATTTCGCCAGTGACGAAATCATCGGCGCGAACTTCCCCGCGCGAGATCGTGTCGAGCGCTTCGCGAATGAATCGCGGCGTGTGATGGAACGTAGCCTTGATGGTGATTTCCGAGTAATGCAGGAGCGCGGGATCGAAATGCACCTGCGTTCCATGCGGGCAGCCGCCGAACAGGTTCACTCTCCCGCCTTTTCTCACCATCTGCATGGCCCATTGCCAGGTCATGGCCGAACCGACGGCTTCGACAACGGCATCCGCGCCGCGGCCGCCTTCCGTCAACTGACGCACCAACTGCACCGGGCTGTCGATTTCAGAAACGTCAAACGCGGCGTAGGCGCCCAGGCGCTCCGCGGCCTGGATCTGATTCTTGCGTTTGCCGAGGGCAATCACGCGAACATCGCGTTCTGAAAGAACGCGAATGAACTTCAGGCCAATCGGCCCACAGCCGACGATGACCGCCGTATCGCCCGCTTGAATATTTGTCTCGTGAATTCCGCGCAGCACGCAGGCGAGAGGTTCGACCATCGCGGCGTCCCGAAAACTGACATGGTCGGGAATCTCTAAGAGATTTTGGCGCACAATCCGGCCAGGAATCCGCACGTACTCCGCGTAAGCGCCGTTATTGAACAGCAGGTCTTCACACAAATTCGGCTGGCCCTTGCGGCAATAGAGACATGAGCCGCACGGCGCAGAATTGGAGGGCACAACGCGCATGCCATTGTGAATCGTGCCCGCCACTGCCGAACCGGTTTCCTGCACAATGCCGGCCAGCTCGTGGCCAAAAATTGCCGGCGGGTGAATCATGCGCGGATGCGAGCCCTGCTTCCAGACCTTGAGGTCCGTGCCGCACGTCAGAGCCACCTGCACACGCACCAAAATCTCATCTTCGCCGACCGCAGGAATGCCGACGCGCTCGACCTTCAAATCTTCACGGCCATAGAGGACCGCCGCTGTCATTACCCCGTTGGAATCCGTCTTCATGAATGCACAATCACCACTTTCAAAGTATCTTCTTTAGGATGCGCCGCCAATTCCAGCGCTTCCGCAATGCGTTCGGTCGGGAACCGGTGAGAAACCAGTTGCGCCACAGGCATTCGCCGCTCGAACACTATCTCAGCATACTCCTGTTGCTCGGTAATTGATGCGCTATAACTTCCGAGAATTTCCTTCTCTTCAATCCCCACCGCCGCCGCCGGGAATTCGATGCGCAACACGGGATCATTATGGGCAAACAACATGACGCGGCCACCGGGCCGTGCCATGGCAAGCGCTTCGACGACAAGTTTCGGGTGCGGCGCCGCAAGCAAGACGACGTCAGCGCCTCTGCCTCGCGTGCGCTCGCGGACTTGCGTCTCTATACTATCTGATGCCGGATCGAAACTGGCCGTTGCGCCGAGCGCCAGGCTTGCAGCGCGCCGCGCCGGCAAAGGATCGGTTGTGACGATCTCCGCACCTTTCAGTTTACACAAGCCCGTCAAGAGCATGCCGATCGGCCCCTGGCCGATCACGACAGCGAATTCCCCGTCTGCAACGCGCGCTTTCCAGACGGCCTTGGCCGCTGTATTGACCGGCTCGATGAATGTCGCTTCTTCAAACGTGATATCTGCGGGAAGCGCTAACATGCCGCGCTCGACAATCCAGGGCATCGCGCGAACATACTGCCCGAATCCGCCGCCATTCGGCGTGAAGCCCGCGGTTAGGCCCACTTTCTTATATTGCGAGCATTGCGAGAATAGTTTGCGCTCACAGTAAAAGCACTTTTCGCACGGGACATGATGAAAGCTGACCACGCGGTCGCCCGGCTTGAATTTGCGCACGCCGCGGCCGACTTCGACGACCGTGCCCGCAAGTTCGTGTCCGAAGATTTGCGGAGGCTCCGCAAAACCGTGCGCGATTTTCTTAATATCGGTTCCGCAGATTCCGCATGCGGCGACACGAAACAAAACTTCTCCTTCGCCGATTTCAGGAATGGGAACTTCTTCGCAAACAACGCAGCCCTTGCCGCGATACACTCCAGCGAGCATTTTGCCGCTGGCGCGATTCTCGCGCGAATTACTTCCTATGTGCGCCGTCGTGGAACTCATTTGTGATACGCCTCGGCCATTTCCATTTGCGAAGCGGGATGCTTGGCGATGTCTGCCACGTAAGCATCCAAGACTTGCGCCAGTTTTGTTGCTGCCAACCGGCTATTGCGGCCAACGCGGACAAGGCCCGGCAATTTGTGCGGCGCGCGCGCAAGAGCCCGCGCTAGCTTCGATCGATCCAACCCTCCGTGTTCATTCAAGAAAGATTGAAAATCCATCGGCAGATTTTCGTCAGCCGAGTCGCTGATCGCGCGAATGGCAATCGCGGGAATACCGCTTGCAGAAGCCTCCGCGAGAATCGCGAAGCTCTCCATGTCAACCGCTTCCGCCATGCTGCTCAGCCGCGCCTTCCCTTCCGCCGTGAGAATCATGCTGGCTGCCGAGAGCAAGTGCTCCACGGCGATGAGTCCATGCCTCTGCGCGGCGACAAAGAGATCCGTGTTGCAATCCATCTTTCTTCCAGTTTCCAAATCCTTCGCACTGCGCGCGGCAAAGACACCTCCGATCCCAAGCGCAGGCCGCAAGGCGCCTGCAAGGCCCGATGAAATGCAGACGTCCGGCTTCCATTTCAAGGCTTCGGCAGCAACTCTTTTCGCGTGGATGGGGCCAACGCCGGTCAGCACAACGCGCGCCACCGCGTTACCAACCGCGCACTCATAAACCGGGAAAGCCACTCCCGCAACGCTGTCAAAAGAGCGCACGCCTCGCCACGGAGCGAATTCCACATCAAGAGCGAATGTGATCAGGATTTTCAAGGCCATTGTTCAAGCGGCAGAAGCCCGCGCTTCCTGCTTACGTCTTGGGAGATTTACATATCCGTGCTCAGCATACCATCCTACGGCGCGCTCGAGCGCACCTTCGACAGAACCAGGCTGGTAGCCTAATTCCTGGCGCGCCTTCGAGTCGCTGACAAACATCGTATGCCGCGCGATACGAACGCCTTCCAGCGGAATGCGCGGCTCTCGACCGGCGACGCGCGAAAAGGCCGCGTCAGCATAGGCGGCGAAAAGCGCAATCGAGTGAGAAATTTTTCGTGTCGGCGCGGCGACGTTTGTGATCTTCGCAAGCGCGTCGAGCAATTCCTTAAGCGTCATATTGCGTCCGCCGAGCAAATAGCGTTCGCCAATTTTCCCGAGCCGTGCCGCTTGAAGATGGCCTTCGGCGACGTCTTCGACGGGCGCGAAATTCAAGCCTGTGTCTATATAAGCCGGCATCTTGCCGCGCAGAAAATCCAAAATGATCTTACCGGTCGGCGTGGGCTTCCAGTCGCCGGGACCGACGGGCGTCGTCGGATTCACGATCACCACTGGCAAACCCTCGTGCGCGGCGCGCAGCGCCTCTTGCTCCGCGAGCAGCTTCGATTTCTTGTAATTTCCGATCATCTCATCGACCGTCGTCCGATTCGTTTCGTCCGGCACAGCATTGCCCCGAGGCACGGCAATCGTGGCAACGGTACTCGTATGAATGAAACGCTGGACTCGCGCACGTAAAGCCGCGGCAAGAAGATTTTTCGTTCCTGTTACGTTGCTTTCGTAAATTTCCTGAGGATTGCGGGCCCAGAGGCGGTAATCCGCAGCGACATGGTAGACCTGTTCAATCCCGGCGAGGGCGCGAACGAGCGAAGATTCGTCGCGCAAGTCGCCTTCGACCCATTCGACCTCAACCCCGGCCAGCGACTGACGCTGGCTCCCTCTGCGCGCGAGCGCCCGAACAGTTTCACCGGAAGCAGCCAGGCGACGGGCAACGTGGGAACCCACGAACCCGGTCGCGCCGGTAACCAACGTCCTCATAGAATACGGAAGGCCTCTTCCTTTTCGCGAGCTTGCGCGCCTGCGGCAGGGTCATAAGTTGCAGTTAAATTCGCCGTGTGGCCGTTTCCGTTCGTCTTCGGGACGCGATTACCATGGCCATTTGCACCTTTGCGGCCTCCGAGGCGTCCGGAAACCTGCCACTGAAGCATTTTCCAGGTATCGCCGAATTTGTGATTTCCGCCGAGCACAGCGGAAGCCTCGTATCCCGATTGCACCATGCAGTTTTCGCAGCGAGGGTCGCGGCCGTAGCCGTATTTTTCCCACGGTGTGTTGTTGATCAGGTCACCGAAGGTTTTGTGGTGCTCGTCCGTCATCAAATAGCACGGCCCTTTCCATCCGCGCGGGTTGTAGGTCGGATTGCCCCACGCCGTGCACATCAAATCGCGTTCGCCACGGAGGAATTCCATATAAATCGGCGACGTAATGACGTTGAACTGCTCCAGAAGCTTGCTCGCGCGCTGGAATTTTTCGTTCACGTCCTGGCGCGACATGAAAATGTCCTTTGTCTGCACCGATGCGTACGAATACGCAGGCGAGAGCATGTTGCCATCCACTCCCAGCGTGCGCAGAAAGGCGAAGAGTTCAGCAACTTCCTCGATGTCCGTCTCTTTGTAAATCGTCGTATTCGAGCAAACAAGGAAGCCGGCGGCTTTGGCCGCTTTGATTCCCTCAATAGCTTGGCGGAAGACGCCGTCACGTTCCACGCAAAGATCGTGCGTCTTCTCCAAGCCATCCAGGTGCACATTGAAGAAGAAGCGGGACGTCGGCTTGAATTCGCTCAGCCGTTTTTGGATGAACATGCCGTTGGTGCAAAGATAGATGTTCTTTTTGCGCGCCAAAATTTCCTTCACCAGGCGGCCAATCTCCGGATAAATCAAAGGCTCCCCGCCACAAATGGAAACGATGGGCGCGCCGCAGTCCTCAAGCGCGGCAATGCACTGCTCCACAGTCAGCATTTCATTGATCGTGCCTTTATATTCGCGGATGCGACCACAGCCGGTGCACGTCAGATTGCAAGCGTGCAGCGGCTCGAGCATCATGACCAGCGGAAATTTCTTCTCTCCGCGAATGGCCTTCCCGGCCAGATATTTCGTCAGGTTCGCCGTCAAACTTAGCGGAAACCTCATCGTTTGCCCCCATGTCCATTGCGATAAATAAATTCACTGGCGTTAAATTGAAACGGTTTCAGACTATTTTGTGGGCCTCTGCGCATGTTGCGATATCGCGCCAGCGCATAGAGCGGGAAAGAATTCCGGTACAGATGGTATTTCAAGTAAAACACGCAAGGGAAGCCTGTGCCAGTAAACGCATCTTCATCCCAGGAACCATCTTCATTCTGATGTTCGATGAGCCATTCTACGGCCCGCTGCACGGCAGGATCATCCGGAGACACAACAGCGAGCAAGCCGATTAGACCCCACGCCGTTTGCGACGCAGTGCTCGGTCCCTGTCCCTTCAGCGATGGATCGACGTAGGAAAGCGGCGTTTCGCCAAATCCTCCATCCGCATTCTGCACCTTTTTCAGCCAATCAACGGCGCGATGCCCTTCTACGCTTTCTCCCAATCCTGCAACTTCGAGAGCGCGCAGTACGCCGCTCGTTCCGTAGACATAATTGGAACCCCAGCGTCCATACCAAGCGCCTTCCGGCGTTTGCTCACGTTGCAGGTACTGAAAGGCCCTGCGAATCGCCGGGTGAGAAGCGGACCAGCCGTATTTCGCCAGGCATTCGATCGAGCGAGCCGCAACATCGGCGGTCGAAGGATCGATCATGGCGTTGTGATCCGCGAACGGAATCTGTGTCAGCAGGACGTGGTCGTTGTCGCGGTCAAACGCACCCCATCCTCCATCGCGATTCTGCATGCTCAGCAGCCATGTCAATCCGCGGCGTGCCGCCTGTTCAAAGCGCACAGGCTCGGAGTGTTCCACCGGCTGCAGTGCCATCAACACAAACGCCGTGTCGTCAACATCCGGGTAAAAGTCATTGCGAAACTCGAAAGCCCAGCCGCCCGGCGGCGCGTCTTTGTTCTTCACTTGCCAGTCGCCAGGTCCCAAAATCTGATGATCGATCAGCCATTGCGAAGCGGTTTGCAGCGCTGGATGCGCCGAGTCGACACCCGCCTCTTCGAGCGACACCATGGCGATCGCAGTGTCCCACACCGGCGAAATGCACGGCTGCATGCGTAGTGTGTCGTTCTCCTCGATTTCGAATGTGGAAACCCAGCCCATTTCGCGCATGATCAATGGATCTTCCGGGGGATAGCCCAGCGTGAGCATGGCATAAATCGAATGCGCCATAGCGGGGAAAATTGTCGCAAGACCTTCGGTGCGCTCGATATGTTGGAACATCCATCGCTTGGCCTCTTCGACAGCGCGCCGGCGAAATGGTTTCCACGGCAGCGCTTCGTGAATCTTCAGTATGCGGTCGATAGCGAGAAATAGATTGCGCCAGGAGATGATTTTCCGGCTCCATGCGAGCGCCTTGTGCTTGTTCTTGGGATCCAGGAAGAGCTCGTCCACACTCGGCATCTTCCCGGCTTTCCAATCCGGCTTCAGCGCATAAATAATCGTCAGCGGCACGACAATCGCACGGGTCCACGAAGACATGTCGTACAAATTCACGAAAAACCAATTCGGCAGCAGCAAAAGCTCAGGTGGAATTGCCGGGACCATATCCCAGCCAATCGCGCCGGTCATGGCGAGATAAAAGCGGACATAAGAATTGGTGGACTCCAGCCCGCCCAATTCGTGGATGGCCTTTCGCGCGCGCGAGAGGTGAGGGGAATCGGCAGAGTCGCCCGCGAGTCGCAGTGCAAAGTAGGCTTTCACGCTCGTATTCAGCTCAGCGGGCCCATCGGGGTAGATATTCCAGCCGCCATTTGAAAGCTGCTTTTTGCGAAGGTAATTGGCCAGCATCCGGACTTTGTCGCTCTTGATGTCTCTGCGAAGGTAGTTCAGCAGAATATGGTCGGACTCTAGAGTCGTGTCAGCTTCCAGTTCGCCCCACCAGTACCCATCCGCCGTCTGCAGCGACAACAAGTGCTGCACGCTCCGCTCAACAGCGTCCGCAACTCGCGAATCGTGTTTACCTTCGTGGACACGAACGCGCTTCACCGCCGTCGCAGTTTGTATTTGAGCTTCCGGCATTTGCATGCCTTCGGACATCGTTTCAACCTTCCCGACCAGAAATCCCACGCCAAGCCGCAATCCCTATTTGGATTGCGCGCCCGCGCTTCAGTTTGCGGGCACGAAAACACAGCAACAACTCCACGGGCTACGCGCCGCCCCGCGCAATTAAGTGATTATCGCCGCAAGGCTCTTCCGCGGCGGACACGCTTCCGGATGTAAGATGCCGCCAAGTCCCAGGACGTATCCCGCACAGCCTTGCAATAAAGTGCTATTCAAGAATGAGCTACAAATGCAAGAACTTACACACACGCTCCCCTCAAATTATCACTGGTGCATAGTACCCCGGTCAACACAAAAAGACATCCATGATTCGGTAGACGAATCTTAACTATTCAGGGTGTTGCCGATAAACCGGCGCAGTCCCGCCCCAAGAGGCTTGCCGAAGGGTTGCAGGTACACCGGGCTCGCGACAATTTGGGTTGATTCGATTCCCCGCCAAGGTTCGCCAAACATGGGGAAGCGCAAGACCACGGCAGCCGCTTGGCCGAGCGCCTCGCGTGCAGACGGCTTGAAATCCCTTCGACGAGGGTCCAAAACGAGCAGGGTCAAAGATGGGCGCAGATATCCTAAGGCAGAATTGCCTTCAATGAGAACCGCCTGAGCGCCCGCGATCAGTTGCTTGATTTCGCGCATAGCTACCGCGAGATACCCTGCGCGAATTTCGATCAAAAACGATCGATTCGCTCCCGCAGCAAGGTACCGCGACGTGTCCGACTTCCCTTCCCTGTCACTTTCTGCTTGAAACGCATAGCCCGCGCCGCCGGCGATTTGTTCCGTGTGGTGGCGGGTTATTTTTAATGCAAGCCAATCCTGCTCCGGGAATCCCCGAATAATATCGACGCCGAGTGCCGTCTTGCCAACGCCGCTGCATTGTCCGGCGATCAAAATGATTCGAGGCGACTCGCGTCCGCCGCCAATCACTCGGCGCGACATCGCGCTATTTCGCGTCACGCTTCTCTTCCAGTCTGCGAACTCGTTCTGCCAATTCGGGCAACCGCGCAAATTGCGCATATTGCTTTTTGAATTCGCCGAGTGGACGCGCCGGCGTGCCCCAAACCATTTGACCTTCACGGACCGTTTTGCCATTCAGGATGCCCGACTGCCCGCCCAAAATCGCTCCATCTTCGACTTTGCAGTGTTCGCCGAGTCCTGCTTGCCCGCCGATCAAAACATGCCGGCCAATGTCGCAGCTTCCCGAAATTCCCGTTTGTGCCGCGATAACCGTATGCTCTCCGACGCGCACGTTGTGCGCGATATGCACCAGATTATCCACCTTCACTCCTCGCTCGATGCGCGTCGTACCCAGCGACCCGCGTGCGATCGTCGAATTGCTCCCGATTTCAACATCATTGTCAATCTCGACGCCGCCGAGCTGCGGAAATTTCCAATTTTTTCCTTCGCCGTAGACGTATCCGAAACCGTCTCCACCGATGACTGCTCCTGCATGAACAATCACGCGGTTCGCCAATTTCGCGCCAGCGTAGAGCGTAACGCGCGGATACAACCGGCATGACTCTCCAATCTTCGCGCCACGTCCCACAAAGCAAAATGCTCCGATCTCCGTTCCTGCTCCAACAACCACACCCTCTTCGATCACAACGTACGGGCCGATATGCGCGCTCGCCGAGACCGTTGCCGAACCATCGATCAGAGCGGTGGGATGAACTCTTGAGGCGATTGGCTGCTGTTCCAGCATCCATGCAGCCGCTTTGGCAAACGCCAGCTTCGGCTCGCGCACGACGATGAGCGTTTTCCCGGGGAGCTTCATCCCTTCGCGCACCAGCGCACATCGGGCGGCCGAGGACTCGCAACGGGGCAGGTGCTTCGCGGCGTCGACATAGATTAAATCCTCCGCGCTCGCATCCTCCGGGCGGGCCAACCCGGAAATTACCACCCTCGCATCGCCCTCCACGGTCGCTTGCAAATGATCCGCAAGTTCCTGTGCGGTTCGCTTCATGATTTTTCTCCTCATCAAACTCTTTCACGCATTACGAAAATCATGCTTTATTGCTCGGTCTTTCGCAAAACTCTAGCGGGCATACAGCGGCGGCTCTCCCGGCGGACGATTTTTCCATCTCTTGTGCACCCAGAGCCATTGATCGGGATGGGCGCGAATGTAGTTCTCGATGGCCTGATTGAACCGAAGCGTGTTCTCGCGAATATCCGCATCTTCATCGTTCGATTGCACGAGCTTCACGGCCGGTTCAAAGCGCAGAGAATATTTCCGTTCAGAATCGTCCCAGGAGATAAACCCGGGAACGACAGCGGCGCCTGTCCGCGACGCGACGCGCGCAAGTCCCGTTGTAGTTGCAGCGGGAACGCCAAAAAAGTCGACGAAAATCCCTTCATCGAGGGAGGTGTTTTGATCCGCGAGGATTCCGATCGTGCCGCCGCTGTGGAGAACCCGCAGGATGACGCGTGCGGAATTATTTTTCTCGATCGGCTGATTGCCGGAAAGGCACCGATAGCGATTGATGAGTGCGTTGACGCGCGAATTATCGATCGCACGCGCAAGGAACGATAGAGGATTCCCATAAACTGCCTGCGCGAAGGGCGCGATTTCCCACGCGCTCATATGGCCGGTGAGAAAAATCACTCCCTTGCCCAGCCGCCGCGCGGCTTCAAAATTCTCGAAGCCATCGATCACGACGAGCCTCTCGATATTCTCGCGCGACCAATCCGGAAAATGCGCGAACTCCGCCGCCATCCAGCCGAGATGACGCGCCATGCTTCGAATCGTTTGCCGGCGTTGCGCGTCGGACCAGTCTGGAAATGCGAGACGAAGATTTACAAGCGCAGCGTGCCGCAGCGGCGGCCGGCACAGCAAAAGAAACCGGGCGATCTGCGCAGCAACAGCGCGTGCCAACGGCCGCGGAAGGAGCCCCAAAAATTTTAGAATCGTCCAGGCTGCGGCATATTCGCACCATTCACGCATCGCGCGCCATTCTGTCACAGACGTTTTCCGCGAACCAGCGCTGCTTCTTCAGAGTTGACCGACTCGTCTGATACACTCAGCCGCGATGGAAATGAGACGCGCATGGCCCCACCGAAAAATCGCCGCGGCAGTGGCCGCGCTGGCCGTTTTGCTCGTTTGCCTTTTCACGGGACTCTCCGCCATCGGCCTCGTTGGTCCCGATGAACCGCGCTACGCCTGGATCGCGCGAACCATGGCGCACAACGGCAATTGGATCACGCCGTATCTCTACGGAGCGCCCTGGTTTGAAAAGCCGATTTTCTATTATTGGGCCGCGGCCATTGGATTCAAACTCGTGCCTTCGCTGGAGTGGGCCGCGCGTTTGCCCTCGGCGTTCGCTGCGCTCGTCGCAGCTCTCGCTACGGCTTGGCTGGGGTGGAAGCGGTATGGCGAGCGAACGGCCTGGGCAATTCTGCTGATCTTCCCAACGTGCGCCGGCATCATTGCCTTCTCGCGCGCGGCTGCTCCTGACATGCTGTTCACAGCAAGCCTGGCGGTCGCACTCGTCTGCGCCACGAGTGTTTTGGAAAAGCAGGGATTATTTTGTGCATTTGACGGAAACGCTCAAAAAAATTCGCTGAGTTCGGGATCCCTCCGCGATAAGTTGCCCTTGATTTTTCTAGGAGTCTGGCTCGGCTTCGCGACACTCGCGAAAGGACCAGCCGCGCTAATTTTGTCCGGCGGAAGCGTCCTCCTATGGGCCATCGTAACGCGGCACCTGAAAAAAGCGATCCGGCTGCTTCATCCTCTCGCGATTCTATCTTTCTGTGTTGTTGCATTGCCCTGGTATGCCTTGTGCGCGTATTACAATCCCAGTTTTTTTCACACGTTCATCCTCTTGCATAATTTTCAACGCTACCTCACACCCGTCTTCCAGCATCGCCAGCCATTCTGGTTCTTCGGTCCAATTGTCCTCATCGGCCTGTTACCGTGGACAGCGCTGCTGATTGGCGCGGCAATCGACGGCCGCCGCATCTTTCGTGAGGGCTCATGGCGAAATTCTTTTGGATTTTTCGTCGCCTGCTGGGCGATCCTCCCATTCGTATTTTTCAGCTTTTCGCGATCGAAACTACCCGAATACATCTTGCCTATATTTCCGCCGCTGGTCCTTCTGCTTGGGCATTCCTTTATTCGCGCCATCGACAAGGCTCCGCGAACCGCCCAATGGCTCGGCGTGGCTACGGGCACAATGTGGGCGATTCTCGGAATTGCAGGCGCGGTTGGCTTTCAGAAGCTGCCGCCCTATGAGCCGCCGTACGCGAGCGGCACGCACAAGCTGGCTGTGGTTGCAATCTTGATCGGTGTGTTCACCGGCGTGGCCGTCGAATGCCTCAGCC
This sequence comes from Candidatus Acidiferrales bacterium, assembly GCA_035934015.1. Taxonomy (NCBI): domain Bacteria; kingdom Pseudomonadati; phylum Acidobacteriota; class Terriglobia; order Candidatus Acidiferrales; species Candidatus Acidiferrales bacterium. The sequence goes on from DASYYH010000027.1 coordinate 89,479, forward strand.
TGGCTCGCCGCGCGTGGTACGCGCTGGTGTTCACGTCGCTTGTATGCGCGGCCTCGGTTTTGGTCGCCGGCGTGCGCATTTTGCCGGAGCTCGACCCTTTGCTTTCCACGCGCCCGCTCGCGCATGAAATTCAGCATTTGCTTCCGTCGCGTTCGGCCTCTCCCGATTCGCAACTTTATTCTGTTGGCAATGTCAACCGCAACTGCGGCTATGGCCTTCGCTTCTATTTAGGCCTCGATAAAATTGCGCAGTTCACGCCAGGGGGAGCGCACGAGGATTTTGTGCTCTTGAGTGGAGACGGTGACATGACATTGAACTACCTGGGAATCATTCACCGCAAAATCATTGCGAAGTTCCTTCCCTATTGTTGGGTCGAGTCGTTGCCCTCACAACAGACTTCGGGGGCAAAGTAGCAGTTATTGCGCTGGTTGTCCGCCGGGCGGCAGGTTCTGCAGGAAAAAACTCACAACCTTGTTTTCGTAATCCCGCCGCCCTTCGTCGCTCATCTCCGCGTACGTCAGCGAATCTACCAGATGATCTTTGGGCCCGGGAGCGGCCTCAAACATGTGCAGAGTTTCTTTATCCAGCTCCGCCTTATCCGTCGATTCGATGAACAGCTTAGGAATTCCCTGCAGCCTTCCGAGCTGATCCGTCAATGGGCGAACAGAACTGTACTGGCGATTCAGGAGTCGAAAGCCAATCAAACAAAATGTCCTTGCAAGAGGAAGCGAACCAAGCCCCGCGTGTCCCACTTGAATAAGAAGGAAATCGGATGGCTGGTTGTACACCGAATCCACGGCGACGGCTTCGATCTTCGACTCTCGGATCGCAGCCGAAAGCGCCGCATAGGCGCCGAGATCCGTGCCCCAGACACCGAAGCGTGCCCTGTCGATATCATCGCGCTGCTCGAGGCCGTGAATCGCCGCGAGCAATTCCTGAGTTTCCTGATAGCCCAGCGTCGTCCGGCCGGGAACAGCGCCATGGCCAATGAAATCGAAAAGAAACACGTTGAACTGGTGCTCCTGAAGAGCCGTCACGAGCGTCAGAATATCCGCCCTCTGCGATCCATATCCGTGACACAAAACAATCGTTGGCGCGCGCATCAAGCCGGGGAAAAACCATCCTTCGCGCGAGCCCGCACCGGGGATCGTGAAGTTGTATGTCGTCGGGTGACCCATCAGCAGAGTGACGTCTACGTTCGCCGGGTTCCGTGGCGGGGTCAAAACTTGATAGAGCAAGTAGCCGGAGATCGTCGTGGCAGCGAGGAAAACGAACAGCGCCAGGGCTAGGAGCGATCCCAGAACGCGTATGATACGCGCAATCACTCCACGCAGATTGGGCAAACGGCTCATTCTAAATTGATGACGTCCCCCACGTGAACGCGCGGAGTGTAGCATATTTGGCCGCTGTCGCCAGATCGGCGCAAGAAGTGCGCGGGCAATTGATTAACGAGCTGGAATGAGCTTTTTTTTGCGCCAACGCAAGAATCCGGTGGGGGCGCACTTAATCTTCTGCGAACCCTGGTCAGGTTTCACTGACATCGCAGACGAAGCGCGGCTATAATTGCAGTTTAGGAGCAAAACGGAACGTCTATGCAGGTCGTCGACCTCCGGCAAGTTTATTCTCGAACGCTCGAACCGCTCTTGCTGGAAGAAAGCGAACAGTGGCGCAAGGACCTCTACTGGGATTACCGGCCCTCACAACAACTCATTCGAAAATTCATCGATTCCCGTTCTCTGGCTGGCTATGCGGCGTTTGAAGGAAAGCAGCCTGTCGGTTACGGTTTCTATGTCTTCGAAGAGCAGAAGGGTCTAATCGGAGGATTGTTTGCGTCTCCGCGCTTCGACCAGCTCGCCATCAGCAAGAAATTGCTCTTGGAAATGTTCGATTCCTTGCGCGCGACTCCGTTCATCGAACGCATCGAGGCGCAGCTGATGCCCTTTGGCGTCGCTCTCGATGGTTTCCTGACCGAGCATCGTTTCCGCCTGCATCGCCGTCAGTTCATGCTTCTCGAGATGGCGAAGAGCGCCGCTGCTGAGGCCGTCCCGCAGAATGGATTGCGGCTGGAGCATTGGACCGATCGCTTCCTCGAGCCCTGCGCTCATCTGATTCAGCGCGCATACGCAGATCACATCGATAGCGAGATCAACGATCAGTATCGGACAGAAGCCGGCGCGATGAAATTTCTTCGCAATATAGTATTACTGCCCGGCTGCGGCCAATTTTTCCCCGAAGCTTCGTTTATCCTTCGCCCCGGCCCTACGGAGAAGCCCATTGGGATGATACTGACTTCCACCGTCGCCCCCGGCGTTGGCCATACGACGCAGATTTGCGTCTTGCCGGGCTATCAGAAAAATGGACTGGGGCGCCGTTTGATGGAGGCTTCGCTTGCCGCGTTACGCCTGCAAGGGTATCGCGCGCTTTCTCTGACGGTGACGTCGGCAAACGTGAATGCTGTTCGCCTCTATGAGAATCTGGGTTTTCGCACTGTGCAGACATTCGCCGCGGGCGTCTGGGAACCCTGACGATTCATTTTCTCGCGCGATCTTTGAGCAGATTCTTCAATTCCGACATAAATTCCTTCACATCCTTGAAATCCAAGTAAACCGACGCGAATCGCACGTAAGCAACTTTGTCGAGCTTCTTCAGGCGATTCATCAGAAGCTCGCCAATCTCAGAAGTCGTCCGCTCGCGATCTTTTGCCTCATTGACGTATCGTTCCGCCTCGTCCACCAGTCCTTCGAGCTTTGCTGTCGGTACAGGCCGCTTTTCGCAGGCGCGCAGCAATCCTTGAAGGATTTTGTGCCGGTCGAATTTTTCGCGGCGGCCATCTTTCTTGATGACCATGTAGGGAATCTCGTCGATGCGTTCGTACGTCGTAAAACGCTTTCCGCATTTCAAGCATTCGCGCCGCCGCCGGATTAGATCTCCGGCGCGGCCTTCGCGCGAGTCCACCACTTTGTCGTCCAGATGCGAGCAGAAAGGGCACTTCACCGGCGCGTCTCCCTGAGGTCTTTGGCGATATCCGCCAGCGTGGCGTGCTTGCCGCGCGCTTCGTCTTCCGATTCTTCCCGCGCCAGTTGTCGCAGACTTCCCATCGACCACCCCTCATGGATCAGCAACGGCACGCCGATTAGGCTCACTGCAGCAAACGTCAGCAGCCATGCAAGAATCGCGATTGCCGCAGCCGGCTCCTTTTCTACCCCAAGAATGATTGTCAGCGCAAGAAACGTCGCCAGTTGCATTCCTCCGCCGACAGCAGGCAGCTGCAACACGGATCCGACCATCGTGAATGCCAGCACCAGCAGCGCAGCGCGAAATTCGAAATATCCAAGTTGCGCACGGAAACTGAGAATGATCCACCAGTAGACCAGCGCCACAACCAGCCAATGAATTGTCGTATATCCCACAGCGGCCAAAACGTCCGCGGGCGAACGAATGGCCTGCAGCCCTTCGCTGAATCCGTCCACCATCGTCGCAATTTTTCCGCGCCATCCCGGATGGCTCCGCAGAGGTTCAAGGCGCGACTGCAAACCTCGCGCTCCATGCAGGCGAAAATATGTCAGCGCGCCAATCATTACGAGAAACCCCGCGAATAGCACCCATCCGGCCAGCCGCGCATCGTGAAGAAGAGCCCCTCCATCTGCTTCCGGCGACGTAACCGCGCGGGGCGGCAACGCGAGAAGAACAAGAATTGCCATCACGGCCGTCGCGCCCGCGTCGAAGATTCGCTCCAAAACGTAGACGCCGAAGCTGCTCGTCACGGGCAGACGATCTTTGCGCGCAATCAAGAGCGGCCGGATTGGTTCTCCTGCGCGACCCAGAAGGAATATCGCCGCAAAGCCCATCAGCGTCGCACTATAAACATGAGGGAAAGTGGGCCGACCCATGTAACGCGAAAAATGGACCCATCGCAACGCACGGACGGCATAGGAGACAAAGATTGTCGCCAGCGACAGAACCAGAAGAGCGACATTCGCGCTGCTCAATGACGCGCCGAGCTTCTGCCAGTCGAAGCCGCCGAGCATTGTCGCGCCGCGAAATCGGTAAAATAGCGCGACAAATATCAGAAGTCCGATGACAACCCAAATCGCTCTCTGCCAATGTCTCCGCATGGTGGCGCGTCAACGTATCAGCAAGGTTTACACAAGGTCAAGCGAAGCCACAATCGGCGAAATAAGAATGCGCACGCAAATGACATTGATTGCGGAGCACAAACATTCAATCTGCTTGTCTTGCAGTCACGCCCCAGCTAAGATGCCGTCACCATGCGGAACTTTTCGGCCTCCAATTGCGTTTCATAGATTGTGAGGCTGAAGGTGATGCCACTTGCGAGGACAATGACGATTGGAGCCGGATGCTCAACTGGTGCAGCGCTGCCTGCGGGGCGAGGGTCCAGCGTGGGAAGAGCTTGTCCGCCGCCATACGCGCCGCGTTTACAATCTGTGCTACCGCTTCACCGGCAATCCAACCGAAGCCGAGGATTTGAGCCAGGAAGTATTTCTTCGCATTTACCGGACTTTGGCCAGTTATCGGACCGCCTATGGCGGGTTCCCAACATGGCTTACCAGCGTGACGCGCAATTTGCTCGTGGACCACTATCGCCGGACTCGCCGCGACCGCGCGACCGACGCGCTCGAAGACGTGATGCCCAAAGTCGAGGAGAAACATTCGCCGGTCCGCACTCCCGACAAAGCCGCTATGGCGCGCGAATTGAGCGAGCAGGTTCAGCACGGCCTTTCGCGCCTTTCTCCGGAACTTCGCGAAGCAATTATCTTGCGCGACCTGCAGGGTTTGGAATACAACGAGATTCAAGAAGTCCTTTCAGTGCCCGAAGGAACCGTGAAGTCGAGGATCAATCGGGGAAGAATCGAGCTGGCGCGTATACTCCAAGAAATGGGGATTCGGCCGGAGTAATGTTTCAAGGCGAGTGAAGCAAATGAATTGGACTTGCGTACAAATCGAGGAGCGGCTCAGCGATTATCTGGACGGCCTGCTGCCGGAATCTGAGCGGCGGGAGTTCCGGGCGCACGTCGATTCCTGCTCGAACTGCGCGCCATTGCTGGCGCAAGTCACGCACGTCGTCAACCGTCTTCGCGCCATCGAGGAAGAGCAGCCGCCTGCTGCGCTCATCTCCAAGATTCTCGACCAGACGCTCGGCCCGCGCAAGGCTGCGCGCAATTGGCTGGGCTGGATTCCGCTCTTGTGGCAGCCGCGCTTTGCCACCGGCCTCGTTACTGTGCTGGCCACTCTCATCATCGTGTTTCACGCCATGGGCGTAAACCCATCGAACGTCACGGCCGCGAGCTTGAATCCCGTCAACTTGTATCATTCTGCGGACCGCCGTGCGCACCTCGTGTTCGCGCGCAGCGTAAAATTCGTGAATGATCTTCGCATCGTGTACGAAATTCAGTCGCGGCTGCAGCCGGCCAGCGGCCCGGCGCCAAATCAACAGGCGCCTTCCGCGACTCCGGTACAACCTGAACCCAAATCCCCGCGCCAATCCCAAGACTCCAGAGCCAACGGCAGATTCGCACTCGTCGCCGCGGTCCTGGCGGATATGCCGGGAGGGAGCTCTCGATGAATTGTGCCGTCCACACCGACGTTCAAGCCACTGGATACTGCCGCAATTGTGGCAAAGCGCTTTGCGGGCAGTGCGCGCGCGAAGTGCGCGGGGCTCTTTACTGTGAGGAGTGCCTCTCGCGCCTGGTCGTCGGTCCGCCTCCGGCGCTGCCCGTGGTTCAACCCGGTCCCAATCCAGGAGTGGCCTGTGCCTTGGGTTTTGTTCCCGGACTCGGCGCTGTTTATAACGGCGAGTACGTGAAGGGACTTATTCACGTCGTCATTTTTGGCGGCCTGATCGCCATGATGAACAGCAGCTCGATACCCGACAGCACGCTCGCCATCGTGATTGTGCTTTTCGTCGCGTTCTGCTGCTACATGCCGATCGAGGCTTACCGCACGGCCCGCGCAAAACAAATGGGAGAGAAATCCCCCAGCCTTTTTGCCGAAGGAGAGGGCTCCAGGCCTATCGGCGCGTATGTGTTGATCATTCTTGGTACTTTGTTCCTGCTTGGTTCGTTCGGCTTGCTCAGTTCCATATATGTTTGGAGATTTTGGCCGCTTGCGCTGATTGCTCTAGGCGCATTTCTGATTTGGAAGCGGGCACAGCCTCATCCATAGGGAGACACGCATTATGGCGTACTGGAGAACATGCAATTGCGCTCGTTGCCGCATTCGCGGCTTGATGGGCCCGGCCATTCTGATCACCATCGGCGTGATTTTTTTCATCGGCCAATATAACTGGGATTATTCTTTTGAAAGGCTGTGGCCGGTGATCTTGATTGTCATCGGCGTTGTGAGACTCTTGTCCGACACCGCGTCAATGGAAGGCCATGTCGATCGCATGGGCTGGCAAGTTCCGCCGCCCGGCGCTCCTCCTCAAAATCCCCCGCAGCCGCCGCAACCGCCTCGATGAGCTATTACTACCATCGGCGGCGTTCGATTTTCAGCGGATTGATTTTGATTCTTTTCGGTGTGATTTTCCTGCTTTACGAATTTCACCCCGAATTCCCCATCGGCCATTTGTTCCGCCGCTACTGGCCATTGATTCTGATCGTCTGGGGCATCGCCCACCTCATCGAACATCTCCTGGCCACCCGCACGGGCGGCCCCAGGCCCGCCGGAATTTCCGGCGGAGAGATCGCGCTCATGATCGTGCTGTTCATGGTCGTCGCAAGCATTGCTGGATTTGACTGGGTGCGCAAACAGAATCCCGATATTAATTTTGATATGGGGGACGTCTTTGACCATTCCTACGACTGGAGCAACGATTTGCCCGCCGTCTCCGCGAAGCCGAATGAAGTCATCTCGATCCTTACTCAGCGCGGCAACATCGCTATAAGTCCGAGCTCGGATTCTGAAATCCATGTTTCCGTGCACAAGAGCGCGCGAGCTTCGAATGAAAATGACGCCAGGCGCCTCGCGGACAAGATCACCGTCGCTGTGAATCCCACTGGCGACGGCTTTCAGATTCAGCCTCAGGTGACTGGCGGAGAAACTTCGGACGTGCGCGTAGATCTCGACATTCGCTTGCCTGTTCAGTCGAGCATTACCTCCCATACGACTCGTGGCGATATCACTGTGGCGCAGATGAGAGGGCCGCTCACGATCCATTCGCAAAGCGGGGATCTGGAGATCCACGACATCGCCGGCGACGTCAACGCCGAGATGGCTCACGGCGACGTCCGCGCGAATAACATCAAGGGCAATGTTCGTCTCACGGGCAGCGGAGGAGAAGTTGACCTCTCTGGTGTTTCAGGCGATGCAACAATCGAAGGCGATTTCTATGGCCCGATTCGCGCGCAAAAAGTCGACAAAACGGTCCGCTATACTTCATCCCGCACCAGCCTCACGCTGGCCCACTTGACTGGCCAATTAGAGATGGATTCAGGTGACTTGACGATTTCCGATCAGCCCGGTGGCGTTCAACTGCGAACCTCGAACAAAGACGTCACGCTGGAAAATGTCGCGGGGAGAATCGATCTGACAGATCAGCGCGGAGATGTCGAAGTCACTTTCAAGCAGCCGCCGCGCGACGAAATTTTAATCGCCGATCAGTCCGGCAATATCGACCTCACGCTTCCGGCGCAGTCCAGTTTCGAAATCTCCGCCGTATCTCGCAAAGGAGAAATCGACAACGACTTCGGCAGTTCCGGCTTGAAGTCTGGCAATAACGGCGACACAACCGTTTTGCAAGGAGTCTACGGCACGCATGGCCCGCACATCACACTCAACACAACCTACGGAACAATTTCGATCCACAAGGCCCAGTAAGGCGCCTTTCGTTTTTGCAGACTAATTGCCTTTACCCAGCTTCACGAGTCCTTCAAGAAGCTCAAAAAACTCCGGAAACGATATCTCCACGCAGTCCGCATCGCGGATCACGGTTTCTCCTTCCGCCCCGAGCGCCGCAATGGAGAACGCCATGGCGATGCGATGATCATCATGTGGATCAATCGTCGCTCCGCGCAAGCGTCCGCCGGACCGTCCCTTCACGCGCAAGCCATCCGGAAATTCTTCTACCTGTGCGCCCATCCCGCGCAGATTTTCAGCGACCGTCGCAATCCGGTCGCTTTCTTTCACACGCAACTCCTGCGCGTCGCGAATCTCGATTCCTTCCTCCGTGAAGGGGGCGAGCGCCGCAAGCACGGGCAATTCGTCGATCAGCCGCGCGGCCATCGCGCCGCAAACCTTGCCGCCCCGCACAGGGCCGTGCTTTACATGGACATCGCCAACCAGTTCGCCTTCTCGTATTCCCAGCGCCACCACGGACACCGGCGCGCCCATGGACGCCAGGAAATCCAGTATCGCCGTTCGCGTCGGATTCAATCCGACGCCCTGAATGGTCATCTCCGTATCCGGCACAATAAGCGCAGCGCAGAGGAAAAAAGCTGCGGCTGACAAATCTCCCGGCACCGTCAGCGGCCGTCCAACGAGCTTCGGCCCGCCTTGAATCGAAATCGCACCATCGCGGCGTCCGATTTTCGCACCCATCTCGCGCAAAATCAGTTCGGTGTGATCGCGCGTGGGCACCGGCTCGTGCACGATCGTTTCCCCATCGGCGAAAAGCCCGGCGAGCAAGAGCGCTGACTTTACCTGTGCACTGGCAATTTTCTGCATGAACTCGATCCCGCGCAGCTTCCCGCCGCGGATCTCCAGCGGCGCAAACTCCCCCTCCCGCGCAGAGATTTGCGCGCCCATTTCCCGCAAAGGCTCGATGACGCGCCGCATCGGGCGGCTTCGAAGCGAACGATCCCCCGTCAGTTCTGATGCGAAATCCTGTCCCGCCAGTGCCCCCGCCAGCAATCGCATCGTCGTCCCGCTGTTCCCCGCGTCGAGCGCCTTTCGCGGCGCTTTCCAGCCCGCCAAGCCCTTTCCTTCGATGATTACGCCATTGCCCTTTTCTTCGATCTGCACGCCCAGTCCGCGCAAGCAATTCAACGTACTCCGGCAGTCGGCCGCCGCGGAAAAGTTGGCAATTTCGCTTCGCCCTTCGGCGAGAGATGCCACAATTGCATACCGGTGCGAGATGGACTTATCGCCAGGCACCATCAGCACACCGCTGAACGCCTGCGCTGGACGAATTCGTTTCTTCGCCACGTTAAAATAGTAGCACGCCGTTTCGAAACAACCCCAAGCCGCTCTTCCGTGTCCAATTAGAGTGCGCATGCAGCCGCGCGAAAAGGAGCACCCAGCCCGCCGTTACCGCGACATCACAGTCGCGCAACGCGCATTGCTTCGCACAACGGCGCGGGTTATCATGAAAAGTCTTATGCGCCTGCGACCTGGTTTTTGGTTGGCCGCTCCACTTGTTGTTTTTCTAGCCCTTCCTGCTGTGGCTCAGGAAAATCCAGCAATTTTCCCTCTGAGCGGCGTCAAACCTGGAATGAAGGGCGTTGCCTATACCATATTTTCAGGCGACCAAATTGAGAAACTGGATGTTACTGTCCTGGGCGTCCTCAAGAACGCCATGGGCCCCCAGCAGGACATAATCCTTGTAGAACTGGCCGGCGCCGATGTTGCAAAGACCGGCGTCGTCGCAGGCATGAGCGGCAGCCCGGTGTATTTCGATGACAAGCTGGCCGGAGCGATCTCCCTGAAGATCGGCCTCTTCTCCAAAGATCCCATTGCTGGCGTCACTCCCATTCAAAGCATGCTCGATATCCAGAAAGCCATGGCGCAGCCAGATGCTCAGGCCGCTGCAGGCGCCGCGCCGCAAGTCCCATACGGTCCCGCAATGCAAGGTACAACGCCCACCGTCAATCAGGGTCCGATGAAAGTTCCATTGGGCGGCGGCCAATTTCTTACTCCGATCGAGACGCCTCTCATTTTTTCCGGTGTCCTCCCCGAAGCGCTATCGCGTTTTTCCTCCAATTTCCAGGCTCTGGGAATGAGCGCGATGGCAGGTGGAACGATCCCACCCACTCCCCAAGACGCGCAGATTCACCCGGGCGACATGGTTGGCTTGGATCTGATCTCAGGAGACATGTCCGTTGCCGCGGGATGCACGGTCACGGCGATTATTCACGGTCGCGTATTTGTCTGCGGCCATCCGTTCCAGGACCTCGGCGCAGTAGCTCTACCCATGAGCCGCGCTTATGTGGTCACCACATTGGCGTCCTCTCTGGAATCCACGAAAATCATGAATACGGGCGGCGTAATCGGGACTTTTCAGCAGGATACATCCACCGGCGTGGTCGGCCAGCTCGGCGGCGGTCCGCCGACGATCCCCGTGGACGTCAATCTCACAACGCCGACCCAGCAGCGCCATTTCCATTTCAGGATCATCCAGAATCCGAAGCTCACACCTGTGCTGGTCGCCATGGCTGCTTACAATGGAGTTGTTTCCAACACAGCCTATTCCGAGGGCACGACCCTGCAAATGAACGGGAACATTGATTTGGCTGGGCATCCCTCCGTCAACCTGCGCGGTATGTTTGCCCCCTCGGAGACAGGAGTGCCCGACGGATTCCAGATTGCCATGACCGTTGAAGCGGCCTTCGGCATTATCTATGCCAACCCATACGAGCAGCCCAAGATCTCCAAGGTCACGGTGAATGTTGACAGCCTGTCAAACAGCCGCTGGTCTCAAATCGAAGGCGCCTGGAGCGACAAGAGCGAAGTTGCCCCGGGAGAAAAACTCAACATTAAGGTTCTTCTTCGGCCCTATCGGGGGACGCCTTATTTGCGCGAAGTTCCCATAACTGTCCCGGCGCAAGCATCCCGCGGCAACCTTCAGATACTCGTGAGCGATGCTTCGTCGCTCGATCGCATGCGCGAGCTATTCGGTGGCGCGGTGCAAAATCGCCTGCGCGATCTGGACGAGCTGATTCGCATCATCAATCGCGAAAGGCAGAACGATTCCCTTTACGTTACGCTGCTCCAGAACACGCCCACGCTGCTTGTCGAGGACAAAGAGCTTCCTGACGTGCCTGCGTCGGAAATCAACGTTCTCGATCAGCGCCGCGCACCCGGTGGAGCGCAATTGCTCTACCAGTCCGTCATTGGCAAAAATTCTGTTCCGATGAATCAAGTCATTGCTGGCCAGCAGTATCTTTCGATCACGGTAAAGTGAACCCCATTACCGTAAGGAGTGCGAGGTAAACATGCGGCGAGTCACACTCGTGTCCATTTTGTGCGCGGCGCTGCTCTGCGCCGTTGCTGCTCACGCGGAGCACACGCGCTTTTGGAGCCAGTCCACCTTCGACGAATTTGAAAAGGGCACGCACAAAGGTGTCGCGCTTCGCAGCGATGGCATGCTTATGCCCGCTCCGGACTTCAAATCCTTCGCCGATCCCAATCTCGCCTACGTCTGGGCGCTCGTCGTAGATTCCCGCGGCCGTGTCTACGCTGCAGGAGGTTCGGACGCGAAAGTCGTTCGTCTCAGCGCAACGGAAAAGCCCGTCACGGTTTTTGAATCCACGGAACTCGAAGCGCAAGCTCTTGCCGTCGATAAGAGCGACAATCTCTACGTCGGCACCTCGCCGGACGGCAAAATCTATAAAATCACTCCGGACGGCCAGCACACCGTCTTCTTCGATCCCAAATCGAAATACATCTGGGCACTGGCGTTTGACTCTCATGGCGTCCTCTTCGCAGGAACAGGGGATAAGGGCGATGTTTTTGCCGTCGCTCCGGACGGCAAAGGCCAGCTCTTTTACAAGAGCGAAGAATCGCACGCGCGCTCTCTCGCGTTTGACCGCGGTGGCAATCTGCTCATCGGTACGGATCCAAGCGGCCTGATTATCCGCGTCCCCGTGGCATCGCGCGGCGCCGATGGCATTCCCACGGCTGGCAGCGCTTTTGTAATTTACGAAACGGCCAAGAAAGAAGTGACTGCTCTGACGACCGATGCCGACGGGAACATTTATGCTTCTGCGGTCGGAAACAAGCCAATTCGCCAGACGGGCGCTTTCACAGGAATATCTCCGGCTGCGTCACAACTCGCAGCCGCCTTTGCCGCCGCGGCGGCTCGTTCGGCTTCAAATGCCCAGCAACCGGCACAAAACGCCGCGAATCCTGCTGCGGCGGCCGCAATGCCGCCTCTCATCTTGCCCACGCTGCCCAATGCCTCTGGCGGGAGTGAAGTCTATCGCATTGCAACGGACGGCTCGCCCGAATCCCTCTGGTCTTCACCCCAGGATATTGTCTATTCGCTCGCCTTTTCGCCCGAAAATCATCTTCTTCTCGGCACAGGCAATCACGGCGAAGTCATCGAACTTGATGGCAATCTTCTTTTCTCGTCGCTCGCCACCGCCGACGCTTCGCAGGTCACTTCTCTTGTGGCCGGACCCGGCCACGCGATTTACGTAGCCACCGCGAACCCCGGAAAAATCTTCACCCTAGGCCCGGCTTACGCTGCCGAAGGAACTTTCACATCGGACACATTCGACGCCAAAATCTTTTCGCACTGGGGCCGCCTGACGTGGTGGGGTGACAACAGCTCCGGAAAAATCGAGTTTTATGCCCGGTCAGGCAATACCTCCGATCCCGACAATTACTGGAGTCCCTGGGCCGGGCCCTATTCGAATCTCTCCGGCGAAACCGTTCAATGCCCACCTGCCCGATTCATTCAATGGAAGGCTGTTTTTCAGGCCGCCGGAAGCCAGAGTCAGCCTACTTTGTCGTGGGTCAAGCTCGCCTACTTGCGAAAGAACGTTGCTCCAGTGATTGATGGCATCGCTATCCAGGACCCTGGTTTGCGAGCACAGGGCTTTCCGGGCCAAGCGGCCATAGGGTCGCAACCGACTCCTGTACAACTGCGAGCCCCGCGCACCGGCCGTGAGAGCGATGTGAATTTCGTGGATGCGGGCAGTTTTCAGCAGCGCGAGCCGAGATTCTCTCAGTTGCCGCAGGGCTTCAGTGCCAAGGGATACCAGACTGTCGTCTGGGCTGCCCATGACGACAACGACGACGAAATCGTTTATTCGCTCTACTACCGCGGCGAAGGCGAAAAAGATTGGAAGCTGTTAAAAGAAAATATCCACAGCAATTATTATTCCTGGGACACGAATTCCATGCCCGACGGCGCTTATTACTTGAAGCTCGTCGCTTCCGACGCGCCTTCGAATCCGCAAGGGCAGGCTCTCACCGCGGAAATGGTCAGCGATCGCTTCCAGATAGACAACACTCCGCCTGCGGTCGAAAACATCCATGCCGAGCCTTCCAGCGGCGATTGGCACGTGCGCTTCACGGCACACGATGCGGGCAGTGCCATTTCGCGAGCTTCCTATAGCGTCGACGCCGGCACGTGGCAAACCATCTTCCCTGTCGGCCAGCTCACCGACGCGCCCGTCGAGAGCTACGACATCGCGTTGCAAAACCTGAAGCCCGGCGAGCACACTGTGGCTGTCCGCGTCTTCGATCAGTTCGAAAACACAGCCGCCGGCAAAGTCACTTTCACCATCCCTGGCGCGCACTAGAAGCGGATTAATCCCAAGAATGGGGGTCGCGAAGCTAGTCGTTCGCCTGCGCGAGGTAATATCCGAGCCTCGCGCGAACAATCAATTGCGGGCGGTCAACTCTCACTTCGATCTGATGAACCCCGGGCTGGACAGCCCCTTGCAGTTGATAGCTCAGCCTGTACTGCGAATGAAGCTCGTCAGCAATCTGGCTTAGATCAACCTGAATGTTGCGGTCCTTGAAGGGGTGGTAATAAGCGCCACCTGTGAATGCCACGGCCGCAGCCATCGCATGACTTTTTCGTATGTGCGTGAAACGCTGGACGAGAAACACCGCCACACTCAATAAATCCATTCCCCCACCCACTCCGCCAGCCGCTCCCGGTGCAGCCATCGGCTGTTCTGTAGTCGTGGCAATGCGCTTCTCCTTATCCTCCTCGATTTCTGCACCTTCTACAGGATCATTGCGCAAATCCGCCGCTGTGCTGCTGAGTCCAATCGTGTAAATGCTGATGTTCGCGTGCTGCGCCACCTGCAACACTGCTCCCAATTTATGTTTGCTGCCGCTGTCTTGCGCTTCCGCGATCACCAGCAGCACGCGATGGCTCGTGTCCGGCTGCTTCGCGAGCAACAGCGCCCCCTCCAGCATCGCGTCGTACAGATGCATGTTGTCGTCCGCAAACGGAAGTCTCTGAATCGCTTTTTCCACTGCATCGTGGTCGCTGGTAAACGGCTGCACCATCTCCGGCGTGTCGCCCGCGCCAATCACCGTGGCCACGCCGTCCTCCGCCATCAGCGTCTCTGTGACCACGATGCCGTTGCTACGAATCTCCTGCGCCATCATCCCGATGTGCGAGCTTGTCTCAATCACCAACGCCAGCGCGAGAGGACGGTCGTCCAAGCCCCAGCGGTCGATATGCTGTTCCACTCCGTTGTCGAAAACCTGAAAATCCTTTCGCTGCAGGTCCAGGACAAAATTACCCTGCTTGTCTTCCACGGTCACCGGCGTCGTGATCTCATTCACTTGCCTCCGAATTGTGGGTGCGCTGGGATTAACTTTCTGCTGCGAGGGGTTCTGTTTGGGGATTGCGTTTTGCGCGGGAGTCTGCCGCTCCCGTGCGTTTGTTGGCGGTATGCTGCTCAACAGAAGCAATAGGCCAAACAGCGAAAGCTGCGTCGTTCGACGCATCTCCGCATTCTACGCGCCCGCCCGGCCGAGAGCCAGCCCGCCCAAAACCTGCTCTGCACGCTACGGATCGTTATGCAATAATGCCAATTTGTCTGAAAGCGAGGAGATTTCATGCTGCCGGATGCCAGCAATGGGATCATCCATAAGCAAAGCAGTCATTCGGTCGATGAAACGCTCGAAAAACTCAGGAGTATTTTGCAAGCGAAAGCCGTCAAGCTCTTCGCCGTGATTGACCACTCCGGTGAAGCACAAAAGGCCGGGCTGAAAATGCGCCCCACCAAGCTGGCAATTTTTGGTAGTCCCAAGGCAGGAACGCCCCTCATGCTGGCCGCACCAACAATCGCCATTGACCTTCCCTTGAAAATTTTGATTTGGGAGGACGCCAAGGGCAAAGTCTGGGTTTCCTATAACGGTTCGGCCTACTTGCAACAGCGGCACAGCTTGCCCAAGGCGCTGCTGCAAAATATATCCGTTGTCGAAACTTTAGCGGCGGCAATTGCCGGATAATTCCAAGCGTTGAGAATTTTTCAAAATAATCTATAGAGCAGAGGTCGAAGATGACAGCGCCACAGATTGAAAAAGCCGTCGAATCACCCGCACCGGATCTCGCAACGATCCGCGCTGCGCACGAGCGCATTCGCGCGCACATTCATCGCACGCCGGTATTCACTTCGGAGACGCTCGACGCCATGACCGGCGCTCAACTCTTTTTCAAATGCGAGAATCTGCAAAAAACCGGTTCTTTCAAATTTCGCGGCGCAACGAACGCCGTTTTTTCGCTCACCGAGGAAGAAGCCAGGCGCGGCGTCGTCACGGTTTCCTCCGGCAATCATGCCGGTGCGATTTCTCTTGCCGCGCGCCGCCGCAGAATTCCTGCATGGATCGTCATGCCGCGCAACGCCCCGCGCGCAAAGCGCGTCGCAGTGGAGTCCTACGGCGGCCAGGTCACTGAGTGCGAATACGACATCGCATCGCGCGACTCTGTTTGCAAGCAAGTCCAGGAAAAAACCGGCGCGATTCTCATTCATCCGTACAACAACGCGCGCGTCATCGCCGGCCAGGGCACTGCGGCTCTCGAGCTTCTCGAAGACGTTCTCGACCTCGACATTGTCATCGCTCCAGTCAGCGGCGGAGGACTCTTGAGTGGCACGGCCATCGCCGCAAAATCTGTGCGGCCGCAAATTCGTGTCGTGGGTGCAGAACCGAAAAATGCCGACGATGCGTATCGCTCCCTTGCCGCGGGCAAGATCGAATCTGCTGCAAAAACGGAAACTATCGCCGATGGTCTGCGAGCCGTGCTCTGCCCGCTCACGTTTTCGATTCTTCGCCAGCACATCGACGAAATCGCTCTCGTCACCGAAGAGGAAATCATCGCCACCATGCGTCTGCTCTGGGAGCGCTTGAAACTGATCGTCGAACCTTCCGGCGCTGTCTCTGCGGGAATCGTACTCCACAACAAGATCGCTGCACGCGGCAAGCGCATTGGAATCATTCTTTCCGGTGGGAACCTCGACCTCGATCAAATCCCATTCTCGCACCCGGCCGCGTAAGCGCCTCTATTCCTCGAATGGTTTCCAATCGGTCGGCGGAAATGATATCTGCCAGAACCCCGGAACGCTGTGATCGAACTCCACCGGGACTTGAAACCCTTCTCCAAGCGCTTGCGGCATCCGCGTCACGCGGCAACCGATTCGCTGGTGCGTGTGCGCATGCTCCAGAACGAATCTCGCATTCGGCGCAAACCTCTCCGGACAGTGGACCAGCGCTCCGTGGTCATTGACGTTCAAAGTGAATGCGGTCACGGCAGGCGGCTTGCCTTCGATGCTCAGGTGAAGCTTCACGCCCACCCGCAGCGTGACGCGCTGGCTGCGCCGTCGCTCTTCTCCCGGCGCCAGTTGATCTTTTTCGGTTTGGGCAGAATTCTCCGTATTCATGCCGCGGGCTTTCCTATTCGATTAAGATGGGGATGTGTTCTAAGGACAGCAGGCCTGCACCAAACTAAAGCTAGAGATCGATTCCCCAGAAATCCATCTCCGGCTCGATTAGCTCCACGCCCAGCTCCCATCCATCGACTCCCTGTTTGCCCTGATACACGACAATCGCTCCGAGGGTTCGGTGATTCGCCAGGTTCGTAAGCCGCAGGTGCCGTTCCAGAGGCATGGCCCGCGGGCTCACCAGCAGGCAGCCATAGAAGTTCACGATTCGCGTGTGTGCGTTCTCGTGTTGCGCGCGCCCCTGCTGATTTTCTGACCATTCCAGTGCGATGGGAACCTGCGAATTCATCCGCGGTCCGCGTCGCTTTTCTCGCATTTTCCCTTCCAGTGATGCAACTCGGCGTGTCTGCCCTGAGGTAGTCATCGTGATACCCGCTAAATAGAAGCTAATGCTTTTATTTACAATCGATTACGTACCAGCCACTTCGGCGGTCACGTTAGTTCAAAGGAGGCTATATCCGGCAATCGTCTGCGTCAATGGTACTCAATCTGAGGAAAAGCCTGTTCGAATGGCCTGTTTCGGGAATTTGGACGTGTTTAGGTCTGCTCTGGTCTGAGATTTCCCGGGGCCTCTCCAGTGCGTTTCACGCCCGGGACCAGCAAAGGCTCCTCGCCCAGATGCCCCACGGGAGCCGGCTCTAGAGCGCGCTTACGCTCTCCGCGGCCAAGCCACGTCTGGAAAGTATCCATGTACGTGTAAAACACAGGAGTCAGATACAGCGTCACGATTTGCGCAAAGACCAATCCGCCGACGACGCACATACCCAATGGCCGCCGCGAATCCGCGCCCTCGCCCGTTCCCAGCGCGATCGGAATCGTACCCATGATCGCCGCCATCGTGGTCATCATGATTGGCCGGAACCGGATCAGGCATCCTTCCACGGCCGCTTCCGCCGGTGTCGTGTGCCCTGCCTTTTCCAACTCAATCGCAAAGTCCACCATCATGATCGCGTTTTTCTTCACGATTCCGATCAGCATGATGATTCCCACGAACCCGTACAAATCGAGTTGCAT
The DNA here is from genome assembly GCA_035934015.1 of Candidatus Acidiferrales bacterium. NCBI lineage: Bacteria > Pseudomonadati > Acidobacteriota > Terriglobia > Candidatus Acidiferrales > Candidatus Acidiferrales bacterium. Next base: position 107,139 of record DASYYH010000027.1, read on the forward strand.
GTGGAACAACATCAAAGCCCCCAAGCCTCCAAACGCCGCCGCCGGCAAGCCTGAAAGAATCGTGATCGGATGAATGAAGCTCTCATACAAGATGCCGAGCACGATGTAAATGACGAGAATCGCCATGACCAGCAACAGACCCAAGCCAGTCAGAGATTGTTGGAACGCTTGGGCGGTTCCTTGGAAACTTCCGGTAACGGTCAGCGGCAAGGTATCCGCGGCTACTTTCTGGATTTCATTTACTGCCTGCCCCAGCGAAACGCCCGGCACCAGATTGAACGAAACCGTAACGGACGGCATTTGCCCCAAATGGTTCACGGTCAATGGTCCCAGGCTTGTGCTTATGCTAGAAACCGCATTCAGCGGCACAAGCTGCCCGCCGGTCGAGTGAATGTAAAGATAGGACAGCATCTGCGGGTCTTCTTGATACTGCGGCTCGAGTTCCATGACGACCCAGTATTCATTGGTTGGGGCATAGATCGTCGAAATCCATCTTTGGCCGTATGCCGTATTCAGGGCGTCTTCGATTTGCTCCGGACTTACGCCGAGCGCCATGGCTTTGTCTCGGTCGATGTGAATATCGACTTGTGGGCTCTTGATTTGCAAATCCGTGGTCACATCGGCCAGTCCGGGCAGACCCTTCATCTTGTCGCTCATGATCTGCGCATACTTATAAAGCTGATCCGTGTCTGGACTCACGAGCGAGTATTGATACTGGCTCTTGGTCAGTTGTCCGCCGATGCGAATTGCGGGTGGATTCTGAAGATATACGCGCAGCCCGGGAATGCTGTTCAGCTTTGGCTCCATCTCCTGAATGACGTCGGGGATGGTCATGTGACGCTCGAAAATGGGCCGAATTTCATGGATCACGGCGCCAAGTATCGCCACTTGCCCGTACTTCGCATTCAGATGCTCATAGGTCGGGCTGTCCGTCCAGGGCCGTTCGGAACGGGAGTACAAATGGTCATAGAATTGTCCGATATTCAGTCCGGACGTTCCCGAGGCTTGGATGCTCGAGAAAAATTGCCGTGTGTTGGGATCCGCCTTCACGATCTCGTTCAGTTTCTTCTGATGCGCCTTCATGGCGTCGAAGGAAATGCCCTGCACCGCCTCGGCAAAACCAACCACCTCGTCCTGGTCCTCGTCCGGCAAAAATCCCTTCGGGATCACCCAAAACTGCCACGCTGTCGCAAAAAGCAGTCCCACCCCGATTACCATCACGGTCACGCGATGTCTCATCGACCATCGCAGCGTGACCTCGTACCATCGGAGCATCGCGTCGAACATCCGCTCCAGGGCGTTGTATAACCTTCCGTGGCCGCTCTCGCCTATGTGGGGTCGCAGGAACCGGCTGCACAGCATCGGCGTCAGCGTCAGCGACACGACGCCCGAGACCAGAATAGACGAAATAATCACCACGGCGAATTCGTGCAGCAACCGGCCGAGAATTCCCGCCATGAAAAATACCGGCAGGAAAACGGCTGCCAGGGATAGCGTCATGGAAACAATCGTGAACCCGATTTCCCGCGAGCCATTCACTGACGCTTCAAGCACTCCCTCGCCGTTTTCCATGTGCCGGACGATGTTTTCCAGCATCACGATCGCGTCGTCCACAACGAAGCCCACCGATAGCGTCAGCGCCAGCAGCGATAAGTTGTCAACCGTGTAGTCCAGCAGATACATCACGGCAAACGTGCCGATGATCGACATCGGCAGCGCCATGCTGGGGATAATCGTCGCCCAGGCATTACGCAGGAAAAGAAAAATCACCAGGATGACCAGGAAAATTGCCAGCACCAACGTGAACTTCACGTCGTTCACCGACTGGTTGATGGAAATCGACCGGTCGTGCTCAATCGTCAAAATCATCGACGGCGGCATGATTTGGCGAAAGCCGGGCAGCAGCTTCTTGATGGCGTTGTCGATTTCGATCGTATTCGTGCCCGGTTGCTTCTGAATCGCCAGGATGACTCCCGGCACTGCGTTAATCCAGTTCGCCAGTTTCGCATCGCGAACGCTGTCGTACACGTGCCCGATCTCGTCCAGTCTCACCGGTGCGCCGTTTCGATACGCCACGATGAGCTGGCGGTACGGCGCCGCACTCATCATTTGTCCGTTCGCATGCACCGTGAATGCCTTGTGCGCTCCGTAAAGCGTTCCCGTTGGCATGTTGACGTTCGCGTTTTGAACCGCTTGCTCCGCTTCATCGATGCCAATCTGCCGGCTCGCCATTTCCATTGGGTCCAGCTGGATTCGTACCGCGTAGGGCGTCGATCCGTAAACCGACACTTGCGCCACGCCGCTGACCATCGAAATCTGGTTTCCTAGCAGCGTCTCAGCGTACTCATCGACTTCCGAGATCGGTAGCGTTGGAGACGTTGCACCGAGGAAAAGAACAGGCTGATCGGCGGGATTCACTTTGCGGAACGTCGGCGGTGTCGGCATGTTCGGCGGCAATTGATTCGCCGCTGCCGTGATAGCCGCTTGTACGTCCTGCGCCGCCCCGTCAATGTTGCGGCTCAGATCGAATTGCAAGGTGATTGATGTAGATCCCAGCGCGCTCGTCGAATTCATTGAATCCAGGCCAGGAATCGTTGTGAACTGCTTCTCGAGTGGCGTCGCAATCGCCGATGCCATGGTCTCTGGACTGGCGCCGGCGAGATTCGCAGACACGGTGATCGACGGAAAATCGACGTTCGGCAAATCGCTCACAGCCAGGTCGCGATAGGCCACCATGCCGAAAATCAGCACAGCCGCCATCACCAGGCACGTCATCACCGGCCGTTTGATGAAATTTTCTGCGATCTGCATGTTGTTGCCGTCGTCCCCTACAGGCTCGTCCTGATCTTCACCTTAGAACCTTGGATCAGTCGCACTTGCCCGTCCGTCACAACTGTCTCTCCGGCCTTCATTCCTTCTGCGATCACCGTCAATCCATCCACCGTCCGCGTCACTTTCACGGTTCGCAAATCGACGGTCATATCCGGCTTGACGACAAAAAGATAGTCGCCATCTTGCCCCGTCATCACCGCCTGCGACGGGACTACAATCGCATTTTCCTGCTCCGACAGTCGCAGCACAACGTTTACGAATTCGCCCGGCCACAGCCGAAAATGAGAGTTCGCAAACGTACCAATGAGTTGAACTGTGCCGGTTGTCGGATCAACCGTGTTGTTCACGAAAGTCAGGTATCCGCCCTCCGGCGCCGAACTATCGGACGGCGTGGCCTGCACGGGCAGCTTCCCTTTCGCCATGTAATTCTTGATCTCTTCGAGATACTGCTGCGGCACTGCGAAGTTGATGTACAGCGGAGAAATCTCGTTGATCACGACAAGAATCGGAACGTCGTCGGCCTTCACCACGGTTCCCGGATATACCAGCTGTGCTCCGGTCCGTCCGCTGATCGGCGCGTAAATTGAGCAATACGAAACGTTCAACTTTGCCGCTTGCACGGCCGCTTCATCCGCTTGCACCGCCGCTTTGTCGGCTGCTTCTGTCGCAAGCTGTTGGTCCAATTGCTCCTTCGGGACTACACCCGAATCGAAAAGTTTTTGGTAACGCTCCGCTTCCACGCTGGCGAGCTCCGCATTCGCCTTGTCCTTCGCCAAATTCGCCTGCGCGAGTTGCAGCGCCGCCTGAAACGGACGGTCGTCCAGGCTGACCAGCAAATCGCCTTTCATGACGTATTGCCCTTGCGTGTAGTGCACCGCGCTGACGATTCCCGCAACTTGCGATTCAATCGAAACCGTGGAATACGCCTGCCCCGTGCCAATCGCATGCAGCTCGACGGGCATCGTCTTCTCCATGCTCTGCGCTACCATCACAGGGACGACCGGAACATCCGGGGGTGGCGCCGCATGCTCGGTGCAGCCTGCCATCCCAGCAAGAATCAAAAAAAACGGGGGGAGAAGATTTGATTTCAAAAATTTTCTCATTTTTCTCCGTAAATGTTTGTAGACAACTCCACGATTACTTGCCGCGGATCACCAACTGCTTTTGCAGTGTGTCCTCTCGACTCTAGCTGACCCAGCGCGGCCAGTCGAATGTTCTCATTCTTCCATATATCTGACGTTCCTTGATGCGTTTACGTTGCAGCCGGCGGACCAGACTTTTTGTTTCTTTTTTTGCTTCTTGGGGCTGCCCCTGGCCTGCGTCTGTGCTAGGATTTGGTGTTTGAGTCGGCGCTCCAAACACGGTTCGAGCCGCCGACGGCACTCATAATCATCGAAAGCCTCTTGGAAAGAGAAAAACGGATGGAAAACACCCAGGCCTCGCGCAACGGGAAACCTTACCTCCTGCCGGATAAGGCGCTCAAGAATCTCGACGAGTATATCGCTATTGGCGGCCTTCAGGCGCTCAAGAAAGCCTATTCGATGCCGCGGGAAGCCGTCATCGCCGAAATAAAAAAATCCGGCTTGCGCGGGCGCGGCGGCGCTGGTTTTCCGGTTGGCATCAAATGGTCCAGCATCGCCGGCGATTCTTGCGCCACCAAGTATGTCGCGTGCAACGCCACCGAAGGCGAACCCGGCACATTCAAAGACCGCATGTTGATGCGCCGCAATCCGTATCAAGTTCTCGAGGGCGTCGCCATCGCCGCTTATGCGATGAATGCCAGGAAAGCCTTCATCGCCATGAAGCATACTTTCGACGAAGCCATCGAGCGCACCGCGCAGGCGCACAAGGAAATGACCGCGCGGAATGCGCTCGGTGAAATTCCCATCGAATTCGTTTACGGTCCCGAGGATTATTTGCTCGGCGAAGAAAAAGCCATGCTCGAAGTCATCGAAGGCCGCGAAGCAATGCCGCGCGAAATGGATTTCCCTCCGTACATTCTTGGCCTGTTCGCGGGCTATCCATCGTGCATTCCGGGTCAGACGAATCCAACACTCGTCAATAATTGCGAGTCGATGTCATCCGTAACACACATCATTCGCAATGGCGCCGACTGGTTCCGCTCCATGGGCACCGCCGACACGCCCGGCCACACTATCTTCACGCTTTCCGGCGACGTGCAGCGCGAAGGCCTCTACGAATTGCCCATGGGCACCACCATGCGTGAGCTCATCGAAAAATCCGGCGGCGGATTGAAACCCGGCCGCAAACTCAAGGCAATTTTTTCCGGCGTCGCCAGCGCGGGACTTTATCCCGAAGCCGTCGATACGCCGCTCGATTTCGGCTCCATGCGCAGCGCTGGCTCCGGCCTCGGCTCGGCCGGATTCATGGTTTACGACAATTCGAATTGCATGGTGCAAGTCGCGTATTGCTTTTCAAAATTCCTGTGGATCGAATCCTGCGGCCAGTGCCGCTCCTGCAAAGAAGGAACGCAAGAAGCGACCGAACGCCTCGAAAAACTAATCAATGGCACAGGCAACGAAATCGATGTCGAAGCCATTCTCCAGGCTTCTACCAACGCGCCGCGCGGCAATCGCTGCTTTCTGCCCACGGAACATTCGCTGATCATTCCCAGCATCGTGCACACATTCCAGCGCGAATTCGAAGAGCACTATAATCGCGGCTGCCAGAATTGCCGCGTGCCCGTGCTGCCGAAGATGCACGACTTTGACGAGCAAAAGCACGAATTCCACTACACGCACGGCCGTCTGACTCCCTGATCGAATTCCCGCGCATCGAGTTCACCGCGCCGAGGTGCATTCCAGTAAACTCGCCTGATATTTTTATCGCGTCGTTTCACACCGCAAGGCATCCTATTGGCAGCGATTTCGGCCCATTCCAACGAGGAGTATCCGACACATGAAACGCATTGCCTTGTTTGCGGCGATTTTTCTGGCCGTATTGGCCACCTCGGCAAACCCGCGCACGTTCCGGGGACAAATCATGGACAGCCAGTGCGCATATAACGTTCACTCAACGACCGCTTCGCACAAAGAGATGTCGCGAATCTACGGCGGACTGACCGCGCGGGACTGCACGATTATGTGCGTTGAAAAAAATGATGGCCGCTACGTGTTCTTGGACCGCGATGGCAAGACCGCGTACAAATTGTCTTCGGACCAGAACGATTTGAAACAGTACGCCGGAAAGAAAGTCGAAATTGCCGGCGAAGTCGGTCCGAAAAAAGATTTCATCAACGTAACGCATATCAAAGCGCTCGAATAACGACTCTGTACAATCGTGCGTGCGGTTCTGCACTCGCTCGCAGGCCGCGCGCAAGTTGCGTCGTTCCGCTGAACGCCATCAGTGTTCTCCCAGTGCGTACCGCACCACAGCGAGCGCGGCGATCACGGCTGTTTCCGTGCGGAGTATTTCGCGGCCTAGCGACGCCTCGCGAAATCCATTCTTCGACGCTGCTGCGAATTCCGCGTCTGTCCAGCCGCCTTCCGGACCAATCGCCAGGCAAATTTCCTGCTCATGCGCCCCCCATAAGACTTTTTGCAGCTGTGGCGCGTCCGGCCGCTCGGAGAGCAGAATTCTTGTTCCGCCGCCCGCTTCGCAGAAAGCGTCCTCGGAAGTTGCAATCGGCAGAAGTTCGGGCGGCCGCAGCCTTCGCGATTGCTGCGCCGACTCCAGCAGAATTTTTCGCCAGCGTTCTGCTCGCTTCCTCGCCGCCAGAATCAGCGCCTTTTCGCTGCGCACCGCTGCCAACGGAATGATCTTGCTCACGCACAGTTCCGTGGCTTTTTCCAGGCACCATTCCATGCGGTCGAATTTCACAATGGAGAGCAGGAGACTGATTTTCAATTCCGGCTCCACTGCGGCAATCGGCTCGACGAGCGAAAATTCGATCGCGCCATGCGTGCGTCCCGACGCGACTTTTTCGACGCGCGCAAGCCATACGGTCTTGCCGTCGCTCAATTCGTAAAGCTGCCCTGGCTCGGCGCGCAGGACGCGTCCCAGATGCTCCGCCGCTTCACCGCGAAGTTCGGCGCGCAGGCCCTCGAATTTGTCAACAAAGAATCGGCGGCGCATCTTGTTCTGGCAGGCTAGCTGAAGATGTCCTTCACTTTGTCGAAGAAGGACGAAGAGCGCTCGATGGGGCGATTTTCGACTTTGGCGACGCGATGCAACTGCTCGAAGATGGCCTTCTGCTCTTTGGTCAGCTTCGACGGAATCACGACGCGCACGTTGACGTAGAGATCGCCCTTGCCACCGTGAGGGTCGGGCAGGCCCTTGCCCTTCTTGCGGAAAAGCGTGCCGGGCTGCGTGCCTTCGGGAATGGTGAGCTTTTCCTCGTCATTCAGAGTGGGAATGGTGATTTCCGCGCCGAGCGCAGCTTGCGCAACAGTGATGGGAATATTGCAGTAGAGATCCGCGCCGCGGCGTTCGAAGAAGGAATGCTCCTTCACTTCGATGAAAACGTACAAATCGCCCGGCGGGCCGCCGTTCGTTCCTGGCTCGCCTTCGTTGCCGACGCGCAAGCGCATGCCGTTGTCGACGCCGGCGGGAATGGCGATTTCGATGGTGTGCGCGCGCTCGATGCGGCCCTGGCCGCGGCATTCCACGCAGCTTTCTTTGATGACTTTGCCTTCGCCGTGGCATGAGGGGCATGTGCGCGAGACGGCGAAAAATCCCTGCTGATAATGCAACTGACCGCGACCTTTGCAAGCCTCGCAAATCTCCATCTTTGTGCCGGGCTTCGCGCCAGTGCCGTGGCAGGCGGAGCAATTTTCCATGCGCGGGATTTTGATTTTGGTTTTCACGCCCGCAGCGGCATCTTCGAAGGAAAGTTTCAGGTCGTAACGCAAATCCGCGCCGCGCTGCGCCCGCGGACGTCCGCCGCGGCGCTGGCCGCCGCCTCCGCCCAAAATATCCTGGAAGCCGAAGATGTCGCCGAAGACGTCCTGAAACTGCTCGAAAATCGAGCCGAAGTTGCTGGAATCGAAGACCTGGCTGGTGACTCCGGCGTGGCCGTAGCGGTCGTACGCGGCGCGCTTCTGCGCGTCGGAGAGAACGCTATAGGCTCCGCTGGCTTCGCGAAACATATGTTCCGCTTCGGCTTTATTTTCGGGATTGCGGTCGGGATGGTACTTCAACGCCGCCTTGCGGTAGGCGCTCTTGATTTCCTCGGCGGTCGCGCTGCGGCTGACGCTGAGAATTTCGTAGTAATCCCTTTTCGTGCTCGATGGCATTGGTTGTCCCGTTTACGCCGGTTCCGATGATTTCAATACGGCGCTCAATTGGCTCGAGAATTAGATGCTGCTTCCTCGCCCTCCGGATTCGAAGCGACGCGCACCATCGCGGGCCGCAGCACCTTGCCGTGAAAGACGTAACCCGCCTGCAATTCTTCGAGGACTGCGCCATCCGGTTTTTCCGTGGTTTTGACGTGTTCGATGGCGTGATGGAAATTCGGATCGAAGGGCTTGCCTTCTGTCTCGATTTTTTGCAGGCCTTGCTTGGCGAGGACGTCGAACAATTGCCTGCGGATCAGTTGCACGCCTTTGCGAAATTCGTCGTGCGCCGCGTCGCGATGCGCGGCGATGGCGCGGTCGAAGCCATCGAGAACGGGCAGCAGATGCTCGATGAGCGTCTCCGCGCCGCGATGGCGATCCTGATGGCGCTCGCGGTCGATGCGCTTGCGGTAATTGTCGAAATCGGCCTGCAAACGCTGGAGCGTGTTTTTCAAATCAAGTTTCTCGGCGACCAAGCGCTCGATTTCGCGGTTGACGGCGGTTTCGAGCGGCGACGGACTGTCTTCGCTGGACGCGGGGTCATTCTTCGGATCCGCGGCGTCGCCGGCAGCTAGATGCTGATCTTTTTCCGAATTGTTTCGCCGGTTCACGACGACTTCTCCTTCTCCGAATCTTCCGAGAAAAATTGCGACATCAGCGCGACGACGGTGATCACGCGCTCGTAGTGCATGCGCATCGGGCCGAGAATGCCGACCGTTCCCTGCGCTCGCTCGCCCGGGCGGCCGGACTCGCCGCGCGTGTAGGGCGCGCTGACGAGCGCGAGATGCTTGCCTGCACTGGACATTTTTTCCACGCCAAGCTCGATGTGCACCGGCTCGGGCGTCTCGATGCAGCCGCTGAGCAATGCGAGCAGACGATCGCGCTCCTCGATGGCGCTGAGCAGTTCGCCGAGCTGCTCCTGATCTTGAAATTCCGGCGCCGTCGCAAACTGCGCTGCGCCGCCGATGTAGATCACGCGGTCGGAATCCTCAGCGAGCAATTTCGGATCGCACAACATCAGCGCGCTGCTGGCAAGTTTTTCGTAGCGCTCGCGGTCGCGTTTCAACTGCGCCTTCAAATCGGCGCAGATCGCTTCGAGCGTCCAGCGCGGGTAATGCTTGTTGAGATATTCCGCGATGTGGTCCAGTTCACCCTGTTGAAATGTGCGCTCGGGGCGAATGCATTTGTCGCGCGTCATGCCGCCGCTGGTGACGAGCACGACGAGCACGCGGCCGTCGGGCAGAACCAGAAAACGGATGTGCTCGACGACGGTGCGCGCAAGCGGCGGCGAAACGATGATTCCCAGTCCGCGCGAAACGGCGGCGAGGACATGGCTGGCGCGTTCCATCACGCCTTCCGGCGTCGTCGCGGAATCGAGCTCGCGGCGAATCCATTCGCGATCCTCGACGCGCGGCGTGGCCTGCATGGCGATTTGCTCGACGTAAAAACGATACGCCGAAGCCGTCGGCACGCGCCCCGCGGAAGTGTGCGGCTGATAGAGATAGCCTTCGTCTTCGAGGTCGGCCATGATGTTGCGCATCGTGGCGGAGCTGAGCTGCTCGGCGTGCATGCGCACAATCGTGCGCGAAGAAACCGGCTCGCCGGTTTCGATGTATGCGCGGACGACTTCCGCGAGCACCTGACGATGGCGTTTTTGCTGTAGCGCGGGAACGGTTGTCATTCTTTCCGGACCATTGCGACCATTACAGGCAGCTTGCCTGTTCGAATCATTCTCGAATGCCTATTTTTAGTGTAAACGCCGCGCGCAGAAGCGTCAACTTAGGCACGGACCTAGCGTATGCTCATCGGGAAACGGTACGACTTAATGTCAACGGGCACCCTTATATGGGGCTATTCGTCGCCGTAACAAAACCAGAAGTCTCAGTTACGGATCACCTGCGCTCTTGCGAACGGCGCGCAGCATGTCTCGCGCCGCTGGATGGTCGTTGTCGACATTTGCTCGTTGGAATAATTTTCTAGCGTTCGGAATTGAAGCTCTCACGCCCTTGCCTTCGAGATACGCAATCCCGAGAAAGAAGAATGCGTCCTCTCTTGATGCTTCGCATAGGTTCTCCCCTTTTGTTGCCCTGCGAAAACATCGAACTGCTGCTGTGGGATTCTTCCTAACCCCTCTTCCCCAGAAATAGTGAATCCCGAGCTGGACCAGGGCATCCTCGTCGCCTGTGGCAATGGATTTTCGGAACCATCTAACAGCTGCCTCTAATTTTCGGTTTTCCCGATACGTCATTGCAATATTACTCGCAGCGCAGGCATCTCCGGCGTGAAATGCTTTTCTAAACCAGTAGAGTGCTTCCTGAACATTCTTTGTCACACCGTTCCCGTCACTGAATAGAATCCCTAGGTTATTTTGGGCGGACGCAACACCATGCTCTGCCGCGCGCCGAAGCCATTGCGCGGCTCTTCGAGCGGAGCGCCTAACAATAACCTTCCCTTTGTTATCTTTGCACCCGTCACCATATCGATCTGCGACGCCCCATTCCGCCTCTGGGTCGCCCCGCTTCGCTCGGGCAAGCAAGATTTGCCATTCCGAGGCGGACATCTTATAGCCACCCTGGAATCCAAGGTTTCTTCGCGTCATCTTCCAAGGAAATTCAGAGTCAATCGCCTCGCGGGATCCATCAAGTGATCGTTTCACGGTGTCCGTCTCAAAAGTCCTATGTTCCTTTACCGAACTATCCGTCTGCTACGAAGTGGAGTTGTCGATTTGCGCGCGCTGGAGGTGATCCGAATAGTCGACGTAAATCGTCTTCCACTCGGAGTAAAAGTCGATGGCGGCGAGGCCGGATTCGCGATGGCCGTTGCCGGTTTGTTTCGTGCCACCGAACGGCAGATGCGTCTCCGCGCCGATGGTCGGCGCATTGACGTAGACAATTCCGGTGTCGAGATCGCGCTGCGCGCGGAAGGCGTTGTTGACGTTGCGCGTGTAAATCGAGGACGAGAGGCCATACTTCACGCCATTGGCGACTTCGATGGCTTCGTCGAGGCTGCCGATGGGCATCACGGAAACGACCGGCCCGAAAATTTCCTCCTGGCTGATGCGCATTTTCGGATTGCAGTCGAGGAACACGGTCGGCTCGTGGAACCAGCCCTTGGCATATTTGCCGCTGTCGAGGCGATGGCCGCCGGCGGCGAGTTTTGCGCCTTCGCCTTTGCCGATTTCGACGTATTTCATGACCGTTTGCAATTGGCTTTCGCTAACTGAGGGGCCCATATCGACATCCATATCGAGACCGTTGCCGACGCGCAATTTTTTCGCGCGCGCGACGAATTTCTCCGTGAACTCGCCGTAGACTTTCTTGTGCACGGCGACGCGGCTTGCGGCTGTGCAGCGCTGGCCCGTCGTGCCGAATCCGCCCCAGATGGCGCCGTCGACAGCGAGGTCGATGTTCGCGTCGTCCATCACGAGGATGATGTTTTTGCCGCCCATTTCCAGATGCACGTGTTTGAATGCCGGCGCGCAGGCTTCGTTGATAAGGCGGCCCGTATCGGTCGAGCCGGTGAAGCTGATGAGCTTCACGTCGGGATGCTTGACGAGCGGCGAGCCAGCGGACGAGCCAGCGCCGGAGACGATGTTGACGACGCCTTCGGGAATGCCAGCTTCTTCGAGAATCTGCACAAGGTAATAGGTGGAAAGCGGCGTATCCTGCGCGGGCTTGATGACCACCGTATTGCCGCAGACCAGCGCTGGCATCATTTTCCACGACGGAATGGCGATGGGAAAATTCCACGGCGTGACGAGGCCGCAAACGCCAATCGGCGAGCGCACGCTCATCGCAAATTTGCTCGGCAATTCCGAAGGCGTGGTCTGGCCGAAGAGCCTGCGGCCTTCGCCGGCCATCAGATAGGTCATGTCGATGGCTTCCTGGACGTCGCCGCGCGTCTCGGCAAGCACTTTGCCCATTTCGCGCGTCATGTCGCGGGCGATATCCTCCTTGCGGCGCACGAGAATTTCCGCGGCGCGATAGAGAATCTCCGCACGCTTCGGCGCGGGCACGAGCCGCCAGGTCTCGAACGCGCGCTTGGCCGCTTCGACGGCTCGATTCACATCCTCTTCGCTGGACGCCGGAAAAATTCCCACGAGATCGTCGGTGTTCGCCGGATTGCGGTTCTCGATCGCCTTTCGGCCTACGGCGTCGACCCACTCGCCATTGATGTAATTTTTCTGCGCGTTCGGAAAGACTGCGGTTGCCATGAACGGGCCTCCTCGGAAGATTCGCCTGACTTATGAAGTTAACAGACCGCGCGAGGCAGCGTCAACGCGGCGAACGCTCGCGGTTTGGGACGGTTTCCTGCATCTCAAGCGGCAGGCAAACCTGGTATTGGATCGGCGTCGCTGCAATTTTCGAGGTTCAGGACGCCTCGGCGGCAGCATTTTTCCCTGCGATGCGCCCCTGCACGCTGCACCGCGCCAGGCCGTGCAAGCTGAATCCGCCCGCGCTCTCACCTGCGCAATAGAGTCCCGGAATCACATTGCCGGAAAAATCGATGACCTGGCATTTTGCGTTGATGCGGAGCCCCGCGCGCGTGTCGTGGACCACGGGCGTGGCCCAAGCGGCATAGAACGGCGGCGTGTCGACTTTGTACTTTGGCGCGGGCTTGCCGAAGTCCGCATCCTTGCCATCGTCCACGAAAGAATTGTAACGCGCGACCGTACTTTCCAGCGCGTCGCCGGGCATGGGCTTGCGCTGATGTTTGTTCACGATGGCGGCGGCCAATTCGGCGATGCTGTTCGCGGAGAAAAAATACCCTTCGGCGATATCCACGTAGGGCGGTTCGACCGTCCACTCTTCGCGCTTCGCAGCGTTGGCGTCAAAAATGGCCCAGATGGGCCCGCCGCCATTGACCGCATCGCCGGTGCCGGCAAGCGCGGCGTTGAGAAAATTGGCGGGGTGGTACTTGATGTCCGCAGCATTCAAATAACTTCCCTGCGTGTAAGGCCGAAGCGAGTTGTAGTTGTTGGATGTGTACGCGCCCTGCGTCTCGTCGTAGAAACGCGATCCCACCTGATTCACGAGGATCACATTCTGGTAATTGCGGACCAGAAGGCCACGCGCACGGGCGAGGTGGAATACGGGGCTTCCGGGTTCCCACCCCAGATTTCTATACCCATACTGACACCCGATGCGGCCCGCCTTGGCGAGGCGCAGGCCAAATTCGCCCGAGTCGTTGTACGCACCCCAGAGCGACGCCCCGACGGCGAGGCCGGCCAGTTCGCCACTCGCATCCTGGAAGGAATAAGGTTCGCCAGCAACGCCGTTGTATTCCTCGGTCAGGCGCGTATCGAAAATCCTGCGGAAGTTCACGTTGCTGCTGGAGCCGCCCGTGGCAAGGATGACGCCCTTGCGCGCGAGAATGTGCAGCGTCTCGCCCTCATGCATGGCCACAATGCCCAAGATTTTCCCCGCCGAAGGCTCCCCTCGAACGAGGCTCGACATTTTGTGTTTCAAGAGAATCACCACGCCGGCCTTGCGGGCCGCGACTTCGAGCGGCCGGATGAATCCGACGCCGGAGGATTCTGTAGCGGCAATCGCGGGGTCGACCGGCTTCCCAGTCTGCATCTGCGGCCAGGCCATGGGCGCGGCGTGGTTTTCGCGCGGAGCAGAGTTTCCGTCTGCTGTTCCGCCCGCGCCGTCAGGCGCTTTTTCCACAAAGATCACGCCGTGCGCGACCAGCCATTCATAGGTCGGCGCGCTATTGTCGGCGAAAGCGCGAATGATTTCCTTATCGTTGTAACGATAGTCGGGGAAGCCGTTGGGTTCGACAACGGACCAGTCGGTGAGGTCGCGAAATACCATGTCCGGCGAATCCTCGATGTTGTATTTCTTCTGCCGGCTCGTGCCGCCGCCGAGAGCGACGTTGCCGCCGCTGAGGATGGCGTGGCCGCCAACGTCAAAATTGGCTTCGATCAAAATGACCTTCGCGCCGTGCTCGGCGGCTTCAATGGCTGCGGGAAGACCCGAAGCGCCCGCGCCGACCACGACGACCTCCGCTTCCTTGTCCCAATGCGGCGTCCGGCTTTGCGCTTCGCCTTCCTTGAGGCCCAGGCCAGCCAGAACCGCTGTGCCGACTCCTGCGCCCGTTGTCTTGACAAAATCGCGGCGCGACAAATTTCTCTTGTCTTCTGGATCGCCCTTCATGATGGCACCCTCCAGATTCCGATTTGAATTTGCTCTCTGCCGCAGCGATCAGCTACGGCTTCACCGGCAAAAGCTCGAGTCGGTCGGTGGTCTGCGCTTCAACAGCCTGCCGGGAATACGTCAGCGGAAAATATTCGCCGTCGCGCCACAACGGAAGCAGGTCGGAGTAATGCGGGCTTCCGGGCTGGCCGCTTTCGCCGGGAACGTTCACGCCTTCGGAATGGTCCCAGTCGCTGAGGTCGAAAATCTCGCGATAACTCGCGCCGCCCAACTGATCGTAATTGTCCGGCAAATGCCACGTCGCATCGACGGTATTGTCGTCGCCGGGCCGCGCGACTGGCGGCGGATCGAGGAAGCTCGCGAGATCCTCGAGCGGATCGAGCACGTGCCGAAAACGCATAAAGTGCAGCTTTCCCCAGCCCCACGATTGCGGATCGTCGCCCATTCTTTTTTGCGCGTCGGCGTAGGCTGCGTCGAGTGTCTGGCGGAAAATCTCGTCGCGCATTGAGGTCGGATTGTCGCCGAAAAATTCTGACGTGGGATGACCGAAAAGCCTTGCAAAGGTTTCCGCGCTCAGGTAGATGGGGAGGGCCGCTTTGTCTGGCGCGATGATTTTCAGCATGGCATCATGGAGTTTGCCGAGCCAGATTTCATAGAGCGCGGCCGCGGGCGAATCGCGATGGAGCGCGCCGTTCCAGCCGATAAGCAGCTTCGCATGCGGATCGTCCGCCGCTCCGCTCGCGGCCAGCACGCGCACCAATGCCTGCGCGGGCGCCGAGACGACATCATTCTGCAGCGCGGCCATGTCACCGACGTCGAGCGCATGCTCTTGCGCCGCCGAAAGCACCTGCTCAATGCGAGCGATGCGGTCGGTGCTCCATTCAAACCCAACCGCGTACGGATAATTCTCAGGAATCGTTTTGTTATTGGCCGTGGCGATGAATCCGCGCGCAGGATTAAGTTGCCGCGGCAATTGATCGAGCGGAATGTAGCCCGCCCATTCATAGCCCGCCCAGCCCGGCGCGGGCAACAATCCACTTCCTTTTTTGCGCAGCGGGGTCAGGCCTGCGGATTGCTCACCGATATTTCCCTGCCGGTCGCCATAGACGAAATTTTCCGGCGGCGTTTTCCAGCGCCCCATGGCGGCAAGAAATTGCGTCCAGTTGTGCGCGCGGTCCACGGAAATTCCCGTGAGATACGGCGCTGTGCCCGGCTCGGCGCCGACCCAGTGCAGCGCGAGAGCGCGCTTTCCGTCCGACCAAAGCACCGGCCCATGCCGCGTGAACTTCAAATCCACGGTCACGTCTGCGCCGCCCTTGACGTGAAAGACTTCTTTCTCGACGCGCATGCGCGCCCAGCCCGAAGCCGTCCGATATTCGAGCGGGTCCTTCGGATTCAGCGCCTCATAAAAAAGATCTTCCTGATCGACAGGAAAAACCGTCAGTCCCCACGCGATGTCCTGATTGTGTCCAATGCTGACGCCCGGCAGAGCGGGTTCCGTGGCTCCGATAACGTCCCAGCCCGGGGCAACCAGATGCACGACGTAGCGCAGCGATGGCAGCGCCAGCGTGCGATGCGGATCGTTGGCAACGAGCGGCTTTCCGGTTTTCGTCAGTGCGCCCGCAATCGTCCAGTCGTTGCTGCCCTCGACTTTGTCGGGAAATTGGATTCGGGAGTCCGTACCGACGAATCCGCTGATCAAATTCGGCATGAGGCCCTGAAAATCTTCGCCTGGAAATGTTTCGAGCTTCGTGGGCGGGTCAAAACCTTCGAGATCCGTCGCCTTCTGCGCGCCGACGAGAGCCACAAGCTGCGCATCTGCCAGCTCTTCCGGCGCGTTTCCCGTGACGCTCAGCGTGGCCATGCGCGTGAGGCAATCCTCCGGCCTCCACATTTCCGGCGCAAAGCCGGCGAGCTGAAATTCAATCGGCAGCTTTGGCCCGCCGTGCGCCATGCGCCGGCGAATGTATGCATTAATGCCTTCGGTGAACGCTTCGAGGATTTCGCGCGTATCGGGCGCGTAGCTCGCATACTCTGCTTCCATCGAACCGCGGTAGCGCAACAGACGCGCAGCAATATCGCGCGGTAAGGCCGATTTGCCTGTAACTTCCGCGAGGCGCCCCTGCCCCGCACGCTTCCACAATTCCATCTGGAAGAGCCGGTCCTGCGCGGTGACAAATCCCTGTGCGAAAAACAGATCATGCGTATTCTGCGCGTAAATGTGCGGCACGCCCCAGTGGTCGCGCAAGACTTCGACTGGCGCGCGAAGTCCGGCGAGACGGAGTTGTCCGCGCGTCGTCGATAGCGCGGCGCGCGCCCTTTGCTCAAGTGAGTTCGTGGACGCGTCCTTTTGAGCTCTCGCCGAAAACGCAAATATCGCGCAGAGAAGGACAAGCGTTGGAAAACCCGCGAAGAACAAAACCGCAAATGCCAGGCGACTCGTCGGTTTCATGCGCGGGAGTATACAACTCTCCCGGGTTGAATCAATTCCGTAAAGTCTCTAGTTTAGCGGGAGCGATTTTAGAGACCGGGCGTCTTGGGTATGGAAGGTGAAGGACCGGCAGGATTCGCGGGCGGCTGATTTCCCGTTCCGATTGGCCGCGGCGCGCTCACGCCGGCAACATCCGAGCCGAGCCCGAGCTTCTGCAAGCTCAGCGCATCAAGCTTGCCGGTTGGAGGCAGCCCATTCGCGTCCTGGAAACGGCGCAGCGCAGCCTGTGTGTTCGCGTCCCATTTGCGGCTGGGATCTCCGGAGTAATATCCGCCGCGCTCGAGCGCCGATTGAATTTCATCCGTGCGGTCCGCGGAAGGTGCCTTCGGAAGCGTCACATGGTGGCGCCGCACCCTGCGATAGCGGCGGCGCCTTGTCGGCGTCTTGGAAAGGCTGCGCAGACTTGCGTTGCGCAGACTCCCTTTGCTTGACTTCATTTCCTTCGCGGAATTACGCCCCGAAGCGGACTTGGAAGGATGCGCCGCGCTCGCTTGGGATGGCGCGAAGCAAAAGGCGAATGCAAGCAAGGCAATTCCTGCGACGCCATGCATCGCCCACTTTCGCCAGGTTTGCCACGGGACTGTCATTATTTTGGCCCGATTTTCCGTCACAATTTCGTTTTTCGCTTCAACCTCTACTGGCCCGGCTGAGGAATTTTTCCGGCATGGAACAGAGTGTAAACCGGCCCGGTACCGTCGCCATAAATCACTTTGAAAAGGACATCTTCGCCGGGCTTCAATTTTCCGATGGCCTGTTTGTAATCCTGAATTGTATTGATAGCCACATGGTTGATTTCGACGATCACTTCGCCGCGATGGAAGCCCAGGTCTTCGGCGAAACTCGTCGGGTCGGGTTCGCTCGTGACGATCACCCCTGATTGCGCCGACTTCATGCCCAGGTGGCGCGCCACATCGGGCGTCAGCGCCTCGACGTGAAGCCCAAAGGTCGTCGGTCCCTGCTCGACATCGGCATCCGCCGGAGTCGAATCGTCGCCGGTATCGTCGGGGAAAATCTTATTCATGTCCGCAACATCCACGGACACATTTGCGGACCTCCCATTGCGGTAGTACGTGAGACTGACGGCACGCCCGATGGGCGTATCCACGACGGGATCAATCAAGTCGGATCCGGCGTGCACCTCATGGCCGTTGATCGCGGAAATCACGTCGCCGGGCTGAAGGCCCACCTTCGCCGCCGGGCCGCCGGGCGTCACATACTGGACCACAACGCCATAGGGCGCGGCGAGTTCTTTGTGCAGGAGCGCGTCTTGCGTCTGGTCGTCTTGGAATTTGATTCCGATCGATCCGCGCGTCACATGGCCTTGCGTCACAAGCTGGTTGTAGACGCCCACAACTGTATTCGACGGCAATGCGAAACCCACGCCTTCGAATCCCCGGCTGCCGGTGTAAATCGCCGTGTTGATTCCGATGACTTCGCCCGCGAGATTGACCAGCGGCCCGCCCGAATTCCCGGGATTAATCGCTGCGTCGGTCTGAATGAAATTCTGGAATTGCTGCCCGATGTGTTGCCGGTTCTTGGCGCTGACGATTCCGGCGGTCACCGTGCCATTCAGCGAGAACGGGCTGCCGAACGCCAGCACCCAATCGCCGACCTTCACGCCATCGGAATTTCCCATGTGCGCCACGGGCAAGGAACGGTCCGTATCAATCTTGATCACCGCGAGATCGGTCATCTTATCGACGCCGACCACCTTCGCCGTGTAGTGCGTGTCATCACCGTCGACGGCGACTTGAATCTTCGTCGCTCCATCAATCACGTGGTCGTTCGTCAGGATGTAGCCTCTTTTGTCGACAACCACGCCGGATCCCAGGCTTCTTTCCGCTTGCTCGGTCTGGCCTGCGTCCGGGTTTTGCTTGAAAAACTTATTGAAGAAATCCTGGAAGGAATCCTGGCCTTTTTGGCCCGGGCTCAATTTGCCTTTAGGCGTCTCGAAGACTTGCGTCGTCGAAATATTCACAATGGCGGGCTCGACGTGCGATACCACAGTGGCGAAACCATTCGAGAGATTGACGGGATCCGGAATCGTGAGCAGGGCGGGGGAAATCGGACTCACCGAGCGCGTCGCGGCCGCATGTCCGGGAATCAGAGTCCCAATGATAATCCCGATCCCCAGCGTCAAAACCAGCAGGATGCTGGCAAAGGCTTTCCGCTTGTTTATCCACGCGACCAACTCACGAATTTGAATGCCCATTCTCCCGCTCCCTTCAACATCCACTGCCGCTCAATGCTCTCAATAGGCTTGGTTAAATTATGATTATAACACCGCTCCGCGCGTTGCTTCTGTCCTCATCCGTATTTTCGAGCGCTTGCTGATTTGGCGTCACCTGTTCGAGCGGCCAGCCTTCCGTAACTGCCCGCAGGCACAGGACATGCCGGCGACGGACTCACTTCGTACCTGACATTGGGCAAGCGCCACCCCGCGAGATTCCGGTAAGCTAGCGCAAACATTAGAAATTGACAACCTCCGGCATCGAGGCATAGCCTCGCGATTGG
The DNA here is from genome assembly GCA_035934015.1 of Candidatus Acidiferrales bacterium. Classification (NCBI taxonomy): domain Bacteria; kingdom Pseudomonadati; phylum Acidobacteriota; class Terriglobia; order Candidatus Acidiferrales; species Candidatus Acidiferrales bacterium. Next base: position 126,428 of record DASYYH010000027.1, read on the forward strand.
ATGTCTTCGGAACTAAACACCGGCCCCTTCCAATCCCGCCCTCACCCACACCTCTACGAAATTAACACCTGGGCGTGGCTCGAGGAACTTAGCGCAAGATTCAATCGCCACATCACACTTCGCGACGTGCCGGACTCCGAATGGAACTCGCTCGCCAGCCTCGGTTTCGATTTCCTCTGGTTGATGGGTGTTTGGGAACGTAGTCCTGCGGGGCGAAGGTATTTTCAAACCGATCCCGGCAGTTTTCCGAGTTTCGACGAGGCGCTTCCCGAATGGAAACTGAGCCAAATCGTCGGCTCGCCTTACTCCATTCGCCGGTATCAGCCAGACCCGCGCATCGGTTCCTGGGCGGACATTGACCAGGTTCGCGCGAAGCTCCGCGCTCGCGGCATCGGCTTGATTTTGGATTTTGTGCCGAATCACACGGCTCCGGATCACGAATGGACGACCGCGCATCCGGAATACTATATCCGCGGCACGCAGAGCAATTTTCGAAAAGACCCTTCCGCGTTTTATTTACAGCAAACTTCTGGCGAGCCGCAGCTCTTCGCCCACGCGCGCGATCCATATTTTCCGCCGTGGCGCGACGTCCTTCAGATCAATTATTTTGAGCCTGCCGCGCGCGCCGCTCTTCTCGCGGAGCTGCGGCAAATCGCCGGCCATTGCGATGGCGTGCGCTGCGACATGGCCATGCTTGTCTTGAACGATATTTTCGTCCGTACCTGGGCGCCTTTTCTCTCCGGCTATAGAGTTCCCGCGACCGAATTTTGGAGCGAAGCGACGGCCGCGGTTCCCGGATTTGTGTGGCTCGGCGAAGTCTACTGGAATTGCGAAGGCCCGATTCAGCAGCTAGGCTTTCAGTTCACTTACGACAAGGGACTCTACGACGCTCTGCACGACGGCGACATCAACGACGTTCACTCCCGCCTCGCGGCGGATTTTTCAAGCCAGTCCCATGCCGCGCGTTTCCTGGAAAATCACGACGAAGCGCGCGCCGCCGCAGCCTTTGGTTCGGCGAAGCTTGAAGCTGTGGGCACGCTCATCGCCACGCTGCCCGGTATGCGCTTCTATCATCACGGCCAGCTCGACGGCCGGAAAATTCATCTGCCCATGCCGCTGGCCGCCGCGGCGGCGGAAAAACCCGATCCCGCAACGCGCGCTTTTTACGAACGCATTCTGAGACTCTCGAACGATCCGGTTTTTCACTCCGGCCAATGGAATTTCCTGGAGCTCAGCTCCGCGGGCGACGACACGTTCCGCAATGTCGTCGCATATCAATGGCTGTCAGCGAACGCGCGAAAAGTTGCCGTCGTGAATCTCGGCGGCGTGACGTCGCAGGGCCGCGTGCCGTTTCCCAGGGGAATTTCGCCTTCCCAGGAATACAAATTCCTCGACCAGCTCCACGATGTGGCGTATCCGCGCGCCGGCGCGGAAATCGCCGAATCCGGCCTCTACGTCCGTCTCGACGCTTATCGCGCTCACCTTTTCGACGTCACCCCGCTCTAAGATCCATTTTGCAATTGCCGGACTATCCAGCTCTATTGTGTGTGCCCTTGCGCCGCGCGCAGCATCGCTGCAATGCTCTGTTCGACATCTTCATCCGTCGTCGACCAGTTGCTTACGCTGATGCGCATCGCCGTCTTTCCCTGCCACACGGTTCCTCCGCACCAGCACGTGCCATCCTCCTGAATTGCGGCGATGGTCCGTTGCGTCTGCTCTGCGGTGCCGAAGGAAACCAGCACCTGATTCAGCACCACATCATTGAGCACTTCATATCCAGCGGTGCGCAGCGCATCGGCGAATCGCCGCGCCTGGCGGCAATTGCGCTCGATCAATTCCGCGTAACCCTCGCGTCCTAGCGACCGCAGGGCCGCGTAAACTGGCACAGCCCTCGCGCGCCGCGACTCTTCCGGCACAAATTCGTGCGGGTCGCGCTCACTTTCCGTTGCCACAATGTACGCCGCCGCGAGAGACATCGCGCCGCGGTGCGCAGCCTCATCCGCGCAAAAAGCAACTCCGCAGTCGTAAGGAACGTTGAGCCATTTGTGCGCGTCTGTGGCGATTGAATCGGCCTTTTCGGCGCCGCGCACCAGCGCCGCATATTTGGGCGACGCCGCAGCCCACAGACCGAACGCCCCATCGACGTGCAGCCACGCGCCGCGCTCCTTCGCGCATTCCGCGATTTCGTTGATCGGATCGAATGCGCCCGTGTTCACGTTTCCTGCCTGCGCGCAGACGATGCACGGCCCTTTGCCTCCGCGCAACGTCGCAGCCAGCGCGTCCGCGCGCATCCGGCCTTGATTGTCTGTGGGGATTTTGCGAACGCGGTTCGCTCCCAGCCCCAATAACCGCAGCGCCGTCGAAATCGTATAATGCGCTTCTTCGCTGACGATCACTTCGATTGGCGGCGCTCCGAAAAGACCGTCCGCTTCGGTGTCCCATCCGGCATTGCGCAAGACGCGATGCCGCGCGGCGGCGAGCGCCGTGAAATTCGCCATGTGGCAGCCGGTGACAAATCCAAAACTCATTTTCGAGGGGAGCCCGGCGAGTTCGCGCAGCCATTCTCCTGTGATCTGCTCAATCACGGAAACCATCGGCGACATAATGTAGAGCCCGGCATTCTGATCCCACGCCGAAACCAGCCAGTCCGCGGCGAGCGCGGCCGGAAAACTTCCTCCGATCACGAATCCAAAGTATCTCGGCCCTGCCATGGCGACTGTCCCTTTCGTTCCCGCAGAGGCAAGCGCTTCCACCACTTTCTCCGGCGCTTCTCCTTTCTTCGGAGACGCGCCACCCAGTTCTTGCCGCAATTCATCAGCCGATGCCGTCGCGCGCACCGGTCGTTTGTCGAGTAACGCAAACCACGTCGTCGCATGCCGCTGCACACTGGCGAGCAAATTCGGAACATCCTCGCGCATTTCTGCAACCTTCATTTTTGCATCCTCCGCCGCACACGGATCGCGATTTCTTCCCTTTCATGCTGCCAGACTTCATCGGCGCGAGTCTAAATCCGATTCGTTATTTTCTGCCGTCGCCAAAGACATTTTGGCTGGTGATGGACATCAAACAAACAAAGTTTGTCATTCCGCCTGGCCTGAGTGCAGTAGCGAAGGGAACCCGGCCGCTTGCCTTTGACGGACGGTGTGAGGAATCTGCCTTTGCCTTTCCAGCCACTTCGCTCTCTCGACGCGAGGCGCTCTGTATGGCAAACTTTCTACTAGCCACTCAGCACGGGGAGCAGACAATGGCAAAGGCCACATTTGCCGCAGGATGTTTTTGGGGCGTCGAAGAAGCGTTCCGCCAAATCAAGGGCGTCACTGCAACGACTGTCGGCTACACCGGCGGCACGACGAAAAATCCGTCCTACAAAGACGTTTGCACTGGCGCGACCGGCCACGCCGAAGCCGTCGAAGTCGAATTCGATCCCGCGCAGGTTTCCTATCGCGAACTTCTCGCTGCGTTTTTTCAGAATCACAATCCCACGACGCTCAATCGCCAGGGCCCCGATTTCGGCACGCAGTATCGTTCCGCAATTTTTTATCACGACGCCGAACAGGAAGCGGCCGCGCGCGAAGCCGTCGCCGCGCTCGAAAAATCCAGCGTCTTCAAGCGTCCCATCGTCACGGAAATCAAGCCCGCGTCGGAGTTTTACCGCGCCGAGGAATACCATCAGCAGTATCTCGCCAAACGCGGCGCCGCCTCCTGCCACTACTGAGTCTTATGGTGGCTCATCCCTGGCGTAGGCCGTGGCTGTGCTGCTACTCCAAGCGCTCTTAACGCGCTTTCAGGAAGCTCTCAACACTGATCCCAGCTTCGCGCAAAATCGCTCGGAGCGTTCCTTCTGCCATGTCGCCTGAGTGATGTGGGATCGTAGCTTTCCGCCCTGTCTCCGCATGACGCTAAACTTCATGACTTCCAGCTCCAGAGCGATCGAAGCGAAAACCGAACACACGGAGACGCTGGACGACTTCGCGATAACGGAATCCTGATAGACGACCCATCAGGGCATTGGCACAGGCACGAGAAATTCGCGGGTCTTCTTGCGGTCTTTTGAGAATACAGCAGGGAGAGGATCCCCATGCTCACGGCACGATTCGACAATTTTGCGAGCGAGATCTTGTGCAATCTCGATCGTCTCGGCGATGCTGCGGCCTTCGGCTATGAGGCCCGGAATATCGGGACTCGTTCCGAGGTAGCGCCCCTCTTTGAGCGCCTCGATTCGGATGCGAATCGCTGCCTCTTCAACTTCTGTGACATGCTCTTGCCGCTTCATGCTCGCCTCTTTCGTTTCATCCTACCACAGTGCGCATTGAAACTCGTTGAATTGCAGCGCGCGGTTCACTATCATGCCGCTCTTCGCACCGCGCGAAAATGCCCACCGCGAACGGCACTTCCAAAACGCCGGTTGCTCTTGCAAGCGGAGTTTTTCGCCAAATCGGTTTCCTTCCGCTGCTCGCTGTTTTTTTCGGCTACACCTGCGGCGGGCCATTCGGCTACGAAGAAATTTTCAAGGACTCCGGCCCGGGCATGGCCATTGTGTTTCTCGCGCTCGTGCCGTTTTTCTGGAGTATTCCGATTTCGCTCGCGTCCGCCGAGCTGAACAGCATCATGCCCGTGCAGGGCGGCTTCTATCGCTGGACGCGCGCGGCGTTCGGCGACTTCTGGGGATTTCAGTGCGGATGGTGGAACTGGACGGGAACGTTTCTGCTGAACAGCGCATACGGCGCGCAGTTGATGGATTATGTGAAGAACTACTATCCGCAACTCACCGACAACGAACGATGGCTCGGCGCGTGCGCGATTCTGATTCTTCTCGCCATCGTGAATGCGCGCGGAATCAAAGTCGCGGGCTGGTTAGCGGTCGTGTTGCAAACCGCGGTCTTCATTCCGGTGATCTGGCTGTGCGTGGTTGCGCTTTTCCACTGGCACCACAATCCGATGCTTCCGTTTTCTCCGCCGGGAAAACAATTCGTCGGAGTTTTCGGTTCCGGCCTCGCGATCGCCATGTGGAATTATGCCGGCTACGAACAACTTTCCAGCGTCACGCAGGAAATGAAAGATCCGCAGCGCACGTTCACGCGGCTGATTGCGTGGAACACGCCGCTCTGCGTCATCACCTACATTTTGCCCGCGGCGCTGGCGCTCGCCGTGCTCGGCAACTGGCACGACTGGATCACCGGCTACATCGTGGATGCTTCGCGGCTCGTCGGCGGAGAAACGCTCGGCGCGGCGATGCTCGTCGCATCCATCATCGGGACGCTCGCGCTTTCGAACAGCACGATTCTTTACACCACGCGAATCCCCGCGACGATGGCAGAAGATGGATTTCTGTCCGCGTGGCTCGGCAAGATTCACGCACGATGGGGCACGCCGGCGCGTGCGATCGCGGTCTCGGCGATCATCTATTGCGTCCTCGCAAAGTTCGATGTTGTCCCGCTGGTGGACATTTATATCTGGACGCGCATCGCAACTTCGATGTTGACGCTGCTTTCGGCGTGGCGCATGCGGCGAAAAGCTCCCAACGCGCCGCGGCGTTTTCGTGTGCCCGCCGGAAAAATCGGCATGGCGTATGTTGTGATTGTGCCGGCGATTTTGTGTGCGATAAAAATCGCGTACAGCGAGCCGTTCGTGATGCGCTATTCGCCGTTGCTGCTCGCCACCGGCCCCGTCGCGTATTTAATTTTGCGCTTCGTCTTCCGAATAACCCCGCGGCCGACCATCGAACCGGTTGGAAGTGCTGCCCCGGAATAATTCTGTCACTTCGCGGGGAGTTTTTCGGCGACGACTTTGGCCTGCAGGAAAAGGAGCAAATAATCCTGGCCGCCGGCTTTGGAATCCGTGCCGGACATATTGAAGCCGCCGAAGGGATGGACGCCAACTTTTGCGCCGGTGCACTTGCGGTTCAGATACAAATTGCCGACGTGAAATTCCTTGGAAGCGCGCGCGAGTTTCTTTTTGTTTTTCGTGTAGACGGCGCCAGTAAGGCCGTATTCGGTGCCATTGGCGATATCGAGCGCGTCGTCGAAATCCTTGGCGGGCATGATGGCGAGGACAGGGCCGAAAATTTCTTCCTGTGCGATTTTCGCGCCGGGTTTGATATCGGCGATGACGGTCGGTTCGATGAAATAGCCGTCGCCCGCGGCTTTCGCGCCGCCCGCGAGCAAGCGGCCTTCTTTTTTGCCTGCGTCGATGTAATCGAGAATCGTTTTCATCGCGGATTTGTTGATGACCGGGCCCATGTAGTTGTCGGGATTTTCAGACGGGCCGACTTTGAGCTTCTTCACCTGCGGAAGCAGCTTCTCGATGAATTTGTCATAGACTTTTTCGGCGACGATGGCGCGCGAGCAGGCGGAGCATTTCTGTCCCTGAAAACCGAAGGCCGATTGCGCGACGCCTTCGGCCGCGGAATCGAGATCGGCTTCGTCATCGACGATGATGGCGTCCTTGCCGCCCATTTCGAGGACGGTACGCTTGATCCAGATTTGCCCCGGCTGCTTTTTGGCGGAGAGTTCGCCGATGCGGAGACCAGCTTCTTTCGAACCAGTGAAGGCGATGAAGCGCGTCTTGGGATGCGCGACGAGCGCTTCGCCGGCGGTGGCGCCCGGGCCGGTGAAGAAATTCACGACGCCATTCGGAACGCCCGCTTCGCGCATGATTTCCATGAAAAACGCTGCGACGGTTGGCGAGTCGCTTGAAGGCTTCAGGACGACCGTGTTCCCAGTGACGATGGCGGCCATGGCCATGCCGCCCATAATGGCCGCGGCGAAATTCCACGGCGGAATGACGATGCCGACGCCGAGCGGGATGTATTTCAAATAATTCTGCTCACCCGCGTTGGGGATGAGTTTTTGCGGGCCGGCGAGGCGGAGCATTTCGCGGCCATAGAATTCGCAAAAGTCGATGAGCTCAGCGGTGTCGGCGTCGGCTTCGGGCCAAGTCTTTCCGGTTTCGTAGCAGAGCCAGGCGTTCATTTCGAAGCGGCGCTTGCGCAGGATTTTCGCGGCGCTGAAGCAGCATTCGGCGCGCTCGTCGGCGGGTACCCATTGCCAGGAAGCGAATTCCTTGTGAGCGGCTTCGACGGCCTGATTGGCCATCTCGACAGTTCCCTTCTGAAAAATTCCGACTACCTGATCGGGATGCGAAGGATTGGTGGAGTGCGTTTTTTCCGCGGTAAAGATTTCTTCGCCGCCGATGAGGATGGGATACTCGCGGCCGAGTTCGCCGGAGACTTTTTTCAGAGCCGCTTCCATGGCCTTGCGATTTTCGGATTTGGAAAAATCCTTGATCGGCTCATTTTTGAATTCGCCGCGACCGAGGGACCGTGCCGGGGATGTCATGCCAATGCCTCCTTAGGATTGCGCTGCGCAAGAATTGTGAAACGACAATTATAGCGCAGGAAGGCAGTGGCGAGCGGCCCTTCGGGTTGCCTCAGGGCAAGCGAGTGACAAGTGGCCAGTGACGAGGAGGCAAAATGCAAGGAGCGATGAATCTGCCGGGCGCAAAATGCTCCAGCCCGGAAGCGGAGAGAATCGACGGCGAAAAGTGCGTATCTCTGTCGATTAGAAACGGACCCGAGCGTTTGTTTTGTGTGAGTTACGCGAGTTTCTAATAAATCATAGGTCTGTCGATTAGAAACGGAGCGGCGAGCTGTCACTGAGCGTGGGAGAGCGGAAATCCTAATCGAGTTAATTCCGAAAAAATTGCAGAAATACTCGATTAGAAGTGACCTGGATCCTTTGTTTTCAGTGAGTTGGCTCAATTTCTAATTCCCCGTATTTCCTCGATTAGACTCCTAAAAGCGCATGAAAAGCGAAAGGCCGCCGATGAGGCGGCCTTTTGCACGGGCGAATTGCCCGCGCGAAGACATGTTTACCACTTTAGAACTAAATTGTCAAGGCAGATATGGGGAACGCCAGAGGCGAGTTGAATCGTCGAGAGTAAAAGCGACAGCAGATTCCTCGTCGGATGCTGGTCGCATCCTCGCTCGGAATGACAAATGGCGCTGGTGGCGCGAGTTGGAATTAGGGCAAGCGACCGTGTGCGGTCAAAAGTAGACAAATAGGGTCAGAAATACACAGGCTGATAGCCCGTGCCACGCGAGCGGGCAACCGTTCGGAATCGTGAGAATGGGCGGCAAAGCGGCGTCGAGTTCCGGTTGCGTGTACGGATCGCAACCGGAATCCGCGTAGCGGACCGCCGCACTCCGAAAAAGGCAAAAGCAGATCCCTGCCTGCGGCAGGCAGGCCTCACACCGCTCGCAAACAACACGAGCGAGTTCGGGATAACAAATTGGGAGTCATGGGCGAGGTTGGCGCCGGAGGGCGCGGAGGATTTCGCGGGAGGAGTTGAGGGCGGAGGCGGCGGCGAGGGCGACGCCGGGATGAGTCCCGGAGCCGCAGAGAAAGAGATTGCGGATGGGAGTGCGATAGCGCGCGAAGCCGAGAAGCGGACGCATGGTGAAGAGCTGGTCGAGAGCGAGTTCGCCGTGGGAGATGTGGCCGCCGGTGAGGCCGTAGTCGATTTCGAGATCGAGCGGCGTGATGACGCGGCGGGCGAGGATTTTCGAAGGGAGATCGGGAGCGTATTCCGCGAGAGTTTTGATGACGGCGTCGGCGAGAGCGTCGCGGAGTGCGGGCCAATTTTTGGGAGAGGCAGCAGAACCAAAAGCAGGTTCCTCACCGCCGTTCGCCAGCCGCGGGCGACCGGGTTCGGAATGACAATTTGGGGAGGCTTCGCGAGAAGCCGTGCTCGGCGGCTTCACTTTGTAAGGCGCGTATTGCATGGAGATGGCCATGACGTGCCGCGCCTTCGCGGGCGAAGCTGCTTCGGCGGGCGAGCTTGCCTGAACCAATGATGGATCGAGGAGCGAAGGAATGGAGGCATCGAGATACGGCGCGGCGGAGAAATTGCCGTACTTCGAGGCGTCGAAGGCGCGCTCGAGATAATCGATCTCCGGGCCGATGTGGATGCGGCCGGAGAGCGCGGCGACGGCCTCGGCGGGAGATGAATTTTTGAGCGCAGTGAAATTCGGGAGCGCGTCGAGAGCAAGAAAAACGCGCGCGACAGTTCCCTGTGCGCGATAGTGCTGCATCTTTACGAGGAAGCTCGGTGCGAGGTGCACGGGCTCGAGCAATTGGAGGAAAGTGCGCTTGGGATCGGCGCCAGAGACGACGGCGCTGGCGGCGATCTCTTCGCCGTTTTTGAGCAGGACTCCCGCCACCGCGTCATTCTTGACGAGGATGCGAGCGACTTCGGCGTTGGTGCGGATTTCGGCGCCGGCGCGGATGGCGGCAGCGGCCAGGGCTTCGGAAAGAGCGCCCGCCTGCGCAAAAGAACCCGCCACGGCGGACAGGCCTGAGACGGCGGACGGTTTGCCATCGGGTAAACCTCCGGCGCCGAGACGCAAAAGCAGAAGCGCGGCAGTTCCCGCTGACCACGGGCCCGCGGCGGTGCCGGAAATTCCGGGCGCGGCGATGACGGCGCGAAGAAGTTCCGTCTCGAAAAATTCGGCGGCGAAATCGGCGACGGCCATCGGTCCCCAGCGGAGCAGGCGGCGCATGTTTTTCTTGCCTAGGCCGCGGAACGTTTTCCCGGTGCGAAGCAAATCCCAAATGGCGGAGGAAGTGAGGGTGTCGACGTCGGGCGGCGTCATGAGGAGGAGATCGCGGATGAGGCCGGAGGCGCTTTCGAAGATTTGCGCGAGGTCGAGGTAGCTCGCGGCGTCGGATTTGGAGAAGGCTTCGATGTTTTTCGCGGAGCGAGCGGCGTCGGCGTAGAGGAGAAGAGAGAGCGCGTCGGGCAAGGGAGCGAAAAGGCGGGCGGCGTCGCTCGATTGACGCGCGAGCGGCTGGAGGCGCATGTCGCGGGCGATGCCGGGAGCGAGCGGACCGGGAGCGTCGAGGACGGAGGCGCGAAAGCCGGGATGAAATTCGAGCGTCGAGGTGGCGCCGCCGACGGCCGAGCGACGTTCGAGGACGAGAGGTTTGAGGCCAGCGCGGGCGAGATAGAACGCGGCGACGAGAGAATTTTGGCCGGCGCCGATGATGAGGATGTTACGCGTGTTCATAAGTAAGACGAACCTCAGCGGCTAAAGCCGCCCCAAAAATCATTTGCGTTCTCCGCGAAGCACCGCAACAAATCAAAAACCAAATGCAGCGCCGTCCGATGGACGGCGACGGCCCGATGAAGTCGATCGGGCCCTACAACTGCCAAGGCAAAGCGGCGTCGAGCTCCGGCTTCGCCTGCCAAGGCAGGCAAGCCGGAGTCCGCGAGGCGGACCGCCACACTCCAAAAACGCAAAACCGAACTGCAGATTCCCGCCACGGCGGGCAGGCGCGGGCGGGGCAAGCCCCGCCCCTACGAGAGCGCAAGGCAAAAGCAGGTCCCTCACACCGTCCCGATTTAATGCATCGGGACGGGTTCGGGATGACACCTCTTAACGATAAAGACAGATTCCTCGTCGTCGCGATAAACGGCATCGGGACTTTTCGGAATGACAATGTGGGAGGTGGAGTCGAACAGGGCGATTGACGAAGCGTCATCGGCATGGCCGCGTTTGGCGAAAGAAAGGCCGACGAGGCGAGATTCTTCGTCGCCGTGAAACGGCTCCTCAGAATGACAGCGCTGCGAGACGGCATCAGGTAGCCCTCAGGTCGCGGAGGATTTCGAGGGCGGCGAGGCGGCCGGGCGCGCCCATGATGCCGCCGCCGGGATGAGTAGCGGAGCCGCACATATAGAGATTTTTCACCGGCGTGCGATAACGAGCCCAGCCGGCGACGGGACGCAGGAAGAAAAGCTGTTCGAGCGAGAGTTCGCCCTGAAAAATGTTTCCTTCGGTGAGGCCGATTTGATCTTCGATGTCCCACGGCGTGAGGACTTGCTTGCCGATGATTATGTTTTTCAGACTGGGCGCGTATTCGGAGATGGTGTCGATGACGGCGTTGCCGAATTCCTCGCGGCGATTTTCCCACGAGCCGTTTTTGAGTTTGTAAGGTGCGTATTGCACGAAACAGGAGAGGACGTGCTTGCCGGGAGGTGCGACGGAGGGATCGGTCAGGCTGGGAATAACCATGTCGATGTAAGGGCGATGGGAAAATTCGCCGTATTTGGCCTGATCGTAGGCGCGCTCCATGTAGTTGACGGAAGGCGAAATGGAAATCGCGCCGCGGAGATGATGGCCCGCGCCGGGCAAACATTTGAATTCGGGAAGCGCATCGAGAGCGAGATTCACTTTGCCGGAGGAGCCGCGATATTTGTAGCGCTTCACTTCGTCGAGGAATTCGGCGGGGAGATCTTTGGAATCCATCATTTTCAGGAATGTGAGATTGGGATCGACGCTGGAGGAAACGATTTTTGCGTGGATTTCTTCGCCGGACTGCAACACCACTCCCGAAGCGCGGCCGTTGCGCGTGAGAATTTTGGCTACGGGCGCTTCGGTGCGAATTTCGACGCCGGCTTCACGGGCGGCGTCGGCGATGGCGTTGGAGATCGCGCCGGTGCCGCCGCGGCTGAATCCCCAAGCGCGGAATGCGCCGTCGATTTCGCCCATGTAATGATGCAGGAGAACGTAAGCGGTGCCGGGAGAGCGCACGCCGAGAAACGTGCCGATGATTCCGGAGGCGGACATGGTGGCCTTGAGAACATCTGTTTCAAACCACTGATCGAGGAAATCGGCAGCGGACATGGTCATGAGCTGGACGAGATTGTATTTATCCTCGGCGGGGAGAGATTGGAAGCGGCGGGCGAGAAACATAAGTTTCTTGAGGCCTTTGGGATTGAGCGAAGTGGGATCGGGAGGCGTCATGGCGAGAAGCGGTTTGACGAAGCGGCACATCTGAAGCATGGCTTTGCCGAATTCGTCGTAGGCTTCGGCGTCGAGGCGCGAGTGGCGGACGAGTTCGCGGCGGGTCTTGGCGTGGTCGTTGACGCGCCAGAGATGGTCGCCCGAGGGCATGGGCGTGAAAGTGCCGTCGAGCGGAAGAATTTCGAGGCCGTGGCGCGGGAGATCGAGATCGCGAATGATTTCCGGGCGCAGAAGCGAAACGACGTAAGAGCAGACGGAGAATTTGAATCCGGGGATGATTTCTTCGGTGACGGCGGCGCCGCCGAGGACGTAGCGGCGTTCGAGGACGAGGACTTTTTTGCCCGCGCAAGCGAGGTAGGCCGCGTTGGTCAGGCCGTTGTGGCCTCCGCCGATGATGATGGCGTCGTAGGATTTGGGCATGGATTTCCTGTGCACGCGTCAGCGCGCGTGCGACGACGGGCCATTTTACAGGGGTAGAGTTATCCCGACAAGCGCAGTGGCAGCTACATCGAATTCGTTAATCGCTACTCGCGGACGAAGGAAAACACGACTCCAAGACCAAGCAAGATGAACGGCCAGAAACGAACGGGAATACCAAGCAACGAGTCTTCGAGGGATATCTTAACCTCTTGACCGGTCTCTCTCTCAATAAGTATCCGCTCCCGCCCGCAACCGAACCACGACCGGAGCGCATAAACCGACACGGCGGCGATGAAAAAACCGACCAGCTTCGGCCAGCCATGGTGTTGGTAATAGCCCTTATCAGTGAACATCGATCGCGTCGCTAGGTCGGTCAGAATCAGGCAGCCGAACGCGATGAGCGCGACGAGAAATCCTTTTCCACGCCAGACTAGCATCGAGACAGCTCCTAATGATCGGCGGCGATTACATTAACAAGAATAAGCTTATGCCGCTAGCTCTGCTAAATGCTGCGACGAAAGTTGTACTCCTGAGCTTCAAGGCGCGGCACCTTGATAGACTTGGAAAACGCGAATTATAATTCGCGAACAGTAGGCCGTGCAGTTTGCGGATGATAATTTGGCAAGAAACGCATGGAGAAGGGAGAAAAACATTGCCTATTGGGACGGCGGTGCATGAGAGGACGATGAAGCTGTGCGAGAGCCTGAATTACCGCGAATGGTCGGGCTACTACACGGTGAGCGCGTACGAGACGCATCACGAGCACGAATACAACGCGATACGCAACGCGGCGGCGCTGATTGACGTGACGCCGCTCTACAAATATTGGATTACGGGCGCGGATGCGACGACGTTTGTGAACCGCGTGATTACGCGCGACGTGCGGAAAATCGCAGTGGGACAGGTGATTTACTGCTGCTGGTGCGACGAAGAAGGAAAAGTGATCGACGACGGGACCGTGTCGCGGCTGGGCGAAAATGTGTACCGGTGGACGGCGGCGGACCCGAGCCTCCGGTGGTTCGAGCAGAATGCGCTGGGGCTGGACGTGAAGATCGAGGACATTTCCGAGCAGGTGGCGTCGCTGGCGCTGCAAGGGCCGACGTCGGCGCGCGTGCTGCGGCAGGCGAGCGATGCGGATTTGGCGAGCTTGAAATATTTTCGGGTGACGAGCGCGAAGATCGCCGGCGTGCCGGTGGATATTTCGCGCACGGGATACACGGGCGATTTGGGCTACGAAATCTGGATGCCGTGGAACGATGCGGTGAAAGTCTGGGACGAGCTTGTGGCGCGCGGGCGGCAATACGATTTGCACGCGGCGGGAATGCTGGCGCTGGACGTGGCGCGAATCGAGGCAGGGCTGCTGCTGATCGAAGTCGATTACATCAGCAGCAAAAAGGCGCTGATCGAAGCGCAGAAATATTCGCCATACGAAATTGGGCTGGGGCGGATGGTGGATTTGAACAAGGAGCATTTCGTGGGGCGCGAGGCGCTCGCGGAGGAACAGAAACGCGGGACGAAGCGGCGATTCGTGGGATTGAATATCGACTGGGACGAAATCGAAGCGCTTTTCGACGCCGCGGGACTGGCACCGCAAGTGGCGAGCACGGCTTCGCGCGCGGCTGTGCCGGTCTTTGACGCGAGCGGAAGGCAGATCGGGAAGGCGACTTCGACGACATGGTCGCCAACGCTGAAGCGGATGATTGCGCTCGCGAGCGTGGCGGGCGAATACGCGAAGCCGGGGACGAAGCTGAAAATGGAATTCACGGTCGAGGCGGTGCGGCATCGCGTCGAGGCCACGGTGGCGGAATTGCCGTTTTTTAATCCGGCGAGAAAGACGGCGAAGCCGGTACTCTGACGCTGCGCTGAATGAGTTAGGACGAGCCGTTCGGAACACCGCAGAGATTCTTAGCGAGAGAGTTCCCGGCAGAGATTTGCGCACAAAGCGGCGCAAAAAGGAAGAAATCGAAAATCACCGGTTTATGCCGGAGCTGAAGCCTGCCTGCCCGCCGCAGCGAGCAGGCAGCAGGCGGCTCCGGCCCCCTAAGGAGCACGTGACGGTGGCGGAATTGCCGTTTTTCAATCCGGCGCGAAAGATGGCGATGCCGACGCTGTGATTTTTTTCGCGGCTGAAAGAAAAGCGCAAAGCAGATTCCTCGTCGGATGCTAATCGCATCCTCGCTCGGAATGACAAATTGGTGGCTAACGGGGAAGACGACGGGCGCGGCGCTGTGATTTTTCTCAAGGCCAGAGAAAAAGCAACAGCAGATTCCTGCCTCGGCAGGCGATGCGCGACACCACTGTAAGCAGCCAACCTCTGAGGCTGCTCGCGGCGAGCGGCGATTTTGCGGAGACATATTCGCTTGACTATCCTGGCGGCATGCGGTATCCGCATCTTCGCGGACGAGCGGGACGGCGGATTATCCTCATAAAATTATCCGGCCGCTCGCCACGAGCACGACGATACACGGAATGAGCGTCAACGAACGCACGAAGAAGTAGTTTCGAGGCGGGCCTGCCATTGGGACATGAAATGCTATGGCTGTTTACAAGCGGAGGCAAACTCATGCGACGTTTTCCTGAATTTGGATACCTGAGCCTTGTTGTTGCGGTGATTTTCGCGGCTCTGCCGACGCGGGCGCAGGCGCCGGTGGCAAATCGAATCACGGCAATGGATATTTTCAATCTGCAGTACGCAAGCGATCCACAGATTTCGCCGGATGGGACGAAAATCATTTATGTGCGCCGATTTGCGGACATCATGACGGACCGGCGCGACTCAAATCTCTGGATTGTGAACGCGGACGGCTCGGAGAATCGTCCGCTGACGACGGGAAGCTATTCCGATAGCTCGCCGCAGTGGTCGCCCGACGGAACGCGCATCGCGTATATCTCCGACCGCGAAGGATCGCCACAGATTTATGTGCGCTGGATGGACACAGGACAGACCGCGAAGATCACGAGCATGCAGTTTGCACCGGGAGAAATCACGTGGTCGCCGGATGGGAAGGAAATTGCGTTCGATTCTCTGGTGCCTGTGCCCGGACCGAACATTGGAACGCTGCCGACGCCTCCGCCGGGAGCAAATTGGGCCGAGCCGCCGCACGTATATGACCGGCTGAGATACCGGTTTAACGGGATGGGCTATTTGCCGTCAGGATTCCAACAATTGTTCGTGGTGGCGGCAACGGGCGGAGCGCCGCGGCAAATTACGACAGGGGATTTCCCGCATGGGAACGGACTGACTTGGACGCCGGACGGAAAATGCCTGTTGGTGTCAGGTCATCTCTCGCCAGATTTCGAATACTACATTTATCAAACCGAGGTATACCAATTCTCCGTTGTGGACGGAACGATGACGCAATTGACGCATCGCAAAGGGCCAAACAATTCGCCGGCCATTTCGCCCGACGGGGAACTCATCGCGTATACGGGATTCGATGATCGCTACCAGGGATACCAGGTGACACATCTCTACGTGATGAACCGCGACGGGAGCAATCCGCATGAAATGCTGGCGAGCCTGGACCGCGACATCGAACAGCCGCACTGGGCCGAAGACGGCAGCGGAGTCTATTTCCTTTACGACGACAAGGGCAACTCAAAGCTGGGATTCGTGAGCATGGACGGCACGATGAAGACGCTTGCGGAACACCTGGCGAGCGGCGGCTCGACGTACACGGAGGGAGAGTCGTTCAGCGTGTCGCACGGCGGCACGTTCGCGGTGACCTATGGAACGGGGAGCGATCCCGGGGACATCGCCGTGGCGAGCCTTTCGAATCCGAAAGAGAAAGTGATTACGGCGCTGAATGGCGAACTGCTGGCGCAGAAAAAACCGGGAGAAGTCGAGGAGTTCTGGTTTGATTCTTCTTTTGACAAGCGCAAGATCGAAGGATGGATCATCAAGCCGCCGGACTTCGATCCCGCGAAAAAATATCCGTTGCTTCTGGAGATTCATGGCGGGCCGTTCGCGAATTATGGGGACCGGTTTGACATCGAGAAGCAGATTTTCGCATCCGCGGGATACGTGGTGGTGTACATCAACCCGCGCGGAAGCACGAGCTACGGCGAAGAATTCGGGAACTTGATCCACCATGCGTATCCGGGAAATGATTTCTACGATTTGAATTCCGGCGTGGACGCGGTGATTGCGAAAGGATATGTGGACACGAACAATTTGTTTGTGACGGGCGGGAGCGGAGGAGGCGTGCTGACGTGCTGGATGATCGACCGCACGAAGCGTTTCCGCGCAGCAGCGTCGCTATATCCGGTCATCAACTGGTATAGCTGGGTGCTGACGGCGGACATTCCGATCCTGGGCGGCGAATACTGGTTTCCGGGCCCACCGTGGGAATACTCGGACCAGTACATGAAACGATCGGTGATCTCGGAGGTAGGAAACGTGGAGACGCCGACGATGCTGATGACTGGCGAAGCGGACTATCGGACGCCGATCTCCGAAGCGGAGCAGTATTACACGGCGCTCAAATTGAGAAAGATTGAGGCAGTGCTAGTGCGCGTGCCGGGAGAGCCGCACGGGGTAAGCGTCCGGCCGAGCCACCAGATCGCGAAGACGACGTACATTCTGGATTGGTTCGACAAGCATCGGGCGAAGCAGTAACGGCGCGGATGGCTTAGGCTCTCTTCCGCGAAGCGCTTCGCGATCGACGATCGCGGACCGTTTCCTGAGCGGGAGGGTGCCCAGACGGCGAGGGGACGGATGCGGATCCGAGCGGAAAACGTTCTGGGGATACTGCTGGCGCTGGTGGGAGCGGTGACATGGATTCATCCGGCGTTCAGCTATCGCGTCAGCCAGAATACGGAACAGGTTGCCGGCGCCAGGACGATTCTTGAAGTGCGGCGAGTGATTCACTTTCCGCTTTGGTTCAGCATCGCGATGGTGACGATCGGCGTGGCGCTGTTTATCATCGGCCTTCGGCAGGATTGATGCGTGGCGACGCGCCAAGACGAATTCCCTTCTGAAGAAAAATCCAACTCGTAATGGTCTTCGCTGGAGACGTTCACTTTGCCTGCGAAGGCAGAAACACGATGATGACGACCAGACTCGCGACGGCGGCAGCGACTTGGCATGAGAAACACAAAGTGACATTATTTCTGCGGCATTTCCGTGTGTGATATTCGATGCGAGGAGGCTTAGCGATGGGTTCGGCGAGACGCCTGGCGTGGGTCGTGAGCATTTGTCTTTCTTGCTGCGCCGCGGTGCGCGGGCAGACGCAGAAGCACGCGATCCAGTTTGACGACATGATCGCGATGCATCGCGTGAGCGATCCGCAGATATCTCCCGACGGGAAATGGGTGGCATACGTGGTTTCGACGCCAGATGTGGAGGCGAACCATTCAGTGAGCGACCTTTGGATTGTCCCGGCAACAGGCGGGGCGGAGCGCGAATTGACGCGCGGCGGGAGCGATTCACGTCCGAGATGGTCGCCGGACAGCAAACAAATTGCGTTTCTCTCTTCGCGCGACGGAACGGCGGAGGTGTATACGATTTCGCTTTATGGCGGAGAGGCGTCGCGACTGACGTTTCTTTCGACGGATGTTGATAACGAAGTGTGGTCGCCGGATGGAAATTGGGTGGCGTTCACGTCGCGCGTTTATCCGGGCTGCGCCGACGATGCGTGCAACAAAGAGCGAGATGAAGCGGCGGAAAAGAGCAAAGTGAAGGCGCATATCGCCGAGCAACTGCTCTATCGGCACTGGACGGACTGGGCGGACGGAAAGCGCAGCCATTTATTTGCTATGGCCGTGAAGCAGGGAGCGCCACGCGACCTGACTCCGGGAGCGAATTACGACATTCCGCCATTCAATCTGGGCGCGCCGGAAGCGATTGCCTTTTCGCCGGACAGCCGGGAGATTTGCTTTACCGCGGACACGCAAAAAGACGAGGCGCTCAGCACAAATGGCGATCTTTTCACGGTACCTATTTCGGGCGAAACGTCGCCAAAGCGCATCACGACAAATTTGGGAGACGATTGGGGCCCGCAATACTCGCCAGATGGGAAATGGATCGCCTACCGCGCGCAGATGACTCCGGGATATGAGAGCGACCGGTGGCAATTGATGCTTTACAGCCGCGCGACGGGAGAACACACGGACATCACCACGAATTTTGACCGCAATGTGGAATCGTACCTGTGGTCAGCGGACAGCCAGACGATTTATTTTCAGGCGGAAAATCACGCGGAAATGCCGATCTATAGCCTCGCCGCCGCGCCGGGAAATATGCCGAAGACCATTGTGCGGGACGGTTTCAACGGCGAATTTTCATTGAGCGCAGATGGAAAGCGGATGGTGTTTTCGCGTTCGAGCATCGCGTACCCGGCGGAATTGTTTTCGGCGAACGCAGACGGAAGCGATATCCGGCAAATCACGCACCAGAACGAATCCATAGTCGCGAGACTGGAATTGCCCGCAGCAGAGCCGTTCTGGTTCAAGGCCGCGAATGGAACAAATGTCGAAGGGCTGATGGTGAAGCCGCCGCATTTCGATGCCGCGCAAAAATACCCGATGCTATTGCTCGTCCACGGCGGGCCGCAGGGCGCATGGGACGACGAGTGGGGCTATCGGTGGAATCCCGAAGTTATGGCCACGCCGGGGTACGTGGTGGTGATGATCAATCCGCGCGGCTCGACGGGCTACGGTCAAAAATTCACAGACGAAATTCAAAACGATTGGGGCGGAAAGCCGTACGTGGATTTGATGGATGGCGTCGATTACGCGCTGGCGCATTATCCATTCATTGATGGCTCGAAACTTGCCGAGGCAGGCGGGTCCTACGGCGGCTACATGACGGATTGGATCGCGACGCACACGGGCCGGTTCCGTTGCCTGATTAGCCATGCGGGACCGTATGATCTGGTGAGCATGTATGGCGCGACGGAAGAGTTGTGGTTCGTCGAGCATGATTTGAACGGGACGCCCTGGACGAATCCGGCGAGTTACGAAAAGTGGTCGCCATCGACTTACGCGGCGGAACTCGGAAAATTGCGCACGCCGATGCTCGTGATCGACGGCGAGCTGGATTTTCGCGTGCCCTATACGCAGGATCTGGAGCTTTTCACGGCTCTGCAACGGCAGGGCGTGCCCTCAAAGCTGATTATTTTCCCGGACGAAGGGCATTGGGTGCTGAAGCCACAGAACAGCAAGCTGTGGTATCAGCAATTTCTGAACTGGCTGGCGGCTTATTTGAAATAACGCGCAGAACGAGCGGCACTGGGTATTGGGCCCGTCTGAATTTGGCTCCTCGTGCCACGATCGAAAAAACCCAAACTGACCCATCATCAACACTGGCAAGGAATTGAATCCAGCGGTCTTTCCGGTACCATTGGAAAGCCAATGGCGACTGCGACGCTGCCCCCGGGACCTAGAGGAGTTTTTCTTCCCGGGCCGCTTTACCGCTTCACACACAATCCTCTCCAATTCATCATTCGCACAGCGCGCGCGTACGGCGATGCCGCGCGATTCCGGTTCATCAAATTCCCGGTCTACTTTTTTAACCGCCCGGACTTGATCGAAGAAGTGCTCATCACGCAAGGCGCGAAATTTATCAAGAGCGCGGACCTGCGCGAGGGCGGGAGCGTGCTCGGGAACGGGCTGCTGACCAGCGAAGGCGAATTCTGGCGGCGGCAACGGCGACTGGCGCGGCCGGCGTTCCATCGCGAGCGCATCATGGCATACGCACCCGTAATCATCGAATACGCGGAAGAAATGCTGAGGACATGGAAGAACGATGAGACGCGCGAAATTCGCGCGGAGATGATGCGGCTGACGCTGAAAATCGCGGCGAAGACGCTCTTTGGAGCAGATCTGCGCCCGGAAACCGTGGAGATCATTGGAGAATCACTCGCGGCGGCGATCCGGCAATACGATGCGCGAGTTAAAACGGGATTTCTGCTGAAAGCGAAATGGTCGACGCCGGGAAATGTGCGCGCGCGAAAGGCGGTACAGAGGCTCGACGCCGTTTTGTACGAGATCATCAATCATCGCCGCCAAACACCAAAAGAAACCGACGATCTGCTTTCGATGTTGCTGGAAGCGCGCGACGAAAACGGCGAAGGAATGAATGAGAAACAGCTTCGCGACGAAGTGATGACGCTGCTGCTCGCCGGACATGAAACCACGGCCAGCGCCCTGACATGGACATTCTATTTATTGGCGCAGAATCCACAGGCCGAGGCGGAACTCATCGATGAATTGCGGAGCGTTTTGCGGGAGCGCATGCCGGCCTATGAGGATTTGCCGCAATTAAGATTCACCGAGAACGTCGTGCGCGAGTCGCTGCGGCTTTACCCGCCGGCGTGGGCGATGGGACGCCAATGCGTCGAAGACTGCGTGATTGGCGGCTACGACGTTCCGCGAAGTACGACGATTTACATGAGCCAGTGGGTGGTGCATCACGACGCGCGCTACTTCGAGCAACCTGAGGAATTCCGGCCGAGCCGCTGGAGCGACGAATTTCAAAGGAAGCTGCCAAAGTTCGCGTACTTCCCTTTCGGCGGCGGGCCGAGGGTTTGCATCGGAGCTTCGTTTGCGATGATGGAAGCGACGCTGCTGCTTGCAGCGATTCTGTCGCGATTTCGTCTGGCGCTCGCGCCGGGACAGCGGGTGAAGCTATGGCCTTCGATTACGCTTCGGCCAAAGCCAGGAATTCAATTTTTGCTGACCCGGCGCTGAGCGATGATGCGGACATCAGGCTGTTGATGCCCACAGAGGACGAGGTTGCATGATCGCTGCGTACTGAAATGGCGGCGTTAGTCAACCTCAAGGGCCCGATTTTCGCCGGCGAACTGCAGCTCATAAATGTGTGCGCCGTTCAATACGACGCCATCTTGCTTTGACCTGTGACTGAGCGTTACTTCCCTCGCAGGAATGGTGGCAATCGTCTGACCGTCCCGCTCGACGAGAACCTGGTTCGCGCCGAAGTTGGCCACGAATCTATACTGACCAGGCTGCAAAAGCGTGTGGCCGATTGCCACGGGGTTCCCAAATGCCATGGGCGTCGTTGAACCTCCACTCGCCCAGACGGGGCACGAGAGCACGGAAACGGCAAGTACAGCGAGAAATGGAGAGACACGTATCCGCATACACATTTCCTCCTGATTTTGAATTTGACTGTTTCCCTCGGCGCCGTCTTACTGGGCCTGTAAGCCGCTGAAGGTGAGCGCAGGAGACGGTGACGCGCTCATGATGAGTTCTGATGCGAAAAGAAAAACGGAGGTTGCCGGAGATCTCGTCGCGTGCAAAAAGTTCTGTAATTTTTTTGCCGATGTACGGACATGAGAATCGTTCCTCCGGCAACAACCGCCATCTAGCTGCATCATCTCGGAACAAAAGTTAGTTGAGCTTGAGCGCTTCGGTTTTTCCGGTGAACTGAATTTCGGAGATACGCCGACCGTTAAATACAATGGCCGTCTCCTCGGATTTGGTCTGGAGCGTAACGGGCTTGCCAGCAAATGTCCCAATCACCTTCCCTTTGCGTTCCACACGAACTTGACCCGCACTGAGATTAGCAATAAGGCGATATTGACCCGGCTTTAAGGTTGTGTTCCCAATGGTCGCGGGCTGCGAGAGATACAACGGAGTGGATTCGGAATTCGCCCAAACAGGGCAAGACAGGAAAAGAACGGCCAAAAATGCAAAAGGTAAAGCGACACGTATCCTCATGATAATTCCCTCCCCATTTATGAAAGCAATTTTCCTCGGCGCTGCACTACTGGGCCTGTAGGCCGCTGAAGGCAAGCACAGAAGATCCGAAAAACGTTGACAACAATTTGGATGTTTGGAGGAAGACAGAGGTTGTCGAGAATTTCAAAAAACAAACACTTTTGCGGGAATCATTTTCACAGCGCGCAAGACTTTTCGACAAGAATCGACGGCTCATTTTTCTTGCGGCGGACATTTGTCAGGCAGGCCCCAGCTTGCGGGACGGGCGAGCGCGTGCCACGCGGCGATGCGCCAGTAGCCGCGCGACTTGGCGCGGAGATTTTTGACCGTGAAGAGCGTGAGGATACAGGCCAGAGAATTGGCAAGTGCATTGATAAAAGCCTTTGCCGGCAGAAGCACGGATATGAACCAATACACCGAGCGAGCGCGATTGTTTTTGAAATAGATCAGTTTCGAGCGCTGGAATTCGATCCGCGCATCGCTGCGAAAACGATTCGCGGTGTGGCCTTGTACATGAATCGCCTGCGCGGCGGGAATATAATAAACCTCGAGTCCCAGGCGATGAGCGCGCCGACACCAATCTGTTTCTTCCATGAAGAAAAAATAATCCTCGCCCATCGGCCCCAGTTTCTCTAATGCACTGCGGCGTACGCAGAGACAAGCGCCGATGACGCTCTCGACGGCGATGGGAGCGCTGGCATCGGATTTACCTCGAAAACGGCGAGGAAACATCCACTGCAGCAGCGCGCGCGGAATGATTTCGGCCGCAAGAGTAGGAAACGGAGCGATAGCATTTTGCAAGCGACCATCGGAATGCCGCAACTGACCTCCCGCGATGGCCAGCTTCGGAATTCGATCGAATGCCTCGGCGAACGCGTGCAGGGCGCCGGGCTGCAGTTGGGCGTCGTTGTTAAGCAGCAAAACGAAATCCGCGGAGGATTGCGCGAGACCTTGATTCACGGCGCGAGCGAAGCCAGCGTTGCAGGAGTTGTGGATGATTTTGACGCCAGGGACGCCGCGCTCGAGCTGCAATACGGAATCGTCGCGACTGCCATTGTCAACAACGATGATTTGCGCGGCAGGGACATTTTCGCGCACAACAGATTGAACGCAATCAGTGAGCAAGGCGCCGCCGTTGTAGTTGACGATGACAACGGAAAAGCGCGCGCCAGTATTGTCAACGCTCACGGGACATCCTCAACGAAGTGCAACGATGCGGAGGTTTCATCGGCAAGATAGTGTAAGCCACTACGGAGCGAGCGCGAAATCTTGCCAATCGTAAAGCGAGGCGGCTGGCGGCCATTGTTTCCTAATTGACTACTCATCGGGTAAGTGCCATGCTAGCCATCCTTGGGAGGCTCCCGATGAAGCTGCGGCGGGCCGCAATTCTTATCGGCGTTCTTTTCATTCTTACTGCGCACTTTGCTTTTTTGCCGAGAATTCTTCGCGCGGATACGCTCACGATCACCAGCACGCCGTCGGGCGCGACGGTGGAAATGAATGGCGTGAGTGTGGGCAAGACTCCTTACACCGTAAACATGCCGGGAGCTTATTTTCACAAACCGCACACGTCGTTCGGGGCACGGCTCGAACATCCGGTTGTGGTGAGGATTTCGCTCGATGGTTACACGAGTGCGCAACTGACCATCACGGAAGGACCCTATGCCTGGCACTCATTGCTGGGGAGGGCGGCGGGGGATTACTTTTTGTTGAAGACGAACCATTTCGACGTGACGCTGGAATCGACGGCAAAGATTTTCACAGGCGCTCCGGACATTCGCGCGGCAAGCACGGCTGCGGCCGCGGCGCCAACATCAACGCCACTCACAGTTGAAGCCGTCGCGAGCCAGGCGAATCCGGCGATTGTGCGCATAGAAGGAGACTTAAAGCGCGGAACAGGGTTTTTCGTGACGGATACGGGACTGATCGCCACGAACAAGCACGTCGTCGGTGAGCAATCGGAGCTATACGTTGTGACACACAGCAAGGTTCGTTTGCCAGCCAGGGTTGTTTACACAGATCCCGACGTTGATCTGGCCATCGTTAAAGTGGATGGGAACAATTTTCCGCATCTGCCGCTTGCGGCCATCGATTCTGTGCAGCGGGGAGAGACGGTCATCGCCATCGGCGACCCGGGCGGCGGATTTGCGGATACGCTGACGCGCGGAGTCGTCAGCGGAATCGGCGTGGACCGCGGCCTGGGCGATGGAACGTGGATTCAAACCGACGCGACGATTAATCCTGGAAATAGCGGCGGGCCACTACTGGACACGTATGGGAGAGTGGTGGGAATCACGGCGCTATCGCGGATCCGCAACAATGCTGGCGAAGACGTCACAGGACTGAACTTCGCGCTGAGCGCGGAGAATTTGATTCGAGTCTTGAGGCGGTTTTATCCCGAGACGGAAGAAGCGAAGCGGCCGGCGGACGCGGGAGGATACGGTTCCGTGAGCGTGTCGTCAGACCCAGCGGGGGCGGATATTTATCTGGACGGAAAATTTGTCGGGAACACGCCCTCGATGTTGCATCTCCCGGCAGGCGCGCACAAAATTCAGATCCAAGCGGCGAAAACAAAAACGTGGGAGCGCGATTTGGATGTGCTGAAGGACAGCGAAATCACGGTGCATGCAATGTTGGAAACACAGAAGAACTAGCGAGATCGCGCGCTACGGCTAACGCTTGAGCATGGCGCGGCGAGCGGCACCGCGCAAAGCAGCCTGATCGTTCAAAATCACGCGAATGGGCATGGACTGAAGCACGGGCGCAAGGCGGCCTTTATCGGCAAAGGCGGCGAGAAACTCGGGCGTTTTCAACTTCGGCAGAATTTTCGGCGCAATGCCGCCGCCGATGTAAACGCCACCAATGGCGAGAAATTTCAGCGCGAGATTGCCCGCTTCGGAAGCAAGCAAGTCAACGAACAAATCGAGGGCTTGCGCGCACAGCGGAGATTTTCCGCTGAGCGCCGCTTTGGAAATTACGGGCGACGGGTCATCGACTTTGAGCTCTTCGACAAGCCAGGCTGGCTCCTCGCCGCGGCCGGTGTCGCGCAGGAATCGGTACAAATTAAACAGGCCGGGGCCGCACACGGCGCGCTCCCAACTGACGTGCTCGCCAAATTGCGCGCGTAAATGGACGAGCAGTTCGTCCTGCAACGCGTTGCGTGGCGCGAAACTCGAATGACCTCCCTCGCTGGCTACGGGCCAATGGTGTGTGCCGTCCCAGTAAAGACCGGCTTCGCCGAGGCCCGTGCCGGGAGAGATCACTGCGGCGTTTCCGGAGGCATCTGGCGCGCCAGGCTGCAAGATTTCGAAATCGGATGAGCTGAGCGTGGCAATGCCATAGGCGTTGGCTTCCAAATCGTTGATCAGCGTGAAGGAAGAGATGCCACTGCGCTCAACGAGCCGGCGGATGTCGACGACCCAAGGGAGATTTGTAGCGCGGCAAACGCCATCGTGAATGGGGCCGGCGATGCCGATGGTCGCGGCTTCGGCTTTCAGTTTTTGCGCGGAGACGAAATCAGCGACGATATCTTCGAGACTGGAATGACTACGGCTCGGATAGATATGCTCGACGACGACGGCGAGCTGGCCATTGCGCCGCTCGAAGAATGCGAGCCGGGTATTCGTGCCGCCGACGTCCCCGGCCAGAATCATTGGCCGGGCTCTCTCCACTGGCGGCCATCGCGATCGAGGAGATCGCTGGCTTCCCACGGTCCCCAGGAACCGGCGGGATAATTCGGGAAATTGCGCGGCGGAAGAGCCTGCCAGACATCAAGGATGGGCTGGACGACGCTCCAGCTTGCTTCGACCATGTCCGCGCGCTGAAAAAGCGTGGCGTCGCCGATCATGCATTCATAAAGCAGGCGTTCATAGCCCGTGCTCGGCTTCGACCCGAAATAATCGGCGTAGCGAAAATCCATATTTACGGTCCCAAGCTTCACGATAGGCCCGGGAATCTTCGCGCCAAATTGCAGCGAGATTCCTTCCTGCGGCTGAATGTGAACGATAAATTGATTGGGCGCAAGGCGCTCGACCGCCGTCTTGCGGAACAACTGGAACGGAACACTCTTGAATTGAATGACGATTTCGCTGGCGCGAACCTTCAGGCGTTTGCCCGTTCGCAAATAAAGCGGAACGCCGGCCCATCGCCAGTTGTCGATCAGAAGTTTCAGGGCAACGAACGTTTCCGTGGAGGATTTCGGATTCACGCGCGGCTCGGAGCGATACGCAGGAAGCCGCGATTTGCCATCGCTGCCCTCCCCATACTGGCCGCGGACGGTGCGCATGAGAACGTCCTGCTCGCTCAAAGGCTGCATGGCGCGAAGGACTTTGGTCTGCTCGTCGCGTACAGCATCGGCGTCGAAAGAAACCGGCGGCTCCATGGTGACGAGGCTGATGAGCTGGAAAATGTGATTCGGAACCATATCGCGCAGCGCGCCGGATTGGTCGTAATAGCCACCGCGGGTTTCGACGCCGACGGTCTCAGCGACGGTGATTTGCACGTGGTCAATATAGCGGCGGTTCCACACCGGCTCGAAAATGCCATTGCCGAAGCGGAAGGCTAAAATATTCTGCACAGTCTCTTTGCCGAGATAATGATCGATGCGGTAGATCTGATTTTCGGCGAGGACTTCCTCGATTTCGTGGTTCAATGCGTGGGCGGAAGCGAGGCCGTCGCCAAATGGTTTCTCGTAAATCACGCGGCGCCAGCGTTTCTCGTTCTGCTGCGTCAGTGCAGCGGCGCCGAGCTGGCGAGTGATTTCACCGAAGAACTCGGGAGCTGTGGCAAGATAATAAAAGTAATTTCCCTCTGTGGAATGTTTCTGATCGATCTGCCGAAGGAGGTCGCCGAGCTTCTTGTACGTCTCTGGCTGCTCAAAACTGCCGACGGAGTAGTAGAGACGCTCAGTGAGCCAGTTGACGAGCGCGGGCTCGACGTCGCTGGTGGCGAATTCGTTCAGCTCCTGGGCGATCTTCTTTTGAAAATCGGTCGTGGAAGTTTCGTGGCGGCCGACGCCGACAATCGCAAAATCCTTCGGCAGAAGATTTTCCTTGGCCAAGTTGTAAAGCGCCGGGAAAAGCTTTCGCTTGGTCAGATCGCCGCCAACGCCAAAAATGACCATCACGCAGGGACCGACCGCGCGGCCTGCTTCGCTCGCGGGCCGATTTTGTGGAACCGTCTGCGTCATTTCACCCATGCCGTCTTGCCTCATGGTCAGAGATTTCGAGCTCAATCATTGGATGTCACTTACCCGCCGCACGTTCCACGTGTCCACCAAACTGGTAGCGCATGGCAGACAACAACTTGGCGGCGAATTCGGCTTCGCCCCGGGAAGAAAAGCGTTCGTAGAGCGCCGCGCTGAGAACCGGCGCCGGTGAGCCTTCGTCGACGGCGGCGAGAATCGTCCAGCGCCCTTCGCCGGAATCGGAAACGCGACCTGAAAAGGAGGCTAAGTCGGGCTGCTCGAAAAGCGCGATGGCCGTCAAATCCAAAAGCCACGAAGCGATGACGCTGCCGCGCCGCCACACTTCAGCGACATCGGCGAGGTTAAAATCATACTGATAATGCTCGGGATTTCGCAGTGGAGTGGTTTCGGCGTCGGCAGCGTGCGTGCCCTTTCCGACATTGGCGTGCTTCAGGATATTCAAGCCTTCGGCATAGGCGGCCATGAGGCCGTATTCGATGCCGTTGTGGACCATTTTGACGAAATGGCCGGCGCCGGACGGACCGCAATAGAGGTAGCCCTCTTCCGCCGTGCCACCGGAGGATTTCTCGCGTCCCGGCGTGCGCGAGAGATTTCCGCGGCCCGGGGCGAGCGTCTTGAAAATTGGATCGAGGCGCTTTGCGGCTTCGCTGGGCCCGCCGATCATCATGCAATATCCGCGCTCGAGGCCCCAAACGCCGCCGCTGGTACCGACATCCATATACTGGATGCCCTTGGGATCGAGGTCTTTTGCGCGGCGAATGTCGTCGATGTAATAGGAATTGCCGCCGTCAATGACAATATCGCCGCGGCCAAGAAGCGGAACCAGTTGGCTCAGCGTGGAGTCCACGACTGCGGCAGGAACCATGAGCCAGACGGCGCGCGGGGTTTTCAATTTCTGGACGAAATCGGCGAGCGAGGCAGAACCGGTGGCGCCTTCGCTTGCCAACTGCTGAACGCTCTTCGCGCTCATATCAAAAACAACGCATTCGTGCCCGCCGCGCATAAGACGCCGAACCATGTTGGCGCCCATGCGCCCGAGCCCCACCATACCCATCTGCATCGGATGACTCCTTTAGAAGCCGCTGTGATTGAGAACGATTCGGTTGCGCGAAGTACCCCCGCGAATGGGAAGTCCACGCACTATTAAAACAAGCACATGCTGTTCAGGCCAGAGCTCCTCGCGTGGCTGCGCCGATTGCGGCAAGGCCCGCGCGAACGTCCTTGCCCAAATGAATTCGCAAAATTCGCCGATTGCGCTCCGCGAGTACGGCAAAATCGCCGCGCGCCTGCGCTGCTTTTACGATGCCAAAAGTATATTTCTGTCCTGGAACAGGAAGATCCATGGCATCGTCGCACGTGACCTGCACGAAAACACCAGTGTTCGGACCGCCCTTATAAGCCTGGCCTGTGGAATGCTGGAATCTCGGGCCGAAGCCGAGGCACGTGGCGACACGCTTCTTGTCCCGCACGGCGTGGCGAATAGATTGCAAGGCCGCTTCGTTCGCATCGTTCATTTCGACGTAGGCAAGCGTAGCGAAATAGTCGCCTGCTTTCAGCCGGCCGTAATGCGCGCGCAAATACGCAACGAGCGACTTGCTTGCACCGACAGCCTGATTCAGCGCGGCAGCGTTTTTCTCGTCGGTGAAAAGTTTGATGCCCTTCTCTTCGAAAAGAGGTTGTTCGGCTGGAAGAGCGCCGGTTTTTTCATACTGATCGGTCAGGCTGCGCGTGACGATTTTGCTGGCCTCGACATCGGGCTGATCGAAAGGATTGATGCCAATGACTGAGCCGGCAACGGCTGTGGCGATTTCCCAACGGAAGAAAGATTGCCCCAGATCATACGCATCGCGCAGAGACATGCGAACCACGGGCTGGCCGGCTTTTTCGAGCGCGGCGACTTTGGCGTCCTGAGCGGCGTCAGGAGCGGAATCGAGGCGGACATACGCAAAGATGCGGTCGTTGCCGTAGACTTCCGGCGCGCCAAGCGCTTCGCGATCGACGGGGATTAATCCCTTGCCCTGCTTGCCTGTGGATTCAGCGAGCAATTGCTCGAGCCACGCGCCGAGATCACCGATGGCCGGCGAAGTGATGAGCGTGACTTTGTCGCGGCCATTTTTCGCCAGCACGCCGAGAATAATGCCGAGTACAGCGCCAGGATTTTCATTCAACGGAACGGAGGGCGCGCAGGCGTGGACCATCTCTTCCGTGCGGTCGAGGAATTTCTTGATATCCAAACCCATCACCGCGCCGGGGACAAGGCCGAAATCGGAAAGAGCGGAATACCGGCCGCCGATGCTTGGGACGCCATAGAAAATGCGGCGGAAATTGTCGCGCTGGGCTACTCCTTCCATTTTCGAGCCTGGGTCCGTGATGGCGATGAATTGCTTCCCCGCATTTAGAGCGTTAGAGGCTTGCTTCACTTTTTCAAAGAAATATTGTTTGAAGATATTCGGCTCGAGCGTGCTGCCGGATTTGCTGGACACGATAAAAAGGCTTCGCTCCAGATCGATTTTGGATTCTATGGATTTGATTTGTGCCGGGTCCGTGGAGTCGAGAACGTGGAATTCGGGAAAGCCGGCGGATTTGCCGAAAGTTTTGCTCAAAACCTCAGGACAAAGGCTCGAGCCGCCCATTCCGAGGAGCAGAGCAGAAGGAATGTTTTCCTTTTTCACTTCCGCGGCGAGATCAGCGAGCTGGCCCGCGTGTTGCTCCTGGTCATCAGTGATGCCGAGCCACCCGAGCCATTTGGCTTCGTCGGAATTCGTCCACAGGGAAGCGTCGCGAGACCAAAGGCGGCGCATCTTCCCGTTGTTTGACCAGTCTTCGACTGTGCTTTTTACGGCAGAATCGAGCGGCTGCGGAAGCGTGTACGTTTGCATGGCCGCGCGCGGAGTAGCCGCCTTGCGGATTGTCGATTGAACGGCGGCAATCAGCTTGTCGAACGCGTCGGCGAACAACTGCACGCCTTCCACGACGAGCTGATCGGTCACTTGCTTCATGGAGATGCCGACTTTGGCAAGCATCTGCATCGTCTGGTGCGCGGCGGGTACGTCTTCGGTCAAGCTGGCGCGAACCTGGCCGTGGTCGCGGAAGGCATCGAGCGTCGCGGGCGGAATGGTGTCGACAGTGTCGCGGCCGATCAATTCCTCGACGTACATCACATCGCGATACGCGGGATTTTTCGTGCTGGTACTGGCCCACAAGAGTCGCTGGACATGTGCGCCTTTGGCGGCGAGAGCTTCCCAGCGCGGGCCGCGGAACAGGCGCTCGTACATTTCATAGGCCATCTTCGCGTTGGCGATAGCCACTTTGCCAAGCAGGCCCTGCAACTGCGCACGTTCAGCAGAATCTGTCGCTTGCTTCAGACGCTCGCTCAATTGCTGATCGACGAGCGTGTCGATACGGCTGACGAAGAAGCTGGCGACACTGCCCATTTTGCTGACGTCGCCGTCGTTCTTCGCGTACGCCTCGAGCGCGGCGATGTACGCCTGTGCGACTTTTTCATAGGCCTCTTGCGCGAAGAGGAGCGTGATATTGATGTTGATGCCTTCGCTCAAGAGTCGTTCGATCGCCGGTATACCCTCCACGGTCGCAGGAACTTTGATCATCACGTTTTCACGGTGGACCGTTTTCCAGAGGCGGCGCGCTTCATCGATTGTGCCCTGCGTGTCGCGAGCGAGAAGCGGGGAGACTTCCAGGCTGACGTAGCCATCGGCGCGCTTCGAGGCGTCGTAAACTGGCCGCAAAATATCGGCGGCATCCTGAATATCGCGGATGGCAAGCATTTCGTAACGTGCCTTGGCATCGAGATCGGGGCGTGAGTCGAGCGATTTCAGGAAATCGGCGTAATCCGTGCTGCCGGTGATGGCTTTTTCAAAAATTGCCGGATTCGAAGTCATGCCGCGCAGGCCATCCTCTTCAATCAGACGGCGCAGCTCGCCGCTGGTCAAAAGACTCCGGCGAATATAATCGAGCCAGACGGATTGGCCGAATTTCGCGAGAGTCTTCAGCGGATTTTCCGTTTTCACCGCTTCGCGATTCCCTACTGCCTGCGTGGACATGACCCTACTCCTTCCCGGCCTTCGCAGCCGGCAAACTATAACGCCGTTCAATGGCAGCTATCTTATCGACTCTGCGCTGGAGGCGCTCCTGACCCTTCTGCAGGCCTTTGTAATTCGCGCCGAGGAAATTCGTCACCAATTCCTGGGCCAGCATCTGGCCAATCACGCGCGCGCCGAGGACGAGCACGTTCATGTTGTCGTGCTCGACGCCCTGATGCGCGGAATACGTATCGTGGCACATGGACGCGCGAATGCCGGGAATTTTGTTTGCGGCGATGCACGCGCCGACGCCGCTGCCGCAAATCACGATCCCGCGCTCGACGCGCCCGGAGATTACCGCCTCGCCGACAGCCTGCGCAAAATCCGGATAATCCACCGGCGCAGGCCCGTTGGTGCCGAAATCAACGACTTCGTGCTTTGCTTCGCGCAAGAAAGCTGCAAGCTGATCTTTCAGCAAATACCCTGCATGATCCGCGCCGATGCCGATTCGCACGCTTACCTCGCTTTCCCGAGCAGCTCTTTGGCTGTCGCGACAATACGCTCCGGCATGAAGCCGAATTTCTTTTGCAACTCTTTCAGCGGTGCGGAAGCCCCGAACGTGTGCATCCCTATCATGCGCCCCTCGAGACCGACGTAGCGCTGCCAACCCATCGTCGAAGCCTGTTCGATGGAAATGCGGGCCTTCACTGCGGGCGGAATCACAGAATCGCGATACTCCTGCGACTGGTGATCGAAAATTTCCCACGAAGGCATGCTGATGACGCGCGCGCGGATACCCTCGGCTTTTAAGCGTTCGTAGGCTTCGATGGCGAGCGAGACTTCACTGCCCGTCGCGAGGAGCAAGACTTCGGGTTTGCCGCCATCCGCATCCGCGAGAACATAAGCGCCTTTCGCTACGCCAGCGGCGGAAACGTATTTTGTGCGATCGAGAGTGGGGAGAGCCTGCCGACTGAGAATTAGCGCAACGGGCTCATGATGAAGCTGAAGAATTACCTTCCAGGCTTCGGTGACTTCGTTGGCGTCCGCGGGACGAAGAGTAATCAGACCGGGAATCGCGCGCAGCGAAGGCAATTGTTCGATGGGCTGATGCGTCGGGCCATCTTCGCCCACGCCGATGGAGTCATGCGTAAAGATGTAAATCACCGGCAGTTCCATTACAGCGCTCAGACGAATGGGTTCGCGCATGTAGTCACTGAAAATCAGAAACGTCGAACCGTAAGGCCGGATTTTTGAAAGCGATAGCCCGTTGAGAATCGCGCCCATAGCATGTTCACGAATCCCGAAATGAAAATTGCGGCCGCCGTAGCTTGCGGCTTCGAAATCACCGGTATTGTCAAATGTGAGGCGCGTCT
Organism: Candidatus Acidiferrales bacterium; assembly: GCA_035934015.1. Classification (NCBI taxonomy): domain Bacteria; kingdom Pseudomonadati; phylum Acidobacteriota; class Terriglobia; order Candidatus Acidiferrales; species Candidatus Acidiferrales bacterium. The sequence continues at coordinate 158,951 of DASYYH010000027.1, forward strand.
TGGTTGAAGGCGCGAGATCGGCGGAGCCTCCGATGAGCCAAGGGATGTTCTGCGCGACAGCGTTGAGGACTTTCGCGGAAGAATCGCGGCTGGCAATGCCCTTGGCGTCAGCGGGAAAGACAGGCAAGTTCATGTCCCAGCCGTCGGGGAGCTCGCGGTGCTGCATTTTCAAAATCTGCGCGGCCAGCTCAGGATACTTGGCCTTATAAGTGTCGAAGAGCGACATCCATGCGTCTCGCGCTTCCTTACCGCGTTTGCCGATGCCCGCGCTGAAATTTTCGCGGACGCCATCCGGCACAAGAAACCTAGCGTCTTCTGGCCAGCCGTAGTTCTCTTTCGTGAGCCGGATTTCATCTTCGCCAAGAGGTTCGCCGTGGGCAGCGCTGGTGTCTTGTTTGTGCGGCGCGCCATAAGCGATGTGGCTATCGACAATGATTAGCGTGGGCCGGTCGGTCGTTTTCAGAAAAGTCGCGTAGGCGCGGCTCAGCATTTCCATATCGTTGGCGTCGCCGACGCGAGTCACATTCCACCCGTACCCCATGAAGCGCGTGGCCACGTCTTCATCAAACGCGAGTTCCGTGTGTCCTTCGATGGTGATGTGATTGTTGTCGTAGACCCAGCAAAGATTCGAAAGTTTCAGATGTCCCGCGACGGAAGCGGCTTCGCCGGAAATTCCCTCCATCATGTCGCCGTCGCCGCAGATGGCATAGACATTGTAATGAAACATCTCGAAGCCCGGACGATTGAAATATTGCGCCAACCAATTATTCGCGATGGCCATTCCGATGCTTGTCGCTACGCCCTGGCCCAGAGGGCCCGTGGTTGTTTCGACGCCGGAAGTCCAGCGATATTCTGGATGACCAGGGCACTTGCTGTCGAGCTGGCGGAAACGCTTGATGTCTTCAATCTTTACGGAAAGCTCGCCCAGCGTTTCGTACTTGGGGTTCACAGCTTTCACACCGGCTAGATGCAGCAAAGAATAAAGCAACATCGAGGCATGGCCATTCGAGAGCACGAAGCGATCGCGATTGGGCCAGATGGGATCATTCGGATCAAAGCGAAGGAAACGCTGCCACAGCGTATAGGCAACGGGAGCGAGCGCCATGGGTGTGCCGGGGTGACCGGAGTTTGCCTGCTGAACTGCATCCATCGAAAGAGTCCGAATGGTATTGATGCAAAGCTGATCGATTGTTTGTTTCGCAGCCGGACTCTGCGTCAGTACCCCCATTAATCCCAAGCCTCCATTCCAACAGATGCGCCGCGCGGCCAAGCGGGCCGCGCAAATTATAACCAATCAATTCTATCGCTTTGGCGCGTCTGTGGCGAATGAACTGTCTGTTACGTTTTCCGGCGGAAAAGGAAATCGCGGGAGTGAAGCAAACGGAAGTTCAGCTCATCAGCTTGAGCAGAAGAGCCTTGCCTTCTTTGTCCGTCAACACGCCCTTGCGCATGAGCGTGATGATCAACTCGTTCAGGACGTAGCGAGGCTCATCGTTGGTGGTGGAATCGGGTTCCGGAGCGCGTTCCGTTTCTATCACCTTGAGCTTGGCCAGCGGTTGACCTGAAAGCTCGCCGATCCATTGATCGAGAATCCATCTCTGGTCTGGGCCGACAGAAGTGAACTCCAAGCCCATTCCCATGCCGTTTTGGGAATAGGCGACGCGAGCTTTGGCTTCGAACTTCTTTTGATCAAGAGTAAGAAAAACGGCAACAGCGGTTCCAACTGGGAACGGACTCATGGCGTCAATGAAACAGCCGCCGCGCGCCAAATCGGAACAGCGTCCCGAGACGCGAGCATTCGCCTGCGGCTCAAAAACCTCCGCAGCGGCGGAAAATGGATAGCGTGCGTGCTTCCGGCGCTCGTCCGGGCGAAGTTCAACGGCTGTCGAGGGCTTTTTGACTTCTTCGCGCATGCTATCCCGAATAGGAGCATGCAAACCGATGGCCAATTCTATAATTGTGATTGCCCGTCCTTATTTATACTGCCCGAGTTGATGAAGAGAGGCAGTGCAGTGCATCGCACGGCCGATGAATTTTTGCCGTTTTGGGATGATCAGTACAAGAGCACGGCGATATGGTACTGGCTTAAACCATCTTGAGAGGGTTTCGCGCAGGCGCCAATCTGCGCGGAATGATATTGGTCAGAGTGAACCGCACGCGTAAGAGCCTCGGGCAAAGCGCGCAAGTCGGTGGTCGAGAACTGTTCGATGAATCCGGGTTGTGCACTCTGAGGACGACCACCCTGGCAGACGCGGCGTGCATCGCGATGGTCCGATCGAATGGTGAGTCCCGCTGCGTGAATTGATGTACTCACTACATTTTCCTGGTCGGTAAGTGAGAGCGCCGCGAGTGCGCGAGAAAAATCCTCGACAGCAAATAGATTTTGGCCGCGCTGCACGACGGCGATTCCTACAGAGTTCAACTGCGGATCGAGAAGATTGTGACGGTGAGGCGGAGAATGCATCCAGCCGGTTTGAATCGCTGCTGCGCTGGGTCCAACGGCGACATTTTCGGCGGCTTCGGACATCTTCTCGCCGGCTTGCATTTCCCGCGTGGGCACATCCGGCTCACCGGCAAATTGATGGGCCAGCGCATTTTCGTCTGCCATGCGCCGCGCATGGAAGCGAGCTGCTTTGGCCAGTGCGGAATCCCATTTCAACGGAGGGATGCCGCGCGAAGCGCGTTCGTGATTCGCTGAATTGAAGAGAACGCCTTCCGCCCCCGCGATTTTCTCCTGCGCTGATGCGATCCCGGCAACCAAGACGAACGCCAAAAACGCAACAATCGAAAACTTCATACGACGTATGGAAATCATGTCTTTGAAATTATGCAATTGGGACGGGACAAACTGCCGTAGAAACACGTTTGACGTGCGCAAAATCGCAGCGTGACGTAGGCGAAGTCACGGCGTATAGTTGTGGACAAGCGAATCATTTTTCACGCGCCAATGAAGGCAACTAGTGCCCGCAGTTCGTGTTGAATACTTGAAGGCACTGGCATTTCGGCCGCGCGCTGATTAAAGTTATAAATATTGCCTGATGCCCGACACGACTGATAAACAGAATCGCCCCGCCAGCCCGGCTATGGTATCAAGACACAAGGTCACATGGAGAGACCATACAATGAAGAGCAAACGCTTCTTCCGCAACTTGGTTATCGTTGCAGGCACAGGCCTGCTCATGCTGGCGGCGTTTCCGTCGCGCGCCACAGCACAGGACGATCCGTCCTCGCGGGTAGCACGCCTGAACATGGCTCAAGGGAGCGTTTCCTTTCAGCCTGCGGGCGAACAAGACTGGGTGGCGGCTGATTACAACCGCCCCTTGACCACGGGCGACGGCCTTTGGGCGGATCAGGATTCGCGCGGCGAACTGCACATCGGCAGTACAAGCATCCGCATCTCCAGCCTGACCGGATTGACGTTCCTCAATCTCAACGATCGCACGGTGCAGATTCAGCTGGCGCAGGGCACGATGGAGGTGACGCTTCGTGAGATCGACAATGGAGATGCGTTTGAAATTGACACGCCCAACGTCGCGTTTTCTGTATCGCAGCCAGGAAGATACCGAGTGGACGTGGACCCGCAAGGCCAAACCACGGCTATTTCGGTTCTCAGCGGACAGGGGCAAGTCACCGGAGGCGGAAATTCATACGACCTCAGTTCCGGCCAGCGTGGCAGTTTTACGGGCACGGACACTCCCTCCTACGACATTACCAACATCAGTGCAAACGATGACTTCGACAATTGGTGCCGCTCGCGCGACGAGCAAGAGGACCAATCGGTATCCGCCCAATACGTTTCGCCCGATGTGACGGGCTACGGCGACCTGGACAACTATGGCACGTGGACGGAAGTTCCCGATTACGGCGAGGTTTGGGTGCCATCGGCTGTTCCTGCAGGGTGGGCGCCCTATCATTTCGGACATTGGGTCTGGATCGAGCCGTGGGGATGGACATGGATAGAAGACGAGCCCTGGGGATTTGCACCTTTTCACTACGGACGCTGGGCGTATGTCGGCGTGCGATGGGTGTGGGTGCCGGGTCCGCGCGTCGTGCACCCGGTTTATGCTCCGGCTCTCGTCGTATTTGTCGGCACGGGCGTGAACATCGCCTGGTTTCCGCTGGGGCCGCGCGAAGTTTACGTTCCGGCGTATCATTGCAGTCCGCGCTACGTGCAATACGTGAACGTGACGAACACGCGCGTCACCAACATTGAGGTCACAAACGTTTACACGCACCGAGTGGATGTAACGCGCGTCACATATATCAATCAGAATGTCCGCGGATCTGTCACAGCGGTCTCGCATGACACATTCGTGAACGCGCGGCCCGTCGCGCGCGAAGCAGTGCGTGTGGATTCCGGGCAGTTCCGCAGGTCTGCGGTGATCCCCGCGCCGCCGGTGGCTCCGCAACGGCAGAGCCTTGTACGCGAGGATGCGCGTCCCGCTCCGCATCCGCCCGCCCGCGTAGCTTCCCGGCCTGTGGTTGCAAAACTTCCGGCGCCTCCGCCGCCCGTTCCTTTTGAGCGGCGTGAACCGGAGCTTCAACAGCAGCCGGGCCGTCCGCTGACTCCGGAGAAGGTCCAGGATTTGCGCAAGCCGGGCGAGGAATACCAGCATCCCAATGTAAAGTACGCGCCGCCGCGACCTGCGCCGAAACCACAACCGCATGTGCAACAGCCGAGGCCGCCGAAACCCAAGCCGGCCAAGCCGCACGGACGTCCGAAATAAGGAGGGGCACTTCCAGCAGCGCCCTACTGCAGCGTGCCCAACTGAAAATCGAGTGTGGCAATCTGCGTTTGATAATCATAGCGGGCGCTGGTTTCCTCAATCTGCGCCTGCGTCTGATTCAACTGGGCCTGGCTAAGTTCGACGATAGAGCTGAGGCCGAGTTTGTAGCGAGACTGCGCCAAATCCAACGCTTGATTTGCTTCATCCAAAAGCTGATTTGTGACGGCGAGGCGCTGAAACGCGGAATTGGCGTCCAGCCAGGCCGTGCGGACATCGCGCGCGATCGTGTCTTGCATGTCCCGAAGATAGGCATCTTCTGCCCGCGCCCGAGAATTCGCCTCGGTGTGCAGAGCGCCAAAGAGATGACCGTTGAAGATCGGGATGTTGATATTGAATCCGGCCGCGGCGTAACGAGGGGAGCGCAGCGTGGAGTTATCCGGCGTTTCCGGAGTCAATCCCGCCGTTCCAGCGGCGGAGACTGTCGGAAACCACAGATCGCGCTCTGCCGTAGCATAGAGGTGAGCCGAAGTTGCGTCCCGGCGAAGGCTGATCAGCTCTGGCCGGTTCTGAAACGCTTCCTGCAATAGACTCGAAAATTCCGCGGGAGGAGTGGGCGGCAACGGCACTTCAGTTAATTGATACGTTTTCTGTTCGGAGTATCCGAGCGCGGCGGAGAGCTGGGCATAAGAAGCATCGAGGTCGTTTTGAGCCTGAATTAGCTGAAGCTGCGCCTGAGCGAGGTTGACGTTGGCAAAACTAACATCCAAGCCAGAGCGAATTTTGTTGTGCATAAGAGCGGTCACCTGATCGGAAACCAGTTGACGCTCTTTGACCGTTTCTTGCGCCACTTTCAGCAGTGCCTGGGCCTTCAATACTCCGAAGTAGGACTGGTTCACACCGAGCAAAACATCCTCGCGCGTCGTCACAACATTTTCTTGCGCGGCCTGTGCATGCAGATTCGCGCTTTTGACCAAATTATGAGTGCGGCCAAAATCGGTGATCAACTGTGTGACCGTGAAGCCATTGGCATACTTTTCAAAAACTGTTGGAGAATTCAACGCTCCGGCGGTAATGCGGCTGTTGTTCTCCGCATCCACGCCGGTGAGGTCTCCGTAGACCGTAGGATAATATGCCGAACTCTGCTCCGTAATCTGCGCCTTGGCCTCGAAGGCTAGGTTTATCGCTGCTTGAATCTGCGGGTGATTCTGAATGGCGATGCGCTCAGCCTGCTGAAGCGTCAACGGTTGCGGCGCGGGCTGAGGCGCGCCCTGCGCTCCCGCGAGCGGAGCGAAAAATGAAAGAAGGAACAGACAACCCCACGTTCTCATTGCGCTTCCTCCACAAGCTGTGGCGATTGCGACTGGGAACGGCGTCCGTAAATCATGAGGTAAGCCGCGGGCACCACGAAAATCGTCAGAATTACCGACACGATCAGGCCGCCAATGATCACGCTGGCCAGAGGAGCGTAGGCCTCGCTGCCTGGTTCGAGCTTGAACGCCATGGGCAGCAAGCCAACGATGGTTGCAAGGGACGTCATCAAGATTGGCCGCAGGCGGATGCGGCAGGAGTGCGCCACGGCTTGGCGAACGCCGTGACCTTCCTGGCGAAGGCGATTGGCAAAATCCACGATCAAAATGCTGTTGGAGACCACCATTCCGGTGAGCATAACGATGCCCATCAACGATTGAATATTGAGCGTCGTGCTGGTGAAAGCTAATGTCAGCATGACCCCGACAAGGCCGGTGGGAATAGCAAGAACGATCAGGAAGGGATCAAGAAAAGAGGAAAATTGCGCGACCAGCACAAGGAAAACGAGCAAAAACGACAGGAGTAGCCCGATGCCAAAACTTCGGAACGACGTGAACATGGTGTTAACCAGCCCTCGAACATCGATCCGCATGTTCGAGGGGATCTTCGCGTTGGCGATGACCTTTTCCACTGCGCTTGCAGGACGGCTCAGATCCTCGCCTGAGGGCGACACGTATACGTCAATGACTCGTTCCGTCTGATAGTGATCCACTTCCGACGGACTTAGTTCCGGAACAATCGTCGCTACCTGATTCAGATAGGTTGGAAGATTCATGTGGGCGGAACGAAGCGGCATCGTGTCGAGGTCCTGAATGGATTTTGTAGAATTGTTCGGGTACTGAATAGCCAAGAAATAGTCGTTTCCCGTTTTCGGGTCGATCCAATAATTTGGCGCAATCATCACGTCCGATGTGAGCGAAGTGACGATGTTATCCACGACTTCGCGAGGATCGAGTCCCAACTCGCTGGCACGTTCGCGATTCATGTTCACTTGAAGAGTCGGATAGTCCATGTCCTGGGGGATATATACTTCGGAAACCCCTTTAATCGCTCGGAATTGACGCGCCAGGCCAAGTGCAACGTTATCATCTGCATTGAGGTCCGTTCCGCTCACTTGCACGTCAATCGGCGCAGCCTTACCCTGATTCAGCACAGAATCCACAAGTCCTCCAGATTGAAAAAACGTACGCAACTGCGGAAGCTGGTCAGCGATGGCGGTGCGCACACGATCCATGTAATCGAAACTGCTGACCTTGTGATCCTCTTTCAAAGCAACTTCAACGAAAGCCGTGTACATTCCAGCGTTCGGCGTTGTCAAAGACTCCAACCCGGAATTAATTCCGATATTCGATACGACGGTGTTCAAATCCGCCGGGTGAACTACGTGACGGATAATTCTTTCCACCTGTTTCACGTAGCCTTCGGTGTCTCCGATGCGAGTCCCGGTGGGAGCTTTCAGGTTAATCATGAACTGGCCAGCATCCGTGCGCGGGAAGAAGGCCATTCCGACACGCGGATAGAGAGCGAAGCTTAGGAGAAATACGCCGATGAATCCAAATACAACTGCCTTGGGATGATCGAGCGCCTTCTTCACAGCAACTTCATACGTACCCAGCATGGACTCAAATTTCTCATTGAAAGCGGAGTGAAACCGCGACCACCAGGAGCTGCGAGCCGACCCACCGCCCTGTTCTTTTTCGCCTCCAAGCGAACCTTCGTCATGGACCGGACTTTTCAGCAGATGCGCGCAATAAAGTGGAACGACCGAAACAGCAACAAAGTAGGAAGCAAGGAGTGCAAGGACTACGCTGATAGCGAGCGCCGTAAAAAGATACTTGCTTACACCGTAGAGAAGTGTGACCGGGAAGAACACCACAACCGTAGCGATGGTGATGGCGAGGACGGCCAACGCCACTTCATTTGTCCCCTTTTCGGCGGCGGTCCGCGGCACTTCCCCTAACTCCACGTGACGAAAAATGTTTTCAAGGACGATCACGGAGTTGTCAATCAGCCTGGAGAAAGCCAGCGCCAATCCGCTTAAGATCATGCTGTTGATCGTCGCATTGCCGAGGTGCAGGAAAAAAAATGTCGCCATTACAGAGATAGGAATGGAGAGAAAGACCGCCGCAGTCGCACGCATGCTGCCGAGAAACAGCAGAATCATCAGCGCCGTCAGTACCAGGCCAACTCCGCCTTCGCGCAAAACCGTGGAAATCGCCTGCCTGACGAACACCGATTGGTCGAAGACCACGCGAGCCTTCATTTGTGCGGGGATATCTCGCAGGTGCTGAATGGCCGCTTTGATGCCATCAACGACAGAGATCGTGTTGCTGTCTCCGCCCTGTTTCTGTACCGGGACATACGTGGAACGCTGGCCATTCACGCGAACGATGTTGTATTGCAGCGCCGAGCCATCCACAGCCTTACCCACATCCGAGACGAAGACAGATTTTTCGCCGACGGTCTTCAGTGGAACATGACCGATAGACTCTGCATTCGGCACCAACGCATTGGTGTACAGGTTGTAGTCCAGGGGGCCGATACGAACATCGCCCGCGGGCAAAATCAGGTTGGAGCTGTTGACTGCGCGCACGACGTCCATGGGGCTCAACTGATGCGCCTGCAATTTCAACGGATCAACGTACACCATGATCTGCCGGTACTTACCGCCATATGGCGGAGGGACAGTCGCTCCCGGAACCCCCGCGATTTGGTCGCGTATTTGAAATTGGAGATAGTCGCGCAGCTGCGTTTCAGATAAGCCTTCGCCTTCCACAGTCAGAAGGCAAACCGGCAATGTAGAGGCCCCAGAGTTGACGACCACTGGAGGCAACGTGCCTGGCGGCAAACGCCGCAAATCTGCCATCGCCAAGTTAGAAACCTGCGTGACATCCGCGTTTGCATCGGTGGTGGATTGAAAGTACACCTTAATCAGGCTCACGCCCGGCAGTGACCGTGAAGTAATGTGGTCGATTCCGGCTCCCAGTGTGAAAAAACGCTCGAATCGACCGGTGATATCCGCCTCAATCTGTTCCGGCGGCATGCCGTTGTAAAAGGTGGCCACCTCAACGACAGGAAGATTGATACGAGGAAACATATCCACGGGCATTTGCACGAGGCTAGTGACGCCCAACACACAGACAAAAAGACAAATAACGACGATGAAGTACGGATGACGCAGAGAAAATGATGACATAGAGCTCCTATTCCGTTTGGGGAGGCTTCACGACCGTCGGAGTCACAAGTTCACCGTTTTTGAACTGTTGTTGCTCTCCGAACACAACACGTTCATCTGCTCTCAGGCCGGATACCACTTCCACGAGAGCGGCATCTTGAAGGCCCAAAGTCACGTTGCGCTTCTCGATGTGATTGCTGCCATTCACAATCAGGACAGTACCCTGGCCTTGGCCGGAGAATTGAACTGACTGAATTGGCACGGTCAGAACGTTTTGTGCCGTTTGCAAAGGGATGTCGACCGTCGCATACATTCCGGGAACCAGTTCGTAACGTGAATTGGGGACGTCCACTTCGGTATGCATCGTTCGTGTTTGTGGATCGATCTCGTCGGAGAAACGAACGATCTTGCCTTGAAATTTTTTATTGAGGCCGGAAACCTTTATGGCAACCGTATCGCCAATGCGTATATCCGGAACTGCGCGCTCCGGAACCGGAATGACAAGCCGCAGCAAATCATTTTGCGAAAGATGGCAAAGAGCTGAGTTGCCAATGTTGGAAGACGTCCCGGCAGGAAGCAGAGCACCGGTATATGCGTACACTTGAGTCACGACGCCATCAAATGGCGCGGTCATGTTTGCGTATCCGAAGAGAGTTTTATCCTTGTCTAAGGCGGCCCGTGCGGCGAGCAGCGCCTGTTGTGCCGCGGAAACCGCGGCATCAGCTTCAAGGTCTTTGCCCTGGGCGACGTCGATATCTTCCTGAGAAATCAGTTCTGGCCGCACCTTCTGCACGCTGGCGAGGCGCTGGTAGGTGACATGCGCAACGGAATAGGCCGATTGCGCGCGATGCAGTTCTCCTCCCGCTTCGGCCAATGCCGCTTCATCGTGCTGAATCTGCTGCTGGAGTTCCGGGATTTCCAGAACCGCCATCAACTGTCCGGCCTGGACGTGTGTGCCCCAATCGAAATAAAGTTTCTTGATGTAGCCGGAAACTTTTGCGTAGACGTCGATCTCCTGAAAAGGCTGGAATTCGGAAGCGATCTCAAGAGTTGTAGAGATGTTCCGCCGCGTCACCGGAACCACAGCGGCGCGCGGGATATCGGGAGCAGCGGCTGCCGCGGACTTGCTCGATGCTCCACAACCTGCAAGAGCGCCCGCGAGAAGAAGGAACATCGGTGCGATCCAAAAACGAACCGACGAATTGGTGAGATCGCAGAGCGGCGTTACCGCTTTGAGCCGCTTCAAAGGCGAAAGAACAACTGCGATTTTGCTATTTTTCAATTTGATCATGAATGGCACTCGTATCCTTTATAGCCGCTTGAAGCTTCTGCAGCGTGAAATCTGCTGAGCGGCGGATGGCAATCAACTGCTGCCGTCGGCTCGTCACCGCACGCGCGGCGTCCGGCACTCGGGCGGCAATCTCCAGCGGAACCGTTTGTACACCATGACAGTCCGCATGAATCAGGTCCCCGGGCGCGACTGTCAGCCTGCCCACGCAAACCTTGGAACCAAAATCAAAGAGGTGCGCGTACGCGTGAGAAACGGAAACATTGCCGGCAAACATCGAAAATTCGGTGCGGCCAACTTCCGGGACGTCTCGCACCGCGCCGTTGGTGACAACTCCCAGGCATCCGAGGCCCAGCAAGATGTTGGCGTGGACCTCTCCAATGAATGCACCTAATCCCGGCGGGTTATCGGCGTCTTCGATGACAACGATTCGAGGAACGGGAATCGTGAGAATGTTATTCCACCAATCGGTGCGGTCATAGTAGTCAAAATGCGTGCTCCGCTCCATCGGAGGGTTGGACGTCCTGATGCGCGCTGTGACAGCGTAGCCGGCAATCGGCGCGCGGTTCGGGTAGATGCAACGGATGCTCGAATCGGCGAAGCCCGTGTTCGGCAGCCGCACCTGAAACATCTCGATTGCGCTGGCCACAACACACGTGCTCCATCGATGGAACTGCTCCAACTGAGCAGGTGTCAATCGCTCCGCATTCATGCGGTCTCCTTATTAGGCATTCCGGACGGCCGTAATCGGGCCTGGCCCCAAATCCACAAACGTTCTGTCAGCTATCGAAAGAGATTTTGAGGTGCTAGGAAATTAGTTGCGGGGGAGAACGAAGCTGCATGGAAACGACAACGCCAACCGATTCTATTCGCGGAGCAGCAAAATCAACAATGCGTGCGAGGCAAACGCGTGGCCTGGACTGGACTAAATCAATTACCCACTGCTGCGGTCCACGGTCGAGGACTATCGACGGTGAGACCATATCCATCTTAGTCGACAGCGAAACATGCTGCGCTGATTTCTTGTTCGGATAATATTTGCCATCCTTGGCCATCGTCGAGAGCCCAGCTACCGTGAATAGCAGCAAGGAAACGACAATGCGAACCGCCACGCGTCGCCACAGATAATTTTGCGACGGCAATATCCCGCTCTGTTTGCGAGGTTTCATGTTGCGTCTGTGACGCTGCGACCTTCACCTGAATCGCGCCTAAATTGCAGGCTCCAAGAACGCAGAATTAATCCTACAGCCATTGTGATGCACAAATCAAGTCACAGGCAGCTTCAGTCTGTTTCACTCTGCGAAACTTGATGAAGATGGTTTCGGCGAGCGTCTGAACTTGCAAAGTATTTTGGAGGCGCGGGTGGGAATCGAACCCACGTATAAAGGTTTTGCAGACCTCTCCCTTACCACTTGGGTACCGCGCCCGTGGCTGACTTAAGTATAGCGAAGTTTCCGCGACCCCGGCCAGCGAATTGGGATTCTCATGACGCCGCGGAATCAGCGAATCGTCAAAGTGAAAGGCATCTGAACACGCACGGGTTCCGTGCGCGCCATGACCGACAAGCGATGGATCATCGATTGAACGGCTGTGTACTCGTCGGGCGGCGCGGAAACGTCGCCTTGCAAGCGATTGAAGAGCAATTCAAAGAACGTCTCGGGTTTGGGTAGCCGCACAAGTTCGACGGACTCGCCGGCAGGAATATGAGCTAGTTGTTTGGCAATGGCGATGGCGCGATCGGTTCCGCCCAAGTAGTCCACAAGCCCCAGGCTCTTGGCTTGCTCCCCACTCCACACGCGTCCTTTGCCGATTTTATCTACTGTGCCCAGGGAAAGATTACGGCCCTTGGAAACGCCGCGCGTGAAATTCGCATAAATGTCCTGGAGCATTTTTTGAACGGACTGCTGTTGCTCCGGCGTGAAATCGCTCTGGTCAGAGTAGAGCGTCGCATTCTCGCTGGTGGCAATATAGTCGGTGCTGATGCCGAGCAGTTGATACAAGCCCGAAAGATTCATCTTGCCGCTAAAGACGCCGATGGACGCTGTGATGGTCTCCGGGTCGGCCACGATCTTATCCGCCGACATCGAAATCCAATATCCGCCCGAAGCGGCCAAATCGGACATAGAAACAACGACAGGTTTTTCGCGCCGAGCCAATTGCACTTCGCGGCGAATGACTTCGCTGGCAACAGAGGAGCCGCCTGGCGAATCCACCCGCAAGATTATCGCGCGAATGTCGGAATCCCTCCGCGCGGAGCGAATTTCCCTGGCGATTGTGTCTCCACCCATCATCGATCCGCCTGTCGGTGTAGTTTGGGAGTCACCCGATACAATTTCTCCGGAAGCATAGATGATGGCGATTTCCGGTCCCGATCCGTCGCTCAGGCTCTGCCGATATTGCCCAAAACCCACCGGATTCCAGTCTCCGACTCCGTGGCGGAAGAAATCCTGTACCTGATCCCAATCCCCGAGGCGATCAACGAGCCTGTCTTGCAAAGCCTCCTTCGGCAAAAAAGGCCCTTGGGGCACGAGATTTGCAAATTGAGTGCGGTCCATGCCGCGCGCAAAAGAAACATCCGTGAGGTATTGATTGTAAACGCTTGTCAGCAGCGCCTGCACTTCCTCGCGATGCGCCGGCGTGAATTTCTTTTCCGTGTATTCATTGGGAGCTGTCTTGTACTCCGCGATATGCAAGAAGTCGGGAACAATTTTCAGTTTATCCAGGCTTCCGCGCAAGAATGTAGCTTCCGCCATCATCCCGCGAACGCCCAATGGATTGGTGGGTTCAAGCCAAACCTGGCTGCAGCCCGTAGCAACGTAATATTCCTCGTTTTCAGCCCCGTCGTAGCCCAAGTAACAAATACTCGGCTTCCGGCTTCTGCGGAAAGCGAGAAGATGATCGTGAATTTCTTCGAGCTTCGCCCATCCGGCTTCGATAGGCGCGATACGCACGACTAGTCCCTTTATCCGATTGTCATCCGCGGCCTGATCGATCGCGTCGTTTATCTCGTGGAGCACACTCACCTGCGACCCGAATAGCGCCGTAGAAAAATCATTAGGCTGCTGTTCCACAACGGAACCACTTAAATTAAGCACAAGGACGGAGTCGGAAGAAATCATCTGTGTGGGGGCAAAAGTCCAGTGCGGAATAGCCCAAAGAAGCAAAATCACGCCAGCAATTACCAGCAGAATTACAAGTGTTCGCCTCTGACCCCACGTCATCAGTTTATCCTTCGCGCACCGACGTGCATTCGTCGTGACTCTCCAAAATTACCATCGGTGCCCTGAAAATTCCATTGGACGCAACATTTTCCACCTGTTCGTTCGTACAGGAGCGCGATGATAGAAGTACAGTTACACGCATTGGGCAATTCTAGTGACAAATTCCATCAAGTCACGCACCGGGTTGTTACCATTTTAGGGCGAGACGACGAAGGCTGCCGCGGGATAAAGAATATTTCTCGGGAGGGGAAGGCCGTGAAAAAACCGATGATGTCCCGAATCATGGAGATCAACAAAGAGCTCCTGCTGATCTTCTCGATCATAGCGTTTGCGGCGGTCATCAATTTCTTTGTGTCAGGCGAGCGGCTGGTTTTGTCGTTCTACAACCTCCCGACCCTCTTCGCGGCATACTATTTTGGCCGGTCGCGAGCCGTCCAGACTGCCTTGGCCTCGGTCCTGATCGTCTCTTGGCTGAATATCATGAATCCGGTCGCGTTCGCAGCGGGACAATCTGTAGCAGAGAGGCACCTGATCAGCTGGGCGGATGTCGCCATTTGGGGTGGCTTCCTCCTGATAACCGCGTATGCCATGGGCACGCTTTACGAAGTCAAAGAAGAAGGGATGGTCGAACTGCGCGAGACGTATTTCGGCGTTCTCCAGATTCTGTGCCAGGTCATTTCCAATGATAAATACACGCAGAACCATTCGTTCCGCGTATCCGTCTATTCAGCAAGACTGGCGGCGGAGATGGGACTTCCCGAGGACCAGATTGAAGACGTTCGCGCCGCCGCTTTGCTCCATGACATCGGCAAGCTCGAGGTGAGCCGCAACATCCTCTACAAGTCAGCGCGGCTTTCGGAAGATGAAATCGCTGAAGTGCAATCGCATTTGCCGCGCGGAGTAGAGGCGCTGCGTCCCGTGGCCGTCGGCGGGACTTTGCGCCGCGTTCTGCCAATTATTCTGGCGCATCACGACAAATTTGACGGAACGGGCTACCATCCGACGAAAGGCGAGGACATTCCCATCGAAGCTCGAATCATCACCGTGGCGGATGTCTATGACGCGCTTGTCAGCGACCGGCCATACCGCAAGGCGATGTCTCCCTTCGAAGCGCGCGACATTATCCTGAAGGGCGCCGGGGCGGATTTTGATCCCAAGGTTGTCGCCGCTTTCGAATCCGCGTTCCGCGGCGGACGGATGGAAGTTCCCGAAGTGCTGGTTTAGTTCGCGGACCAGATCAAATCTGCGCCTCGCGCAAAAAGCGCGCTGCTTCTTCTGGTGGCGTGGGATTGATATAAAAACCGGTTCCCCATTCAAAACCAGCCACGCGCGTGAGCTTCGGCATCATTTCCACATGCCAATGATAATGATCGTTGATTTCCTCGCCGATCGGAGACGTGTGAATCACATAATTGTATGCTGGCCGGTTCAGAACGGCATCGAGACGCGCGAGGAATTCATGGAACAGTTTCGCAAGGCTGGCATAAACGGGACTCGACTGATTCTCAAATGACGAGCTGTGCTGGCGTGGCAGAATCCACGTCTCAAACGGAAAGCGCGGCGCGTAAGGCGCGAGGGCGATGAATTGATCATTGCCCAAAATCACGCGCGTGCCGGTTTCCAGCTCCTGGCGGATCATGTCGCAGAAGATACAGCGCTCCTTGACGTCAAAATACCGCCGCGAGTTATCGACTTCTTCCCGGACGCGCTTGGGAACGATGGGCAGAGCGATGAGCTGAGAGTGCGTATGTTCAAGAGAAGCGCCCGCCGCTTCGCCGTGATTTTTGAAAAGCAAAATGTAGCGGAAGCGTCGGTCGTTTTTTAAGTCTAAGACGCGATCTCGATAGGCCCACAGAACTTCCTCGAGGCATTTCTCGGGAAGCGTCGCAAGTGTGCTCTGATGATCCGGCGTTTCGATAATGACTTCATGCGCGCCGATTCCGTTCATGCGATCAAACAGGCCTTCGCCTTCGCGATCGGCATCGCCTTCAATCCCCAGGGCAGGAAATTTGTTGGGCACGACTCGGACGGTCCAGCCGGGAGTGTCCTTTCCGCATCCATTGCGGCCATAGGCCAGAATCTCTGGGGGCGTCTTCCCTT
The DNA here is from genome assembly GCA_035934015.1 of Candidatus Acidiferrales bacterium. NCBI lineage: Bacteria > Pseudomonadati > Acidobacteriota > Terriglobia > Candidatus Acidiferrales > Candidatus Acidiferrales bacterium. The sequence continues at coordinate 174,770 of DASYYH010000027.1, forward strand.
CGTTTCCCGGGCAAAATGGGCAGAACGAACCGCCCTTCATCTGAACGGGTTCGCGAACGAAATCTGTGGGGCGCTTCCCGCGATCGCTCGAAATAATCACCCAGCGCCCCGTAATCGGATCCTTGCGTAACTCAGGCAATCTTGCATCCTCCTAACTCAGGATATCGCAAATCAAAACTCTATCTTACACCGCGGAGGTAATTCAGGAAGGAGACTCGGTATTCATGCGGGCTATGAATCACTGGCTTCCTGCCGCAAAAGCATTCTTGTGCAAACGAACCACGGGTGGACGCCCCTCGCGGCTCTCAATCGCCACCAAATCGAATCGCCAAGGCGACTCAAGCAAGCGGCGCTCTCGGAGAAATCGCTTTGCCACGCGCTCGATGTGCTGACGCTTCTGAGAAGTCACGGCGAATTCAGGCTGCACCGAGCGCTCTTCCGTTCCAATTCGCGTCTTCACTTCGACAAAAGCAAGGACTGAGCCGTCGTAACCTACGAGATCAATTTCACCTTTGTCTTCCGGAACCCTGTAATTCCGTGCGACGAAAACATAGCCGTGGCGCCGCAGGTACCAATACGCGTATGTCTCACCGTGGATCCCAGTGCGGCGGGCGCGCTCTTTCATCGATTCGCCGATGCGCGATTCCGCCAGTCCCTTTCGGGCAGCAAATTGCATAACCCCAAATACAGCGCGCGAAAACAGCGGCACGGCTACTTGATCACCTCCAACTCAAATTCCATTACCTTACCGCGAACAACATAACAAAGATAAAATTCCCAAAATCGCCGGAAGCGCAGGGAATGGTTCACCAGAAATTCGAACCCGAGATACCGCCACAACTGCAACAGCCGCACGCGGAGTCGCCGCTGCCTTAGGCGCACGCGAGAATACCAGTGATCGTGGCCGTGGATTCCCTCGGAGTAAAAATATCTAAACGAAAAACTATTCAAATGCCACTTATGGGTTGGATCGCAAAAAGAACTGAAATCCGTGTAGTGCGGCGTGATGAGGACGATCATCCCGCCCGCGCGCGTGACACGATGGAATTCCTCAACCGTCTTAATAATATTGTCGACGTGTTCGATCAGATGCGTCGCATGAACCTCGTCAAACACACTGTCGCGAAACGGCAGCGCTCCCTTATCCAAATTACACAGGACGTCGGCCGCGGTATCGGGATTCATATCGATTCCGATCGACCCTGGATACTTTGTCGGTCCACAACCGACGTCCAAAATGCGAGGCAATCTTCCTCCGTACAAATATTCGATAACGCTTTAAAAAAGCTCTATGCTTTCTTCTGCACCTCGGCGATGCATTCGCCAAGAATGCGAAGAGCATGCTCCGCTTGTTCCTCGTCAATCAAGAGCGGCGGAGCGATCCGAATCGTGTTGTCACCGGCTCCAAGAATCAGCAGCCCCTTGTAAAAAGCAAGGTCAACGATTTTGTTGCGCAAATCGGGCGCCCTTTCCTTGGTCTTCTGGTCGCGCACGATTTCGACGCCGATCATCAAGCCAGGACCGCGCACATCTCCGACGATCCTATACCGATCGCGCCAATCCGCCATCTTCGCCGTGATGAACTTGCCCACGCGGTGTGCATTCTGCATGTATTGCTTCTCGATCAGGTCAATCGTGGCGAGCGAAGCCGCAATGCAGATCGGATTGCCGCCAAATGTGGACGCGTGCGCTCCCGGAGGCCAGTTCATGATGTTCGCACTGGCAATCGTCGCGCAGAGCGGCATGCCGGAAGCGATTCCTTTCGCCACGCAAACAATATCCGGCTCGATTTGCGCATGTTCCGAAGCCCACCATTTTCCGGTGCGTCCCATGCCGCATTGAACTTCGTCGGCAACCAGCAAAATTCCGTGCTTGCGGCAGATTCGCTGCAGCTCCTGCAAAAACTTCGCCGGAGCCGGAACGTACCCGCCCTCGCCCTGAATAGGCTCGATGAAAATCGCGGCTACGTCGGAAGGATCCGCGAGACGATGAAAGATCTGATCCTCGAGGAACTCCAGGCATTCCGCCGTTGCTGCATCGGCGCTTTCTCCGGGAGTGCGATAGGCATTGGGAAAGGGCATGTGCATCACGCCGCCGATGAGCGACCCAAATCCTTTGCGCTGGATGGATTTGCTCGACGTCAGCGAGAGCGATCCCATCGTTCGCCCGTGGAAAGAACCGTAAAAGGCGATGAATTTTTCGCGCTTCGTGTGATACCGCGCAAGTTTCATTGCTGCTTCGAGCGCTTCCGTGCCGGAATTGCCGAAATAAACGCGTTTCGAGTCTTTCCCCGGAGCAATCGTTGCCAGTTTCTCGGCCAGCGTCACCATGTTCTCGTAATAAAAATCTGTCCCCGACATGTGGATCAATTCGCCGGCTTGCTTCTGAATCGCAGCGACCACCTCCGGATGGCAATGGCCCGTAGCGACGACAGCTATCCCCGCGGCAAAGTCGAGAAAACGATTGCCGTCAACGTCTTCGATTACCGCGCCTCGGCCAGTCTTGGCAACGAGCGGATAACTTCGCGTGTACGACGGGGAAACGAATTTCGCGTCCTGATTGACGAGCTTCTTTGCCTTAGGTCCCGGCAAAGAAGTGGCAAGGCAAGGCAACTTCCAATTCTCGGCTTTCTTCATAATCTTCCTCTCAAATGGATTTTGTCGCGCGGTCAAAAGCCGCTGCGCCTTTGCGTGAGGAAGGGTCGTTAGTCCACGCCGAAAAGATTGGGTCTTTGCCGAGAAGGCAAACTGTGCCAGGAGGACGGATTTTGAAATCGCAAGCTCACTTCTTCTTCCAGCGAATCCCGCCATCGCGGGTATCTTCCAAAAGAATACCACGGTCCGCAAGTTCCTGGCGGATTTCATCGGCGCGCTTGAAGTTCCGCTGCTTGCGCGCCTGCTGCCGCTCTGCTACAAGCGCATCGATTTCCTCGGGCGTCATTTCCTCGCTGGCCGATTTGAAACCGAGAGAGCGTAGCTTACTTGCGTCGTTGTCTTCGAGCACGGAGAAAATCTGATCGAATTTCTTCATCGCCGTCAGAACGTACGGCGCATCCTGCTGCCGGAATTCGCCGCGATCCATGGCCGTGTTCACATCGCGCACTAAATCAAAAATCGCCGCCAGCGCGACCGCAGTGTTCAGATCATCCACAAGCCCGGCTTCGAAATTTGCAATGGCTTCCTGCGCGCGTTTCTGCATCGCCGGATGATTACCCGGCGGAAATTTGCCTTCCTGAAGCCGCGCCACGAAGTTGCGCAGCCTTTCAACCGAGCTCGCTGCCTGCTGGATGCTGTCCGCCGTAAAGTTGAGCTGCCGTCGATAAGGCACAGACGCAAGCAGATAGCGCACTGTGGACGGTTTATTGCCTTTTTTCAGCAGGTCGCGCAGCGTATAGAAATTGCCGAGCGACTTGGACATTTTCTCGCCATCAATAATCAAGTGCTCGGCATGCAGCCAATAGCGGACGAAGGGATGCCCAGTGGCAGCTTCGCTTTGCGCGATTTCGTTTTCGTGGTGAGGAAACGCGAGATCAACGCCGCCCGTGTGAATATCCAGCGTTTCCCCCAGATACTTCATGGCCATCGCTGAGCATTCGATATGCCAGCCGGGGCGGCCCGGGCCAATACGCGTCTCCCAAAAATGCTCGCCGGGCTTCGGTGCCTTCCACAATGCAAAATCCCGCGCATCGTCTTTCTCGTAGCGATCCGTTTCTACGCGCGCGCCGGCTTGAATGCCGCTCAAATCAATCTTGGAGAGCTTGCCGTAGTCCGGAAATTTCGCGATGCGATAGTAAATCGAGCCGTCGCTTCGGTAGGTCATGCCCTTGGCTTCGAGTTTTTCGATCAGCGCGACCATGTCGTCGATGCAATCGGTGGCGCGAATAAGATGCTCCGGCGTCTCGCAGCTCAGTGCGTTCATATCGTCCTTGAACGCCTGAATATACTGAGCGGTGTAATCGAAGATGCTGATTCCCTTTTCCGCGGCGTTTTGAATGATGCGGTCATCGACGTCGGTGAGGTTCATGACGTGATTCATTCGGAAGCCGCGCGATTTCAAGAATCGCCGCAAAATATCCTGAAAGACAAAAGTTCGGTAATTTCCGATGTGCGCGTAGTCGTAGACCGTCGGGCCGCACGTGTACATGCGTACTTCGGCTGGACGAAGAGGTGTAAACGGCTCCTTTCGATTCGTCAGCGTGTTGTGGAGCAGAATTTCGCCCATTCCGGCGCTCTCCGTTTCAGACATGAATGGAAAATTGGTGGTCTAGCAGCTGCACATTCCGCGCGCGAAGCAAAAATACAGAAACCGACATTCTAGCTGAGGCTTCCTGACGTGGCAAACAGGCGTGACTGCGTGCAGCGACGCGGATCGAACCATTATGGCTTCAATGTGACATGACGCGTGACCGTCACCGCATCGCCACTGTTATTTGCCACTGCGGTATCTGGCCGAGCATTTGCCAGGAACGCTCCCTGCGGCGGAAGACCATAACTCTCGTCGATGAGCAGCGCTTCGACGGGCGCTGCGCTCGGCGACGTAAACTTCATCTCTAGCCCATCCGCCGGAACGTCGACATCGCCATATAAATGCCAGCCGTGCGTGTAGCGAAGCATCCGGCTATCGAGTGGCGGAATGGAATGTCCGAAGGCAAAAACAGATTCGACATCCGCATTCGGCGGAAAACCCAAAATAATTCGCGGCGCGCCTCTCGGGGATTTCAAAAACACGTCGTATTCGTATTTACCCTGCGAGGGTGTGACGCTGCGAACCGTCAGTTCCGGCGCGGGCAAGTTCAGCAAGGGCGCGCTGGCAGCGTATGGCGTGCTCGCGTCCCACGGATAAGTCGCTGTTTTTGTGCGCGCGAATGACGCTGCTTTCCTGAAAGCCGGTGGCAAACGGCCGGAACTTGGATAGGCCAGCCACTCCGCCTGATTTGCATCTGCGTCCAGATGATATTGCAGATTGAGTCCCTCGGGGGAAGTCGCGGAAAAATGCGGCGCGAACAAAGCGGCGATGGCTCCGATCGCCACCGCCAAAACCGTCAGCAATGGGAACTTCCAGCGATTCCCGGCGGAGATGGCTCCGGCAAATGGAGCCAGCGGCGCGGCAATTAGAGCAACGGATACTGCAATCCCCGCCAGGAACACATTGCCCAGCGCGACGTACAAAAACCAAAGCATCCCAAAGCCCGCGATCGCCGCAACGACGGCTGGAATGATCGTGCCAACAGCGATCAACCCTCCGTTGTCGCGCCCCGCAAACAATATGGCCAATCCGAAAATTGCCGCGGTCACGGATGGCACAACAAAAAAATAACTCAAGCCAGGCGCCGAAATTCCCAGCACAAGAGCAACAATGGCCCACCAAATCCAGATGCCGCTCCAAAGTCCCCAGAATCCCGCGAGACGCGCAAACAAAACTCCCACAATCGCCGCAGCGGCGAATCCCAATGCCCAAAAGGCAACGAGGAGTGGCGCAGAATGCGCAACCCAGTTCGATGGAATCGCGCCCGCTTTGCGCAGGAACCATTGCAATACCACGCCGATCACCGCGCTGACGGCGAGAATCGATGGCCAGCCGAAAAGCCCAATCGCATAGGCTTTCATCCGCATCTTTCCGCGCCGCACGAGCACAGCGGCTTCGATAAGCAAGAGCACAAGCGCCAAAATCGCCAGACCGGCAGTCTCGCGTGCGGGCCACCAAATGGTCTTCCACCCAAATAAACCGGCATAAACGGCATCGGACGGCGGTCCGAAATTCAAATCCGAATTCGCAAGCGCGCGAACGGCTTCGAGTCCACTCTCTCCTTCTTCCTGAATGCTCGCGGCGCTGGCATTGTCATAGTTGTCGAGCGGCGTGTGATAGTGCGCGACGTCGTTGATAAACGCAAAATTCAGTCCCTGATAGCCCGCATGCTTGAAAATCGTGAAATCCGTATCGTTCGGCAGGCTCTTATAGACCGTATATGAAAGCGATGTGCCATCCGCGTGGTGAACGGATTTCGCAAAGAGGCGAATCACCCATTGATTGGCATTTCCTGTCTCAAACATCGCCGTGGGCCCGGAGGTCCCGCGATTGTCCATGTTGACGTCGGCGCGAACTTCTTTCGCCCACGGATCGTCCTGAACAAAAGCAACCGCGCCGAACAAACCGGCTTCTTCGCCTTCGTCGAGGAGAAAAACGACAGGATGGCGAAGCGGCGGAGACGCCTTTAGAGCGCGTGCAATCTCGAGCACAGAAACCGTCCCAGCGCCGTCATCCGACGCTCCCGGTCCCGCGGGCACCGAATCGTAATGCGCGGAAACGAGAACAGCTCCCGGCTCGCTCCCATCGAGACGCGCCTCCACATTCTTCACTTCGGCGCATTGACCAAATTCGCCGCAGACGAAGCTATCTTGAACGCGGGATTGATAACCCAACTGAGTTAATTGCGCGACGATGCCATCGCGCACAGTACTGTCCGCAGCGCTGCCCACGGGATGCGGCGCGCCGTTGCCAAGAAGCTGTTTCAATATGTCTTTCGCGCGCGTGGCGGAGAATGCGTTCGTCGGACCATCAGCAGGCTTTGGCGGAGGAGGCTGCGCGCGAAATGCCGCCAAACAGATCACTGCGGCATATAGCGACAGAACGACTACAAACGTACCGCCGCGCGGGGTTTGCTCCGTGAGGTTCACAGGCTCTCCGTATCGATACCGATGATGTGCGCGACATCCTATGGCCACAACGTGGCCAAGTCAACGGGGAGAACGTAGAGAAACAAAATTTGCTCGTTGACGAATCGCCGCACCACCCCTACATTGTCGCTTCACTGAGGAGCTAGCCATGAAAATTCGTTCACTTCCCATTGCAATCGCGATTCTATGCCTCGCGAGCTCCGCCGTCTTCGGCCAGGGAGGCGGCGCCAGCAACACATCGGCGAGCCAGGTCCTGACGCCGCAGCAGGCTCTGAACATGCGTCGCATTTCGGATTTGCGATTTTCTCCGGACGGCATGCGCCTGGCATTCACGCTCGCCGAACCTCCCAAAGGCACCGACAATCCCCACCATATCTGGATACTGGATGTGGCGACCCGGCAAATGCGTCAGTACACATTCTCGGACAAGTCCGATGATTCGCCGCGATGGTCGCCCGACGGCAAGTTTCTGGCGTTTCTTTCCAGCCGCGAAGAAAATCAGCAAATTTATCTCATGCCTTTAAGCGGTGGCGATGCGTACCCGATTACCGAAGGCAAGCGCAGCATCAGTTCGTTTGAATGGTCGGCAGATGGAAAGCAAATCGCCTTCCTCGCTCCCGACGAGCCGACAGCCGCACAACAGAAGAAAGAAAAAGACAAAGACGATGCGATTGTCGTCGATCATCAAGACAAGAATAATCGTCTCTGGCTTCTGGATGTCGCGACAAAGAAGGCTCACGCGGTTACCGCTGCGAATTGGGAAGTTCGGCAGTTGGAATGGACGCCTCAAGGTGAAAGCATCATCGTCTCCGCGACGGATCATCCGGAATCGGAAAACGATACCAACCGCATCTTCGCCGTCGATGTTTCGACGGGAAAAATGTCTCTGTTGTTCGCTCCCGTAGGACCGTTCGGAAACATTCTCGTTTCGCCAGACGGAAAGCAATTCCTATATGCAGGCGCGCGCGTTGATGGTCCAGAGCCACACGACATCTATGTGCGTTCGATTGACACTCCAGCTTCCGACGCGAGTCGTAATCTCACCGCCGCGGGGCTAGATCGCCCTTCGTTCGAATTTCAATGGCGGCCCGACGGCAACGTGATGGCCGTTGCCCAAACAGGGTTCAGGACAACGCTTTATTCCATCGCCATGGATGGCTCAGCGAAGCCCATCGACAATGCCGAGCCGAACCCGCACAGCTTTGCCGTTTCATCTTCCGGGGAGCTTGCATTTGTCGGTCAATCTGCCACGCAGCCGCCAGAAATCTATCTTTCCGCAAACGGCGGCGCACCGGAACGCGTCACCCATTTGAATGCAAGCTGGGATTCCATCACGCTCGCAAAACCGCAGTTTTTCCATTACAAGAGCTTCGATGGCCTCTCGATCGAAGGAGAACTTCTGCGCCCGCTCAATTCCACCGGAAATTCGCCGAAGCCTACGGTGATTCTGGTTCACGGCGGGCCGACAGGCGCATGGTCCGACAACATCGACATCTGGGGACAGTTGCTCGCGGCGCATGGCTTCGCTGTCGCTTACTTCAATATTCGCGGCTCGACGGGCTACGGCGAGAAATTTGTGGAGATGAACCGAGCGGATTGGGGCGGCGCCGATTTCAAGGACGTAATGGCCGGCGTGGATCACTTGGTCGCGCAAGGCGTCGCCGATCCGAATCGCCTCGGCATCGGCGGATGGTCCTACGGCGGTTACATGGCGGAATGGGCCATCACGCAGACCAATCGCTTCAAGGCGTCCGTTTCCGGCGCCGGCATGGTGGACCTGATCGCCGAATTCGAAACGGAAAATGGCCCGTCGTACGATAAATGGTTCTGGGGCCTTCCCTACGATCAACAGGAAGTGATGCTGAAGCACTCACCCTATCTGTATTTGAAAAACGCGCACACGCCGATTCTGATTCTTCAAGGCATCAACGACACGACCGATCCGCTCGGCCAGAGCACGGGCCTTTATCGCGGATTGAAATTTTACGGCGCTCCAGCAGAGCTGGTGGAATATCCGCGCGAAAATCACGGATTCCACGAAGAAAAGCACGAACTCGACCGCCTCAACCGCATCGTCGCCTGGTACGAGGAGTATCTGAAATAGGCCACGAGATTTCGCACTCTGGGGCTCCCTCCCCGCGTTCTCTGCTGGCACATTTCCCGCGCAAAGGCTTTACACGCCTCTGGCCTCGTGCTATCGTCGTCCGCATCACCGCCGATCCGAAGCGCCAGGCGGCTGGGCCTGCTCCGCGCGACCCGCCACGATTTTTGTCCCTGTATTTCGCAATACGGAAGCCGAATTGCGGCCAAATCCGCGTATGATGCGGAAGCGCCAGACCGAATCCGAGGAGCGGCGTGCTCAAACTGCGTAAAGTCGAAATACTGGGCTTCAAATCCTTCTGCGATAAGACGCAGATCGTCTTCAGCGGCAGCGGCGTCACGTGCATTGTCGGGCCGAACGGCTGCGGCAAATCCAACGTCGTGGATGCCGTTTCCTGGGTGCTCGGTGAGCAGAGCCACAAGATGCTTCGCGCCGAGCGCATGTCGGATTGCATCTTCAATGGCACAGCCAAGCGCCCGCCGCTCGGCGTCGCCGAAGTTTCCCTGACGCTCGTTGATCCCGAGCTCACCGATGCGGTTTCGAAAGTATTGGGCGACGGCGCGGAAAATTCTGCCGAAGCACCGGTCGAAGAAGTGGCCGCGCAGATAGAACCTGGTCCTGCTGAATCTTCCGAGACAGCGGTCGCCGCTGAGGCAGCGTCCGACGAAGGCAAGCCAGTCAAGACATTTAAAAAGCGCGGCTCCGAAAAACCAGCAATCCACATGAAGCCAGGAGAAGTTGTCGTCGGCCGCCGCCTCTACCGCTCGGGCCAGAGCGAATACCTGCTCAACGGCCGTGTCGCCCGTCTTCGCGACGTGCAGGAACTTTTCATGGGCATGGGCCTGGGGCCAGACTCATACGCCATCATCGAGCAAGGCCGCATCGGCCAGATTCTCAACTCGCGCCCCATGGATCGTCGCGCACTCATCGAAGAGGCCGCAGGAATCACGGTTTACAAAACGAAGCGGCGGCTCGCCGAAGCCAAGCTGGAAGCGTCGAAGGTAAATCTCGCGCGAGTCAACGACATCCTCGTCGAAGTCGAAAAACAGCTCGCCTCGCTCAAACGCCAGGCGTCCAGGGCGCGGCGATATACAGAATTGCGCGAAGAGATGCGCGGCTTGATGTGCGTTGTGCTCGCCAGCAAAGCGCGCCGCCTCGAATCCGAAGCCGAAAGGCTCGAAGCGGCCCTCGCTGAAATCATTTCTGCGGAAAGCCGCGGCATTTCGGAGATCCGCGAACTCGAGGCGGAACAAGAGCGCCTCAACGCGCGCAACTATGAACTCGAAGGCGAGCTGCGCCAGCTTCAAAATCTCTTGAATCAGTCCGCGCTGGAGCTCGACCGCGCGGAAAACCGCGTGGCATTCAATCGCGAGCAGGCCGCGCAGATCTACGCGCGTATGGGGACTCTCGCGGCGGAAATTGCGCAATCGGAAGCGCAGGCCGCGCAAGTGGAAGCGCGTCTCGCAGGCCATCGCGAAAGCGTGGCAGCGCTGCGCGAGGAATCCCTGCGCATCGAGACGCACTTGCAGGAATTCGTAAGGCAGATCGAGTCCGATTGTGCTGAGCAAGTCGCGCTCGAGCAAAAGATCGCGAGCCTTCGCGACGCAGCTTCGCGCAGCGGCGAGGATTCCGTCCGCGCGCAAGTGGAATCTCTGCAAGCCGAAGATTTGCTGACGCGCATTTCCCTGGAACAAAGCCAGCGCCAGGAAACTTGCGCGCAGATCGAGGCACAGCGCGTGGCGCAGATTGAAAAAAACCAGGAAGCGCACGCCCGGCACCAGCAAGCGGAACAGATCGCTCGTCAGCTTGAGCAACAGGTTCGCGCCGGGCAGGAGGCGTCAGTCGCGCTCCGTCATTCGCACCAGGAAGCGTCGCAGCGCAACGAAAAGTTGCGCGAGGAACTGAGTGCCGCGCGTGCTCGCCGCAGCTCCCTCGAACAAATTTTGAATGACCGCGCATACACGGCCGAGGCAGTCCAGAAACTATTTTCAGCCAATGGCGGGAGCGAATCGCGCGGCTTCCGCGCTGTCGGCGTGCTCGCCGATTACGCCGAAGTCCAGGAGCAATACGAGGGAGCCGTCGAGCAATTTCTGCGCGATGAGCTGGAATATGTCGTCGTCGAGACATTTGATCATGCTCGCGCAGGCGTCAATTTGCTGCGCGATGAAATGGGCGGCCGCGCCACCTTCTTTGTCGATTCTCTGCGCCATTTGAAATACGAGCCCAAATCAGATCCGGCCATGCTTTCCTCCGCCGGAATTGTTTCTCGGCTCGATAAACTTGTTGATTTTCGCGATCCTCTCGGCCCGGCGGCGAAGCAGTTCCTCTCCAAGCTGCAGGACGCCTATCTGGTGGAGACCGCTGCGGAAGCCGAGCAGCTCGCGCACGCAGATCCCCAAAAACATTTCGTCACGCTCGATGGCACCTGCTACCACGGCCGCATGGTCACCGGCGGACGCCCCGGCGAAGCTGGTCCGCTCGCCTTGAAGCGCGAATTGCGCATGCACGAAGCCGAAGCCGTGCGCCTCGAACGCTTGACCGCGGAAACGCATGCGGAATTGACTCGTCTCGAAGAGGAACAGCGCCGCGTCGAAGCCGATCTCGCGCAAAATCTCGTCAAGCACGTGGAAGCCGAGCGCGCTCGCGTCAGCGCGTTTCATCAGTTGGAACAAGCCCACGAAGAGCTGTCGCGATTCGAGCAACAGCTTGCCGAAGTTGAGCGTGAAGTCGCCCGGCTTGCCGGCGAAGCCGAAGAGGCGCGCGCGCGCGCCAACGATACTCGGCGTTTGAGTGAGCAGGCTCTGATGTCGCGCGCCGGCGCCGAACAGCAAGCCTCAGAAGCCACCGAGCGTTTAGCTGCCATACGCGAACAAGTGCAGATGCAACAGGGAATCCTGGCCACTCGGCGCGAGGAGCTGGCGGCCATGTCCGAGCGGCTGGCAAACGCCGAAACCCTCGAAGCGCGCTTGGCGGAGGAGTTCAATCAGGCGCGTGAACGCATGGGCGCTCTTCAGGAGCAGCATGGCGCCCTGACGCGCGAAAAATCTGAACGCGAGGCCGGCAGCGCGCAGCTCGAACAGCAAATCGAACATCATCGCAATGAGAAAAATCGGCTGCAACAGCGCCAAATGGAACTCGAATCGCAATGGAACGCGCTGCGCGACCGCGCCGCGAATCTCGATGACGGCCTGCGCACAAAAAGGCAGCTTTTCGAGGAGGTGCGCGCCAATCGCAACCAGAGCGAGATCGAAAAGGCCCGCAACGATTCCGATCGCGAATATCTGCGCCAGACGTGCATGGCCGAGGCCAATGCCCAGCCCGAGGAGCTGGTCGCGCAACAGGAACACTGGATCGAGGGCGAAGAGCTCGCTGCTGCGGAAGCGAGCTACGCCGAAAAGAAAGAACGCCTCGAGTCCATGGGCCCGGTCAACATGATGGCCCTCGAGGAATATCAGGAATGCGACCAGCGCAACACCTTCCTCACGCGGGAGCGTGACGACCTCGTCGAATCAATACAAAATACGCAGCAGGCCATCACGGAGCTGGACACCGTTTCGCGCCAGAAATTCGAGGAAGCCTTCACGGTCATCAATCGGAATTTCTCCGAGGCATTTCGCGTTCTATTTGGCGGCGGCTCCGGAGAAATGCGTTTGACCGAGCCGGATAGCTCAGGCGATTGCGGCATCGACATCGTCGCTCAGCCGCCCGGCAAGCGTCTTCAGAATATTATGCTTCTTTCCGGCGGCGAAAAGGCTATGACGGCTCTCGCCCTGCTGATCGCCGTGTTCCGCTTCCAGCCGAGCCCGTTCTGCATACTCGACGAAGTTGACGCGCCGCTCGACGAAGCCAACGTTGGCCGCTTCAATCGCATGCTCCTCGATATGGGCGAGCAAACGCAATTCATCATTGTGACGCATAATCGCAAGACCATGGAGATGGGTTCCGTGCTCTATGGCGTCACGATGCAGGAACCCGGCGTCTCCAAGCTCGTCTCAGTTCGTTGGGACGAGCCCGTCGAGCGCGCGCGATCCACGGCTGCGTAGCGTGCGCCGCGCAGCCGGCTGCGCACTGTGAAAAAGTTTTCCTCAGGTCCACCTTATCCGTTGACAACGTTTCTCTCTGCGCTAGAATTGCGTCCTCTTTTTTAACGAGGAAAAAATCTTGGCGACTCCAGCAAATCATCCAATTTCACAGACAGATTTTCCGGGCCTGAAGCTCATCGCGCGGGGAAAAGTTCGCGACATCTACGATCTCGGCGAGCATCTGCTAATCGTCGCAACCGATCGTCTCTCAGCGTTCGACGTCATTCTCCCCACGCCGATTCCCGATAAAGGTCGCGTGCTGACGCAGCTTTCTCTCTTCTGGTTCGATAAGCTCGCAAGCATTTGTCCGCATCATGTAATTAACGCGACGGACTTTTCTGGTTCGCTGGCAAATTATCGCAGCGAGCTGCAGGGCCGTTCCATGATCGTCCGCCGCACGAACCCGCTTCCGATTGAGTGCGTCGCGCGCGGCTATATTTCCGGCTCGGGCTGGAAGGACTATCGCGCGACGGGAAAAATCTGCGGCATCCCGCTGCCTGCGGGATTGAAGGAATCTGATCGCCTTCCCGAACCGATCTTTACGCCAGCGACAAAAGAAACCACGGGCCACGATGAAAATATTTCTTTCGAGGAAACGGCATCTCGCATCGGACAGGAGCTTGCCGCGCGCCTCCGCGACATCACCCTTGAAGTCTATAAGCGTGCATCGGAATACGCTGCGGAACGCGGAATCATTATCGCGGATACAAAATTGGAATTCGGCATGGACGGCAGCGAGTTGATCTGGATCGATGAAGCGCTCACGCCGGATTCTTCGCGCTTCTGGCCCGCAGACTCGTATGCGCCTGGCAAAGCGCAGCCTTCGTTCGATAAGCAATTTGTCCGTGATTATCTCGAGCGCATTGGCTGGGCGAAGCAGCCGCCGGCGCCCGCGCTCCCGCCGGATGTCGTCAACGGAACGCGCGCCAAGTATCGCGAAGCCTACGAGCGATTGACGGGACATCCGCTTCCTTGAGGCTTCGTTTCGCTGACCCGCAGCACGCCCCCGGAGCAGTACTTCGGAGGATGAAAACTTGAGAGATCAATTGGAAGCCCTCGTAGGGCAGATGGTGGAGCGCGGGATTCTGCTTGAGGAAGCAGTCGCGGAATTCGAGCGGCGCTTCATCAAACGCGCCATCGATCAGTCCGGCGGCAATCAGACCCGTGCCGCGCGTGTACTGGGCATTCACCGCAATACGCTGAGCCGCAAGATCGGCGAATACAAACTGGAGAGCAACGGCCATCGCCGCGCCCATCGCTGAATCCTGAACTAAAAGCTTTTGCTCTCCGACTCTGTTGCCTTCCCGAAAAAGAAAATGGCCGCCGCGTAACCTGCGTGCGGCGGCCGTACTCCAGCGAATCTATATTTCTACTTCGCGCCCGGACGATGCGGCTTCTTCTCGCCCTTCTCCGGCGGAATTACCGACGGATCGACCGTGCATTTATCGAAATGCACAAGGAATGGCTGCGCATCATAGCTCACCAGAGTTCCGGTGAATTTGATCTCGCCATTCTTTAGCAAACGTGCCGCTTCCGGTTGCACAGGAACATCCGTCGGAGCCGCACCGCCCGCTGGTGCCGCTGGCGGCGCCGTGTGAACCAGCACATCCAGATTGGGCGTCGTGCCAGCTTCAATCGCCTCTCCCGTCGCGGCCGTGAACACCTTGAAATCAATCGTATCCGTCCCCGGCGTAACATCAGTGATCTTGCCAACCACGGAAGGAATTTCCTGCCCGCAGACCGCAAGCCAGGTCATCTTCGCTTTGTCGCCGCCAGTCTGCAAATCGCTCAAAATCGAAAGCAAATTGCTGGCCTGGAGAATTTTGTTCAAGTCTGCGGCATTCGGAATCGAATACGTTGTCGGCCGCGTGCCCTGCGTTCCGGCCAGTTGAATCAGCTCATTCAGTTGCGCATCCAGCAAAGTACCGCAGGCAGGCTGCTCATAATTGAACATTTCTGCGCGCAAGTACGACTGAATCTGCGCCTTGCCTGAACCGTTCAGAGCCACGGCGCGCGCCAAATCCCAAAATCCATTCATATACAGATCCGTGAGCGCGCTGCTGTCAGTCGCCGGCGCTGGTGTCGCGGCACCCGTCGCTGGAGTAGCAGGAGTCGTCGATGCCGCCCCATTCGCAGGCGTTGCTGGCGTCTGCGACTGCGCAGGAGCCTGCTGCGCTGCCAACTGCAAATACGAAACGCCAAGCCGATAATACGTCGCCGCTGTGGTTTGATCCGCCGTGCTGCCCGTGGCGGCAACGTCCGCATTGAATGAATCAATGGCGTTCTTGTAGTCCTTCATGTCAAACGACGCAATTCCCGCCGTGTAATTAAAGAGCAAAATCACCGGCTTCTTCGACTGCGCGAATTGATCGTCCGTCTGATTGGCGGGCTTGGGAATCTGAGCCAGAACCTTCAAACCATCCAGCGCCGATTGCCGCGCTTTCGTCAATTCATCCTGCGCGTTCGCATCCTTCTCGTTGAACGACTGATTGAACGCCACAGCGCGCAGATAGAGTGCCTGCAGCCGGTCGCCCGTGATGGCTTCCTTCGATTCGCCTGGAATCAAGAGCAGCTTGTCATCCGGAACCGCCAGAAACTTGTCGACGTATTCGATGGTTTTTGGAAAGTTCTTCAGTTGGTTGTACGTCGTGTAATAAATCTTGTACGCGAGCGGCACAAGAACGGAGTTCGGAAATTTGGAGACGAAATCGTCGAGACCTTGAACCTTCGCTTGCGGGTCATTTTGTCCCGCAGCTGTCTGGAATGCGTTATATTCCGACAGCGTGTACGGCGTTTTCGACGCTTGCTGGTCCTGCGCGTACGCCATCGAAGCGCTCGCTGCCAGCAACGCTGTCGCAAACGTCAAAACTGAGATCCCGGCGAACCACTTTCGCATCATCGTCCTATTGCCTCCTCGCTCGGATCCGCAAATCTCGAAATTCACATCAAGCTTGCGCGTATCAAAATTGCGGATGAAGAAACCCTCGGATTATAGGGAAAGCCTGCGAGTCACGCAAGACGAATTCCCTTTTCTTTTCGTCCCTGCGAACGCGCTTTCCGTCCCAGTGATGCCACGACCTATTTGGTGAGATGATGACTCAGCGCCAAGTGTCGCCTCGAACTCCAAGGAGGTAAATCTCATGCCCAATGAATCAACCCTCGCCGGTCAGCACGCTCTCATCACCGGCGCCAGTCGTGGTATCGGGCTTGCTATTGCTCAACGCCTCGGACGCATGGCCGCGCGCATCACCATTTGCGGCCGTAACGAGAGATCTCTCGCCGACGCTCGCTCGCAACTCCAAAAAGAAGGCATCGACGCATTCGCTTTCGCCGCCAACGTCGCCGATAGCCACCAAGTTTCTAGCCTCGTCGAAGCCGCCAGCGCAAAATTCGGCGCCATCGAAATTCTCGTCAACAACGCCGGCGTCGGCCGTTTCGGTCCCATTCAGCAGTTCACCGAAGCGGACTGGGATACCGTGTTAGACACCAACCTTAAAGGAGTGTTCCTGGTCAGCCGCGCAGTCATGCCCGGGATGATTTCGCGCGGCCGCGGCCACATCGTCAACATCAGCTCGCTCGCCGGCAAAAACTCCTTCGCTGGCGGCAGCATTTACTGCGCATCGAAATGGGGTCTGCTTGGCCTGACCTATTCCATGGCCGAAGACTTGCGCGCTCACGGCATTCGCGTCGCCGCCGTCTGCCCCGGCTCTGTCGCGACGGAATTCTCGCCCCACGCCGGCAAAGACCCGCGCAAAATGCTTCAGGCCGAAGACGTCGCCCACGCCGTCGCCATGATCCTCACCGAAGCGCCGCAATCCTTCATCAGCGAAGTCCTCCTCCGCCCCACCCAAAAGCCATAGCGCGTGGCAATGACCCCGGTGCGGCGCTTTAAGACGACGTGCTCGAGCCGAACGGATCTTCGAGTGACGGGCTCGCCGGAGTCAACAGCTCGGCTCCATCTTCGGTGACGTGCATGTCATCTTCGAGCCGAATTCCAAATTCGCCCGGGATGTAGATACCCGGCTCGTCGCTGGTCGTCATGTTCGCTTGCAGCACCGGATGCAGAGGCGAACCCCACATGTTGTTGTCGACCAGGTACGGCCATTCATGCATGTCCATGCCCAAGCCATGACCGACGCGATGAGTGAAGTACTTGAAGCCAGGGCCGTAACCAGCGTCAACGATGACTTTGCGCGCGGCCGCGTCGACAGTCCCCGTCACTACGCCGGGCCTCGCAGCTTTCAAAGCAGCCTGCTGCGCTGCGTGGACGATATCGAAAACCTTCGCCATCTTGTCAGTCGGTTTGCCCAGCACAAATGTCCGAGTGATGTCCGACGTAAACCCTTCCACCCTGCAGCCATCGTCGAGCATGATGATTGTGCCTTCGCGGATGGTTTGCGGCGTTCTCGACCCGTGAGGCAAAGCCGTGTATTCGCCGATATTCATGCTCGCTTCTCCCACGAATCCCACTTGGGCGTAGGCGGCATGGATCAAAGCTTGCACGTCGGCTCCCGTCATCCCCACTTTCAGGGACTTGTAGACCGCTTCATAAACGCTGAGCGTAGCGTGCGCCGCCAGCCGGATGCACTCGACCTCGTGGTCGCTCTTGATCATGCGGCACCCGGCCGTGACCGGCGTTGCGCTGACGGTCTCGATTGCGTGCGCGCCCGCGTTGGCGAGACTATTCGAGAAGACGTATTTGACCTCCTCTTCAATTCCCAGCCGGCCAGTGCTGATGCCGTGATCTTTCAGGCTCGTAATGAGCAGCGCGAACGGATTCTCGTCTTCCTGCCATATTCGGATGTCAGCCGCTGATCCGAAAGGGCTATTGGCCAAAATCTCTCGCGCGCGTCCCTCCTCGAACGCCGGACATACGATGAACGGATTCGCTCTGGCGGGAATCACCACCGCCCACAGACGCTCGCCTCCGCCGATCTGCGCATTGGCGAAATAGAGCGTCGACGTGCCTCCGCACAGCGCGATGGCGTCAATCTCGTTCGCCGTCATCAGGCTCTTGGCCTTTTCGACGCGCGCCATGCGCTCCTCGTTCGTGATCGGACGCACACGCGGCGTCATCGACGGCAGCGCCGCAATCGCTGGCGGCAGCGGCCCGCGCATCGCTTCCTGAGGCTGCCGTTCCTGCGCCAAAGTCGAAGCACCCATCAGGGACTTGCTCGCGGCGGCTGCCGCAACACCTGCCGACGTCAATCGCAGAAATGAGCGCCTTGACCACATCGCTTCCTCCTCAGTCCGAAGATGACTTCTTCCGTTCCATCCAGCGCCTTGCCTCGCCGCGATGGCCTGTGAATCCTACGCGCCTTCCGCCATCGACACAACAAATCTGAACCTTCAGCCGACGTTCCACGCATCCCTGAGTTCGTGAGAAGAATCCGAGCCAGCGAGAGATTCTTTGACGCCTGCTCGCCGTGGCGAGTGGCGGGCGCAGCCGAAGGGCGCACGCCGTGCGCGCGCAAGGTAGTCGGCGTCTCACGCCGTGCGCCAGGGCAACACTATTCAAATCGGAGGGCGATCATTGGGTCGGACTTCGCGGCGCGATACGCCGGAAGAAGCGCTGCGATTACAGCCACAAGCATCATCACGCACGTCGCAAATGCAAAACTTACGGGATCGCTTGGACTCACCCCCCACAACATCGAGCGAATCATCTGCGCCGCGGCAAATCCCGCCGCAACACCAAGCGCGACTCCAGCGAAAACTACAATCACCGTCTCGCGCAAGATCATCTGAAACACATCGCGCGGCTGTGCGCCCAACGCCATTCGAATGCCGATTTCGCGAGTCCTTTCCGCAGTGGTATACGACGTCACCCCGTAAACGCCGATCATCGCCAGCAGACCAACGAACAAACTGAAGGCCATCGCGATCAGTTCCATGGCGCGATTTCGGTGAAGGACGTTGTTCATCCCTTCCATTAGCGACCCATATTTGACAGCGACACCCGAATCAACAGTCCCTGCTGCACTCTCCAAACGTTTTTCGATCTGGGGAAATGCTCCGGCAACTCGAATTTCATAGCTGCCCAGTCCCGAGCATGAATCCGCGCACTGCGAGACTGGCCTATACAAGATGAGAAGGGGCCCGTAATCGGGCCGGCGATATTGAATATCTGCGGCGACGCCGACTACCTCGACGGTGTAGTCCTGCCCCTTGCCGTTGCTGTCGTTTTCGCGAAATCGAAGCCCGACGGGATTCACTTTCCCAAAAAATGTTTCCGACAAAGTTTTGCTGAGAATCGCTACCGGAAGTGAAGCGCTTCTGTCGCCGTCATTAAATTCCCGGCCTGTCAGTATCGGAGTGCGCCGGGTTTTGAAGAAATCAGGGGAAACAAAGATTGGAATAGGAGCAAGCCGCCGCTCCAATCCATTTGACCCATGAACGGCCAGCCGGACCGGGTACATCTGAGAAAATGTGCGAGACCACGACGCGGAAACGACGCCGGGCACGGAACGAAATTGCACCAGTAGTTCCTGGCCGACGAATGCTTCGCGCTGTGAGTTTTCGCCGGTCTCCTGCAAGGTCGCATGGGCCACCAGCACGCCCTTAGGGTCATAGCCCAGATCCGCTGTGAGGAACGCGTGCAGTGTCCGCGCCAGCAAGCCTGCGCTGACGAGCAGCGCCATAGACAACGCAACTTGCACGACAATGACGAGAGAATTGGAAATGCGGTTGGTACGTTTCCCCGTCGCCACGCCATTGTTCATCGCGGAATAAAGTGGAATGCGAGTTGCGCGAATCGCCGGCGCCAGCCCAAACAGGAGCGCGCAGAACAACGTGATACCTACGACAAAGAAAACGAGCTTCGTGTCCCAAGACAAATCGAGGGAGATTTTCTCGTCGGGCCAGGAGAGCGCCCATAACAGCGTTTGGCTAGCCCAGCGTTCGATCAGAAGTCCCGCCGCCGCGCCGATCAGCGACAAGGCAACGCTTTCTGTGAGCAGTTGCCGCACCAGGCGCCAGCGCGATGCGCCCAGCGCAAGCCGCGTGGCGATCTCGGCTTGGCGTTTCGTAGCACGCGCGAGAAGCAGGTTGCCCAGGTTCGCACAGGCGATGATCAGAGCGACAGCTGCCATAATCATCAGAAGCAGGACCGTACTCGTCTCGTTCCATAATTCAGCGAGGGCCTCACTCCGAATCGAACTCACTGTGAGAGGCGTGCGCATAACTGTTCGCTCGCTGGCGTTATCCGATTTTGGCGGCAAAGCTTTGTCTATTTCCGAACTTAGGACTTGCAGCCCGGCGTCGGCCTGGCTCAGGCTTTCTCCTGGCTTCAGCCTGCCGACGATGGATATTAGTGTGGCTGAATCGTCCAGAGACGGCGTATGTTTTCCGTAGAGCAGCGGATAATCCCGGTATGTTCGCTCTGCCTCAAGCGGCATGAATATCTCAGACATTTCTCCGATAACCACACCGAAAAAAGAGCGCGGGGCCACTCCAACGATGCGGAATTCATTCCCATCCACAAGGATCGTTTGGCCAAGCACGTCTCGCGATTGGCCGTACAACTGACGCCATGATCCGTAGCCGATCACGCATACGGGCGGCGCACCGGGCCGGTCATCGGAAGGCTGCAAAGCCCGGCCGATAACCGCAGGAACGCCGAGAGTTTGGAAGTAATCTCCGGAAACGTACAAGCCGGAAACTTCTCGGCTTTGCTTGTCGGCAGTGATGTCGAAATTCGCGTCAAAATAATTGTAGGCAAGGACGCTCGAAAACATATTTTGACGGTCACGAAGGATTTTCCACTCTGCGTATGTGTGCAAGTTTCCTGCAACCCCGCGTACAACT
The DNA here is from genome assembly GCA_035934015.1 of Candidatus Acidiferrales bacterium. NCBI lineage: Bacteria > Pseudomonadati > Acidobacteriota > Terriglobia > Candidatus Acidiferrales > Candidatus Acidiferrales bacterium. Next base: position 195,433 of record DASYYH010000027.1, read on the forward strand.
TCGACGAGCTGATCGGCTCGCTCTATTGGCAAGGGCCTGAGCGCCAGCGCGTACATGACGGAGAAGATCGCTGTCGTCGCACCGATTCCCAGCGCGAGCGAGAGAACCGCAACGGCAGTCAGCCCCGCGCTGCTGCGCATCGTGCGCAGGGCATAGCGAATGTCATCGAAGATCGACTCGAGCAGTCGCATAGACGGATGAACGGATGTTACCACCCGCACGCCGCGCTATGCTCCCTCAGGTCGAGAAGGTTTCGGCGTGGACAACAGGCAAGTGCCCCTCTCAGAGACAAACCGCTTCGTCAGGCCCTTGCTGCTTCATTTTCTCTTGACAGATAGTTAATCATCTGGTACATAGTAGTTAGCAGCCTGGAAAAACCCAGGCTGCAAACGATAGCGATGGAAGTATGCAAGGCCACGGCGACGTGGCCTTTTTGTTTTCACGAAGCGCCGTAGCTGCATTCTGGCGAAGGAGTTTCGCTTTTAGGAGGGAACCCGGCACAGCCACTGCAGCGTCGGGCGCGCCGTAGCCAGCCCCCCCTGGGCGGGCCTTGGCGAAGGCGGGCTTTTTATGCGCTTTAGGAGATTCGAATCGCGAATCTATGAAGAATTAGAACTCGAGGCAACTGACACAGAACAAACAACGGGAGGTCGTTCTAATCGCTGATTCTTTCGATTTTTTGCGAAATCCAGCGATTAGAAATCCTCGCCTCCGTCCGCCATTTTTCCCGATTCGGGAAATCGCCCGCCTCGTCAGGCTTGCCCACCGCGGCGGGAATTCTAATCGAGTTTCTATGAGAAATAAGAACTCAATGCAACTCGCACAAAACAAACAGTCGGACTCATTTCTAATCGAGTTTTCTCGCCAAAATTTCTCGCCTTCCGTCCGTTCTCGGACACCACGGCTCGCCGTTGGCAGACGCGCCGCCGCCCCTCAGCCGCAAGCCGGCACAGCTTCCCTACAGTCGCGGCAGGACGATTCCCTGCTGCGACTGATACTTGCCCTTTTTGTCTTTGTAGGAGATTTCGCAAACTTCGTCGGATTCGAAAAAAATCACCTGGCAAAGCCCTTCGTTGGCGTAGATGCGCGCTGGCAGCGGCGTTGTATTGCTGATTTCCAGCGTGACGTAGCCCTCCCACTCCGGCTCGAATGGCGTCACGTTGACGATGATTCCGCAGCGCGCGTATGTCGATTTCCCCACGCAGATCGTCAGCACGCTTCGTGGAATGCGGAAATATTCCACGGAGCGCGCCAGCGCAAACGAATTCGGCGGAACGATGCACACAGGCCCTTTGAACTCCACAAACGAGCGCGCGTCAAATTGCTTCGGATCGACAATCGTCGAATTGACGTTGGTGAAAATGCGAAATTCATCGGCTACGCGCATATCGTAGCCATAAGACGACACGCCATAACTGATGACGCCATCGCGCACCTGGCGATCCGCAAACGGCTCGATCATTTTATGTTCGCGCGCCATCTTCGTTATCCAGCGATCCGACTTCACGCTCATTCGATTCCTCCGGAGAAATCCATTTCGAAAAGGCGCGAAATGTTATTACACCGCGTGCAGCTTGACAACCTGCAACCGCGCCATCTAGCATACCTTGCGGCAAAGGAGCGGCTTGCTTCCATGATCAAACTCGATATCGTCAATGCAGTCGTGCAGCGCACCAACATTCCTCGCACCAAGGCCGAACAGGCTGTCGAGACTGTTTTTGAAGCTTTGAAGAACGCTCTCGGACGCGGCGAGCGCATTGAACTTCGCCGTTTCGGTGTATTTAACGTCAAGCCGCGCAAGACGGGCATCGGACGCAATCCGCGCACGGGCCAGCAGGTAAACATTCAGCCGGGAAAAGCAGTTCGCTTCAAACCCGGAAAAGAGTTGCAGGCGCTCTAGCTCCATTTTCTTTCGCATCCGAAATTTGCGTCTTCTCCAGTTGGCGCGGTCGCTGCCAGCGTGTAATCTATAATTGTGGATTCTGGCAACGGACATTCTCGCCCGCCAGTAGAAATTGTTGATCCGGGCTATCCCCTTTTTCTCCAGCCGCGGATTATTTATCCTTCGCCGCAGAAGCGGCCCTTTGTTCTTTCGCTCGTTCTTTTTGTTCTCACGATGATTTCGACGCTGGCTGTTGGCCGCGAATTCTGCGTATCGTATGCGCAAAATCGTGCGCCCTTCTCAGGAATCGATAATCCTTATGTCCCCACGTTTCACGCTCTGATTCATCCGCGCCTGTTGCTGGGCGGAATTCCTTTTGCGTTCACGTTGATTGGAATTCTACTGGCGCACGAATTGGGGCATTACTTTACGTGCCGCTATTACAGAATTGACGCGAGCTATCCGTATTTTCTTCCGGCGCCGACGATCATTGGAACGTTCGGCGCGTTCATTCGCATTCGCTCGCCGATCGTCAACCGCAAAGCATTATTTGATGTGGGATTTTCGGGGCCGGTCGTGGGATTCATCCTGGCAGTCCCAATTCTTGCGTATGGCGTGTATACATCCAAGATCGTGCCGGGCGTGCAAAGTGGCGCGGCTGTCGTCTTTGGCAGTCCGCCGCTGATGAAATTTTTTTTGGAGCTTTTTCATCCGGGCGTGCGCGAAAGCAATATTCTTCTGAGCCCCATCGCCCTTGCGGCATGGGTGGGACTGCTGGTCACGGCGATCAATCTTCTGCCGGTCGGGCAGCTTGACGGCGGGCACATCGTTTACAGCGTCACCAGCGGTTACCACCGATTGATTTCGCCGCTATTCGGAATCGGACTTCTTATCATGGGCATCACCTACTGGCACGACTGGGTGGTGTTTGCCCTGCTGCTGCTTTTCCTGGGATTTCGCCACCCGCCGTTGATTGACGTATGGACTCCTCTTGACGCCAAGCGGCGCGCCTGGGCGGTTTTTGCGCTCATCATGTTTTTTCTTTGCTTCACGCCGACGCCGCTGAGCATCCCGCGCTGAGGGTCTTTTTTCAGGCGCTGAGGATCGCAACCTCAAAGCAAGCTAGCGGGATCGACATCCACGATCACGGCACTATCGGGAATTTCTTTTTTTGCACAGAATTCCAGGCAGCCATCGAGCACTTGAGCGAGCAGGCGGCGGTTCGGCGTTTTCAATAAAATTTGGAACCGAAATTCGCGCCGCAATTTTGAGAGAGCAGCGGCGGCCGGCCCGAGGACTTTCAGTTCGCTGATTTTCTTGGCATCCAGGAAGCTCGTGAGCGCACGGCACCATCGGATCGCATTCTCTATCTTGCGATCGCGCACCAAAATATTAGCCAGCGCGATGAACGGCGGATAATGCATCATACGGCGAAAATGAATCTCTCTCTCGAAGAATCTGCGATAGTCCTGGTCCACGGCATGCTGAATCGCGTAATGCTCGGGATAATACGTCTCAATCAGCACTTCGCCCTGCAGCTTTCCGCGTCCGGCGCGTCCGGCCACTTGAGTGAGAAGTTGAAATGTTCTTTCCGCGGCGCGGAAATCGGGCCGCCCCAGCGCCAAGTCAGCGGAAACAACGCCCACCAGAGTCACGCGCTCGAAGTCATGTCCCTTTGCAACCATTTGCGTGCCGACGAGCAAATCAAGTTCGCCGCGCGCAAAAGCGCCGAGGACTTTTTGATACTCTTTTTTTGTGCGCACCGTATCGCGGTCGAGGCGAGCGATGCGCGCTTTCGGAAACTGTTCGCGCAAATATTCTTCGACGCGCTCCGCGCCATCACCCACGAAATACAAATACTCGGATTTGCACTTGGGGCAGAGTTTCGGCACAGGCGCCGAATATCCGCAATAATGACATTCGATGCGTGCGCGGTTTTTGTGGTACGAAAGGGCGATGCTGCAATTCTTACATTCGATTCCCGCGCCGCAGCTCCGGCAAAGCAAGTACCAAGAATATCCACGCCGGTTGATGAGAACGAGCGCTTGAGTGCCTGCTTCGAATCGCAGTGCGATCGCCGCCAGGAGTGAAGCGGAAACTGGAGCGGCGCGCTGCATCTGGCGAAATTCCTCGCGAAGATCAACGAGCTTTACGGCTGCCAGCGGACGATTTTCGACGCGCGTCTTCAGCTCCAGCAAGCGATATTTTCCTATCTGGGCATTGTGGAAACTTTCGAGAGAGGGCGTGGCGGATCCAAGCAGCGCCACGGCGCTCTCGAGCCGTGCACGAACGATCGCCACGTCGCGCCCGTGATAACGCGGCGTCTCTTCCTGCTTGTAGCCTGACTCCTGTTCCTCGTCGACGATGATCAGCCCCAAATTTTCCAGCGGCGCAAACACCGCCGAGCGTGTGCCGACAACGATTCGCGCCTCGCCGCGCCGCACGCGCCACCATTCCCGCGCGCGCTCATTTTTTGCGAGCCCGCTATGCAGCACGGCGACAAAATCGCCGAACCGCGCGCGGACCTGGCGGCTGAGCCACAACGTGAGCGCAATTTCCGGGACGAGGACAATGGCAGTCCGCCCTTGTGCAAGGGCCGACTCGATGGCGGCCAGGTAAACCTCCGTCTTTCCGCTTCCTGTGACTCCATGAAGCAAAGCAGCCGTGAAAGTTTTCGAGGCGAGCCATTCGCGCACGATGGTCGCGGCTCTTTCCTGCTCGGCATTCAGCACATTGGCAGGCGGAATGAAATCCGTATCCCATGGATCCTCTTCGGCGGTCAGCGGTTCTTCCCAAGTTGTTACTTTCCCCTGCTTTTCCAGGCGCGCAACGACGGCGCGGGAGACGTCCTGTTTCAACAAGAACGGCAAGGGCAACGGCCCGCGCTCGGCCGAGAGCATTTCGCGGATTTTTTCTTCTGTCGCGCCACTAGCGGCCGCATGCGAGCTCCACGCGACGATTTTTTTCATGCGCTCGCGCTTGCGGCGCATGCGGTCACTGGCGCGCAAATATCCGCGGCGCACAAGGCTCTCCGCCGACGCCTCGCCTCCCGAGATGCGTTGCAGGCGCGAAGAGACAACCGGTTTCCCCGCGCGTTCGAGGATTTCCAGTAATGCTAGATCCAAGGAATTTCCTGGACTCAGCGACTCTCGCTGCCGCAATTCCTGCAGGAATCCGCTGCCGTGTTCCGTGAGCGCATATTCACGGCCATGGCGCAACTCCGCCAAGGGAGGCAGCATGGCACGCAACGTCTCGCCGAGGGGCGCGACGTAATAGCGGCTCACCCAAATTCCCAGTTCGATTAATTTCGCGGACAGCACGGGGACAGGATCCAACAGCTCGGCAATTTCTTTTGTGTTCTTTCCCTCCGGAGGTTTAGCGCCGACGCTCACGACGACACCAACCATTGCGCGATTGCGAAACGGCACGACGACGCGGCTCCCGATGAGTTCCGCAGAGGCCAAGGATTCAGGAATCGCGTAGGTAAACGATGAACGCAGCGGAACGGGCAGCGCGACTTCGCAGAATCTTGCAGTCATGTGGGATTAGTGTAACAGCATGGCTTGAGACGCAGAACCGGCTCTGCCTTAGCGCCTCGTTACACGCTGACGAGCGCGACTCCGGCAAAAATCAGCGCGACACCCAGCCACTGGCGCCGACCCAGCCTCTCGCGCAGGAATGCTGCGGCGAACAGCAACGTGACCACGCCATAGAGAGACGAGAGCACAGTAGCGATGGCGATTTCCTCCTGCTTGAATGCAAGATTATTGGCGACAAAGCCTGCCGTATCCGCAAGGGCAATGAAAAAAATCAGCCATGCCGAAGAGCCCCTCGGAATCTCCGCAGATTGTCCCAGCGGGCGAAGCAAGAGCAGCAGAACCGCGAAGGAAATGAGACGGATTACCCATACGGAAGCGAGTCCGCCGAAAATGGGCATCACGCGAAATCCCAAAATCCAATAATTCACGCCAAAACCCAGGGCTGCGGCGAGCGCCCATGGCACGCCGCGCAACACGTGGCGGCGATGATGGCCGGGGAGCTGGGAGTCATCGTGCGCTGCGATTTTCGATGGCAGCGCCAGAGCGGCGACGATTACTCCGACGATTACAAAGATCACACCGACGGCATGTGCGCGCGTCAATCGCTCGCCGGTCGAAATCGAAAGAACAACGGTCAACGCGGGATAACTTGCGGCAATGGGAGAAACGAGCGCGAGGATGCCAATTTCAAAGGAACGATAAAGCGCCAGCGATGCCAGCACACTCAACATTCCTGCCAGAATGATCCATCCCCAAATGTCCCACCGCAGAGGCGGAAAAAATCTCGTCCAATGGCCCATTGCCGCCATGCAGGCCGTGAGGGCAAAAAGCCCCGCGAGCTGCATGAACATGAGAGCGCGCAACGCTCCCACGCGGCGCGTCGCGAAGCGCGCCATGAAGTCCGCCACTCCCCAGCCGAAGGCCGCCGAAAGCCCGAGGAAAATTCCCAACGCGCGTCTCCCTCAAGAGGCTTGAAATTTCGATTTGCAATACGCTGCACTGCCAACGAATTGCAGCGCAACAGTGTAACAGGAGGGTTCGATTCAACCGAAAGCTGAATCGTCAACGGATGTGAAAGGAAAATAACAGGAACTTACCGCCGCGCCGGAGGCTTCAATCCGAGATGCGCCATCACCTTTTTCAAATCTTCCCAGACTTCGCCCTTGGCATTTGGATTGCGGAGCAAATAGGCAGGATGGTAGGTGGCGAGCATCGGCACGCCGCGAAAATCCATCCACTGGCCGCGCAGGCGCGAAATCGACATCTTGGATCCCAAGAGCGATTGAAACGCCGTGGCACCCAGACAAACGATCGCCTTGGGGCGGATCACGGCGAGCTGGCGGAAAAGAAATGGCGAGCAAGTCTCGACTTCGCCAGGCTCAGGCACGCGATTCTGCGGCGGCCGGCATTTCACGACGTTGCAGATATATACGCCCTCGCGGCGCAAGCCCATGGCTTCGATCATTTGCGTGAGCAATTTTCCCGCGCGGCCGACGAAAGGCAGGCCTTGCACATCTTCGTCGTGTCCAGGGCCTTCGCCAACAAAAACCAATTCCGCCCTAGGGTTGCCGGAACCAAAGACAATGTTTGTTCTCTGCTCACAGAGTTTGCAGCGCTTACAGTCGCCGATGTCCTCGCGAATGCGCTCCAAAGTGTCGTTTTCGATGCGTTCGCCGGATTCAAACAAAGAAGCGCTCTTGACGACAGGAGGCGCAGCCGCCAGCGACGCATTCTGGGATGGCAAAGGGAGATTGGGAACTGGAATGCGCGCCGCGGGAATGGAGTGGGAGGCCGGAATTTCCTCTTCTGCAGAATTGACTGCAGGCGCAACGGTGCGGGAAGAACGGCCGAGATAGAAAGAGGAAATATTCAGGTCATCGAAATACTGCAGCCAGGCTTCGACGCGCGCGCGGCTTTCCGAATTCACTTCAAGCCTTTGCGAAGCTCCGCGACGTGATCGAAAATGCGGTTGGCGAGTTCGAATTTCGACATTTTCGGCAAGGCCAGTTCGCGGCCATCGCGCAGGAACAAGGTTACGATGTTTGTGCCGGTGTCGAATCCCGCGCCTTCCATCGTCACGTCATTAGCCACAATCATGTCCGCGCCCTTGGATTTCAGCTTATGGCGTGCGTTCTCCGCCACGCGCTCCGTTTCCGCAGCAAAACCGACCAGGATTTGTCCGGTCTTGTCTCGCGCGAGTTCACCGAGAATGTCGACCGTGGGCTCAAGTTCGAGCATTACGTGCCCCGCGCCACGCTTCATTTTCTGCGCCGCAGCGGCAACAGGCCGATAGTCCGCGACCGCCGCGGCCATAACCACGGCATCGGCAGAGCGAGCGCTTTCGCGCACGGCGCGATGCATCTCCTCGGTGGAACGAACGGGCACCCAGTCCACTTCTGGAGGAGCTTTGAGTTCTGCCGGGCCGCTGATCAGGATGACATGCGCGCCACGCCGCGCGGCAGCATCCGCGAGGGCATATCCCATCTTCCCCGACGAGCGATTCGTCAACATCCGGACAGGATCGAGCTCTTCGACCGTGGGGCCTGCGGTGACGACAACCGTCATGCCGTCCAGATCGTGCTTCAAACCAAGAGTCTCGCACACGGCGCTGGCGATGGCTTCGGTACCTGCCAGGCGACCCGGCCCGGTCATCCCACAAGCGAGGTAGCCTTCATCCGGCTGGACGACACGCACGCCGCGCGCCCTGAGCGTCTCCAGATTTTTCTGGGTCGCAGGATGCTCCCACATGTTGACGTTCATCGCGGGGGCGACGATCACAGGCGCTTTGGTCGCAAGGTACAACGTTGTCAAAAAATCGTCTGCGACGCCATTGGCGAGCTTCGCCAAAATGTCCGCCGTTGCCGGCGCAACGAGGAGCAAGTCGATCCGCTGCGCGACGGCGATATGTTCGATGGCGCTTTCGACATTTGCAGCGGATTCCCTTTCGCCAAAAAGTCCAGTAATTACCTTTTGCCCGGTGAGCGCAGCGAATGTGAGCGGCGTGACGAATTCCTGCGCTCCTCGCGTCATCACAACCTGGACGTCGATTTTTTCCTGCTGCAGACGGCGAACAAGCTCCGCCGCCTTATAAGCAGCCACTCCGCCCGAGACTCCCAACGCGACGCGCATCGATATTTCCTACGAAAGCCTAGGACTTCCTCTGCTTTCCGTCTTCGGCTGAACCATCGGCCGATTCCGGAAGCTCAAACTCCAACATTCCCTTCTGCAATTCCTCTTCGGCGACGCGCGTGTATTTGTGATTTCGGGGATTTTCAATCAATGGCCGGCCCCCAGCCATCAGTTGACGGGCGCGGCGCGCCACGAGGACAACGTAAGCGAATCTGCTATCTGGTGTTTCGGATGAAACCGCCATAAATGCATTATCCTCCAAACGATTCCAGTATTTTGCGAACGCGATCCCGATTTTGCATTGTCCGGCAACGCGCTCCGTGAGCGATTGCCTGAACAGCGTGGCCCGCCGACTCAAGATTTTCGTTAATCACGACATAATCGTAATCCACGTACTGCTCCATCTCCAAGCGCGCCTGTTCGAGCCTCCTCCGTATCTCATCTTCGCCATCCAAGCCACGGGCGCGAAGGCGCGTTTCCAACTCTTCCCTTGATGGAGGCACAATAAAGATGGCGATCGATTCCGGGACTTTCTCCCGAACCTGCCTTGCGCCCTGAACATCGATTTCGAGCACTAGATCCTTTTTCTGCGCGAGCGCTTCAGCCAGCCATTTCTTCGGCGTGCCGTAGCTGTGCTTTCCGAAAACACAGGCATACTCAAGGAATTCGCCATCTCGCGCCATTCGCTGGAACTCGTCCTGAGATACAAAATGATACCACCGGTTATCGCTTTCCCCCTGACGAGGCGGGCGCGTGGTGACGGAAATCGAAAGCATCGTCCCGGGAAGCTCCAGCAACTTTTTCACGAGCGTAGATTTGCCCGACCCCGAGGGCCCCGAAACGATAAAGACGAGTGGTTCATGCGATTCAGCCATCGTTGCCCGACAATGTTACTCGACGTTCTGCACCTGTTCGCGAAGTTTTTCGATCTCGGATTTCAATTCAAGCCCAAGCTGCGTGATTTCGAGTCCGCCGCTATCGATTCCGTTTGTCTTCGAGAGCAGTGTATTCGTCTCGCGCTGCATTTCTTGCAGGAGGAAATCGAGCTTCTTGCCAGCTTCGCCGCCCGCTTCCAGCAAGCCGCGGAATTGCTGGACGTGGCTCTTGAGGCGCGCCAATTCCTCGGTCGTGTCGCTGCGCTCAGCAGCAAACGCGGCTTCCTGCGCCAGCCGGTTTGGATCGAGCGAATAATTTCCGAGCAATTCTTTCAAGCGCATCTCAAGTCGCTTCGCGTATGCGGGCTGCGCGCGCTGCGCAAGCAATTCGATTTTCTGCGCCGCCTGCGTCACATTATCGAGGCGACCTGATAACTCCGCGCCGAGCGCCCGTCCCTCCACTTGCTTCATTTGTTCCAGCCGGTCGATTGCCTGCCCCAAACAAGAGCGGACGACAGTACTGAGCGCTTCAAGCTCATCATCCGCAGGAGCTCCGGATGACGCAACGCCGGGCAAACGGAGTATCGCTGCCACATCCGGATCTGCTTTGAGACCAAATTGCTCGCTCAATGACATCGCAGCTTTCAAATATTCGGCGGCAACTTCGCGATGAATGGTAATCGAGTTTTTCTTCCCCGCCTCGACCTGCAGGGTCACATCCAGATGTCCGCGGCGAATTCTTTCGCGCGTCAACTGGCGGATTTCCGTTTCGAGCGCGTCCCATCCTTCCGGCATTCGAATACGCACGTCGAGAAAACGATGGTTCACGCTTCGCAGGCTCAGTTGAACGGCCCAGCCATTTTGCTCAACGCGCGCTTGCGCGTATCCGGTCATCGACTTGAGCATCGGGGCAGACATATTACACGGGTCCGGCAGTCATCGGCGGCTCGATTTCCTGGAATTGAAGATTGTAGAGCCGCGCATAGGCGCCGCCCTGGGCGAGGAGTTCCTCGTGCGTGCCGCGCTCCTTGATTGTTCCTTCTTCCAAGACAACGATCAAATCGGCGCGGCGGACGGTCGACAGACGGTGCGCGATTACAAATACAGTGCGGTTCTCCATCAAAGTGTTCAATGCGCGCTGCACGAGCATCTCGGACTCCGTGTCCAGTTCCGATGTCGCTTCATCGAGAATCAGAACCGGCGCATCTTTCAACAAGGCTCGCGCGATGGCGAGCCTCTGGCGCTGGCCGCCGGAAAGACGCTGGCCGCGATCTCCGATCCTTGTCTGATATCCCTGCGGCAATTGGGTGATGAAATCGTGCGCCAGCGCGGCTTTCGCTGCTGCGACCACGCGCGCTTCTGGCAAATCGGGCCGGCCATAACACAAATTGTTCCAAACCGTGTCGTTGAACAGAATCGTTTCCTGCGTCACGATCGCCATCTGTTCGCGCAACGAACGCAGATTCACCGCGCACACATCTTGTCCATCGATGCGCAGCGTCCCCATCGTTGGACTGTGAAATCGCGGCAGCAGATTGACGAGCGTAGTTTTCCCCGCACCGCTCGAACCTACGATTGCCACAACGCCGCCGGCCGGCACTCGCAAGTCGATATCATGGAGAACGATCGGCCCGCTTTCGTAGGAAAATCCGACGTCTTGAAATTCAACTTCTTTCGAAAAACGGGGCAAATCGACGCTTCCCGGCTTTTCCGCAAACTCCTCCTTAAGCGCGAGGAAACCGATGACTTCCGCGGACGCGCCGACGGCGAGTTGAAACTGATGATACAAACTGCCCAGCCGCTTGATTGGTTCATACGCGCGGAAAAGAGAATAAATAAACCCGATCACCATGCCTGTGGTCATGACATTCCGGCGTATCTCGTCGCGGGCATAGAGCAACAGAACGGCGAAGACGACCGCCCCTAGCAAATCCATGAGCGGTGAGGTCACGACATACGCTTTCACCCAGCGCATGTTCTCGCGCAGCAGGCGCCGTGCCGCTTCATGGAATTTCTGTATTTCAAAATTCTCCATGCCGAAGGCTTTCACGACGCGGTTGCCACTCACCGTCTCCTGAAGGATCTGACTCAGATCCGCGACGCGCGACCTGCTGTTCTGCACCGACCGCCGGATGCGGCGGCCCAGCTTGCCGACCGGATATACAACAAGAGGTATGATGATTGCGGAACCAAGAGCCAGCCGCCAATTCAGCCAGAGCAAAACGCACACGAAGGCCACGAGTGCAAACACTTGCTGAAAGAAATCCGCCAGATGTTCCGACAGCGCGCTGCGAACCTGGTCCACGTCGCTGATCGCAGCAGACATCAGGCGTCCCGTCGGATTATGCTGAAAGAAACCAATCGGCTGCCGGACAAGCTTGTCATATACCTGGTTGCGCAAGTCGGTCACGCCGGCATGCCCGGCATATTGGATCATCGTGCTTCCAAAAAACTCGGCGCCGGCTTTGAAAAAGAACAGGGCCACGAGGCAAATCGCGAAAACTGTCCAGACGTAATGAATATTCGAAGGCAGGAATGAGTTGAGATAGATGACGCGGTTACTGAATGGCAGTGTGACGAGCTTTACCTTCGTCGCCGTGCTGTGCGGGTTCAGGATGGTATCCACGGCGGGGATGATCATCAATGCGATCAGCCCTTCGCAGACTCCGACGACCGCCAGCAGCACAACTCCAAAAATCAGCCGCAGCCGGTATGGCCGCACAAATTGAAATAAGCTTCGAGGTTGGGAGGGCATTTTCCCTTACGATCTTCCTTGTGACCAACCAGCGTTTCTTCTTCCACTTTACCGAAGGCTCGTTTGCCGCGCCAGAGTTCGTAATGCAAACAGTCACGATACAGAGCGATCGAGGTCTCTGTGCTCGATCTTGGTCGTGTAGCCGCGCTTCGCAAGGACTTTGGCTACTGCCTCAGCCATCATCACGGAGCGGTGCCGGCCACCGGTGCATCCGAAAGCGACCGTAAGATAGCTCTTTCCTTCGCGAATGTAATGCGGAATCAAATACGCGAGCAGCCCATCGATACGGCGCAGAAATTCTCCCGTCTGCTTGAAAGAGCGAATGTATCTGGCTACGCGGGCATTCTGGCCGCTGTAGGGCCGCAGCTTGGCGACGAAATATGGATTCGGCAAAAAGCGAACGTCGAAGACCAGGTCCGCGTCCGCAGGCAAACCGAAGCGGTAGCCGAAGCTCGTCAGAGAAATCAACAGCGGCTTGCGTCCTGCTTTTTGAAAACGTTCAATAATGAACTGGCGCAGATCGTGTACGGTGAACTTGGTCGTATCGATCACGACATCCGCGAGAGCGCGAATCGCTGCCATCTGTTTCTGCTCGAGGCGGATTCCTTCGGCAATGGAGAATTCAGCGCCCATCGGGTGCGGACGCCGCGTCTCGTTGAACCGGCGCGCCAGAGCCTGCTCGCTTGCCTCGATGAAAACCAGCGTTGCCGGATATTCCCGCCGCAATTTGCGGTACACATCCGGCAGACGCTTCAGTTGTTCTCCTTCACGCGCATCCACGAGAAGCACGGCGCGCTCAAATTCGCCGCCGCCCTCCATATACAATTCGGCGAAAGAAGGAATGAACGATACGGGAAGATTATCGACGCAATAAAATCCAAGATCTTCGAAAGTCCGCAGAACCGAGCCTTTGCCAGAGCCGGAAAGGCCCGTGAGAATGACTAGCTGGCGATTCTGTTGCGTATGGCTGGGCGCCAAAGCGTCGCTCTTCAGTTCTTTTGCCGTCGCTGATGCGTGCTGGGAATGCGCAGATCTTCGCGATACTTGGCCACGGTCCGCCGCGTAACGTGAATGCCCTCTTCGTCGAGCCGCTTGGCAATCTGCTCGTCGGTCAGCGGATGCGTCGCGTCTTCTTCTTCGATCATTTTCTTGACCCGCCGCTTCAGAGAGAGAAGCGACATGTCGCTGCCCTGCGGCCCGTTCACGGATTCCGAGAAAAAGTAGCGCAGCTCGAAAACCCCCTGGGGCGTGTGCGCATATTTGTTGGCCACGGCGCGGCTTACGGTGGACGGGTGCACGCCGACCTCTTCGGCAACTTCTTTTATCATCATCGGCTTCAGATGATCTACGCCGTAATTCAGAAAATCCTGCTGGCGGCGCAGAATCGACTGGCAGACGCGCACGATCGTATGCTTCCGCTGCTCGATATTTTTCATCAATTGCACGGCCGCACTGAAGCGCTCTTTGACGTAGTTGCGCACATCACGATCGGCCGCGTCGCGCGCCAGGAGCTTGCGGTACACCGGGCTCAAGCGAAGTTGCGGCATGTCGTCGTCATCCAGGAAAGCCTGCCATTCGCCGTCGACTTTGCGGAATTGAATGTCCGGTTCGACGAGACGCGGTTCGGTCCGGTTGTAGCGCAGGCCCGGCTTGGGATCGAGACGCTTTACGAGGTCCACGGCGCGCTTCACGGCTTCTATCGGACGGTTTAGCGCTCGCGCGATTTCTTTGAGCTGATTGTTTTGCAGCATCTTCAGGTGGTCGGAGATGATTTGCTGCGCGAGCGTATTCTGCGGATCAAGGAGCTTCACCTGCAAGAGCAGGCATTCCTTCAGGTCGCGCGCGGCGATCCCGGGAGGATCGAATTCCTGAACCACAGCGAGGGCCTCCTCGACATCTTCGGCTGAATATCCGCCGGATTGGGCAATTTCCTCGAGCGTCGCCACCAAATATCCGTTTTCGTCGAGATTTCCTACGATGACTTCGGCGATCTTCTGCACTTGTTCACTGCAAATGCTGACACTTAACTGCCAGAGGAGATAATCAGCCAGATTTTGCGGCGAAGATAAAAACTTGTCGAATCCCGGCTTTTCGGTTTCTTCGCGTTCGCTTCCGGCACCGGTGGATGCTCCGGTATCCAGATATTTAGTAAAAAACGAGCCGATATCGAACTCGTCGAATGGATTAGCTTCTTTCGTCTCCGGAACTTTCTCCGTTTCCTCTTTGACGAAAGTTTCGTCGGTGTAATTCTCAGTGACCACGCCGTCATCCCCGAGCACTTCCAGCATCGGGTTCTCCATCACTTCTTGATTGATCATCTCGCGCAGTTCGAGCCGGTTGAGCGCCAGCACGCTCACCATTTGCACGAGTCCCGGCGTCAGAACTTGCCTTTGCGCGAGCCGAAGATTCAATTTGGGCTGGAGAAAGTTCATGGCCTTAGTTCAGACGGAAATTCTCTCCCAGGTAGAGCCGGCGGACTTCCGCATCCTGGCTCAATTCGTCAGGCGTTCCCGAACTCAAAATCTTCCCGCCATGAATGATATAGGCGCGGTCGGTTACGGCGAGAGTGTCGCGGACGTTGTGATCGGTAATGAGCATGCCGATGCCGGCGACGCTCAAATCGGCGATAATTTTCTGCAAGTCCAGGACGGTGAGCGGGTCGATTCCGGAAAAGGGCTCATCAAGGAGCACAAACGAAGGCTGCAGCGCAAGCGAGCGCGCAATTTCCAAGCGGCGCCGCTCGCCGCCGGAAAGCACATAACCTTTGCTGTAGCGAATTCCTTCGAGTCCCATTTGCGCCAGCAACTCCTCCACGCGATCGCGCCGTTGCTCTGCGGTGATAGGGAGCGTTTCGAGTACGGCGAACAAATTGTCTTCTACAGTCAGCTTGCGAAAGACAGAAGGTTCCTGGGGAAGATAGCTGATGCCGCTACGCGCACGAAGGTACATGGGCAGGTCACTGATATCCTCGCCATCCAGTAGGACTCGCCCGAAATCCGGCCGCGCCAGCCCGACCAAAATATAGAACGTCGTGGTCTTACCAGCGCCATTCGGCCCGAGCAGCCCAACCACTTCACCCTGGTGAATCTCCAAACTGACGTTATCGACGACCGTGCGGCCTCGGTAGCTCTTGCTCAACTCGGCGGCTTGGAGTTTCAACATGCGAATTCATTTCGCAATCCGGTGCATGGTCACGGTTCGCGTGCCCTTTTTCGACTTCACAAGAATCGTATCACTCGCTAAAAAGAAGGTCAATTCACGGCCCGTTGTCGTGTTTCCAGAACCGTCTGACACTGTGGGTTGTCCTCCGGAAAGTGTGAATTTCCCACCGGGAGCGTCGTATTCGCCCTGCTCGGCGGTGCCGATGCGTCCGTTCTGTTCGATGCGCACAGCGCCCTCGGCAGT
Source organism: Candidatus Acidiferrales bacterium (assembly GCA_035934015.1). Taxonomy (NCBI): domain Bacteria; kingdom Pseudomonadati; phylum Acidobacteriota; class Terriglobia; order Candidatus Acidiferrales; species Candidatus Acidiferrales bacterium. The sequence goes on from DASYYH010000027.1 coordinate 211,018, forward strand.
GGCATGGTCGAGCTTTCGCTGGCCACCATCGCCATTCGACAGAAAAAGCTCCATAGTACGGCTCGAAATTGTGCCTTTCGCGGAGCGCGCATCGACGCCGCCGGACAGATTCACTCTGTTCAGATCACCCCGGTAATCGACCTCTGGTGCGCGCACTTGCCAAACCACCGGGCCCCGGGTCTTCGCACTCTTGTCCGCCGGTTCTTCAAAGGTCGCTAACACGTTCCCGCGAGCCTCGGCCCGATTGGCATCTCCCCAGAACTCGATTGTCTCCCCCTGGAGCAGCGCAGAGTCTTGCCAGAAGCGCGCGTGTCCGGAGAACGTGGCATGCCCGCCGCTCTGTGGAGCGATGGATTCGCGTGAGGCAAACGTGCCGGTCATCTCGTCCGCTGAAACATTCGCGGAAATCGTCTTTGCGAGGCTATCCCCGCTGTCCTTCGTTGCGACATAGCTTGCCACTACGTTGTCATTCGCACGCATTTCTCCCGTTTTTTGATTCATCTCAATGCGCGATGCGCTTAATCGCGAAGCCGCGTCAGAAACCTGAGCCGAACCTGTCAGAATGAGCTGGTTCGTATCGCGTGTGATTCTCGCTCGCTCCGCACGCGCTGTTCGGCCCGCCTGATGGATCGTTACGGAGCCATCTTCGTTGATCGTCTGCCAGCCGCCGCCGCCGCCGCCGCCAGCGCCGAAGGTGGCCGTAAGATTCTGCGCTGAGGTCGTCTCTGATGGCTTGGAGTCTTCCGCATGAATCACTTCGACACCGGAGGCGCCGTGGAGAGCATCCAATTTGCTTTTCGCGTCAAACGCTGCAGTCAATCTTCCGGCGCGGATCTGATCGGATTCACCAGGGCCACTGATAACAACCTGCCCCGGTGCTAAAGTCTCCGCTGTATCAACGTGCATTGTTTTTCCGTCCGTGTCCGGAGCAAAATTCATGCGCATTGCTTCTGTTTCCAAAATTCGTTTCACCTGACCATATTGGGTCTCCGCGTGGACATTCCCTGTCGCCAAAACTTCGCGCGGCATGCTGCGACCATTACCCTCAACCATCACGAGCTGAACGCGGTTGGCCGCCAATCGGTTCGTTTCGTAGCGCCGCTCCTCCTGGCAATGCACGTTTCCGCTGGCGACTATTTTTTCCAATACATCCCCGGCGCCCAATGACGCTCGCATCTCTTCCGCGGTGAGAGACACCGTTCCTCGTGCGTCCTTGCCGTTCAGCGCCGGCTGCCCGGTGGCAACCACACTTTTCGGCTGCATTGCGGCGTCCAGTACCAACTCCAGTGCTCCGGTCGTGATTTCTTGTCGTCCTTCTGTGGCCCGAACCGGCCCTGACAGCAACAAATCGTCAGTTTCTCTTCGAAATTCCAGCGCACTGCCGCTCAGAAACACCGGGAGCACGTCTCCCCTGCTCACAGACGTGAGCTTCAATTCCACGTTGCTTTTGAGTTTTACATCTTCGTTTTGTGGATCGTATACAACTCCCGTTCCTTTCCCTTCGCCTCCGGGAAATGTGAGCGTCACATCGTTCGGTGTGCTGACCTGGCCTGAGTCATGGTCAAATAGGATGTTGCTTGTCTGCAATTGCATGCCTTGTGCCGACGATGTGGCGTCGGCGTTTCTCAAATCAACCTGCACTTGGCCCTGGCACCGGATGCTACCCGAAGCGGGTTCATAGCTGCACTCGCTCGCTCGCACGGAATCGTCGCGGTCACCTTCTTTTCCATAAATGGTAATCAGCACGTCTTCGAGCAGGCTGCGATTTTGGTCCTTGTACTCCGTCGCTCGCGATGCGCGCACAGTGAACAACACGCGGTGGTTGACGGTCCTCGAGATTGCAAAACCCGCTGACTCCTGGGCCACGCTGGCGGGTACGGGCGCTGGCAGATTTTTTTGCATAACTCGCGCACCGATCCGCCCCCGCAAATAAATGGCAAATACTACGAGCACAATGGCGATTGCAACGCCAGCGGACCATCGGGCGTAGCGCGCAGCCTCTTTGTTTTTCATGCCGCTAATTCCTGCCGGACGATCAACTCATTTCTCCACATTACTTAGAGGCTGAGTATAGGAAACAGGTTTGTGGATCACAATAGATACCCGTGGGCGCGAATCCTACTGCGCACGCCCAGCATCTCACTTTCTGGAGAAAATCATGCCAAAAATGAAAGCCGCACAAGTTACGAAGCCTGGCGCGGATTTCGAAATCGTCGAACGCGAGATCCCTCAACCACCAGCAGGACATGTGCGGATTCGCGTGCGCGCTTGTGGGATCTGCTTCAGCGATCATTTGACAAAGGATGGCCTCTGGCCGGGCGTCACGTATCCGCGCGTGCCGGGGCACGAAGTGGCGGGAGAAATCGATGAGGTTGGCCCAGGTGTTACGAATTGGGAAAAAGGGCAACGCGTCGGCGTCGGATGGCACGGCAAGCACGACGGGACATGCTTAACTTGCCGCCGCGGAGATTTCGGCAACTGCCCGAGTCTGCAGGTATCCGGGATCAGCTTCGATGGCGGCTATGCGGAATATATGATTGCACCTGTCGAGTCACTTGCGGCGATGCCGGATAGCCTTGACGCTGCCGAAGCTGCACCGCTGCTGTGCGCGGGCGTCACGACATTCAACTCATTGCGCCACGCCGGCGCACTTCCCGGGGATCTGATTGCCGTGCAAGGAATCGGCGGCCTCGGCCACTTGGGAATCCAATTCGGCAGTAAGTCTGGCTATAAAGTGGCCGCGGTTGGCCGAGGATCCGCGAACGCGCCCCTCGCGAAAAAACTGGGAGCAAACGTGTACATTGATAGCCAAACCGCCAATGCAGCAGAAGAGTTGCAAAAACTTGGCGGCGCACAGGTCATTTTGGCGACGGCGCCAAATTCGAAATCCATGTCTTCGCTGATCAATGGCCTCGGGCCGAACGGCAAGATGATCGTGCTTGGTGCGGCGCCGGAGCCAATCGAGGTTGCGCCGATTCAACTCATCAGCGGAAAGAAAAGCATTCAGGGCTGGTCGTCAGGGATTCCGGCGGACTCGGAAGACACGCTGCGATTCGCGGAATTGACCGGCGTCCGGCCGATGGTTGAGAGATTTCCTCTTGCCAAAGTGAACGAAGCTTTTGCACGAATGGCCAGCGGCAAAGCAGAATTCAGAGTTGTGCTGACAATGTAATTTTGCTGCCGAAGGCTCAGCGGCGAGGACTCGACTGCGGAAGCTGTGGAGTTAGGCTTGTGGCAATACGCCCGTATTGGCCGCGGCAACCCGGTCACGCGTTGTATTCTTCACCAGGTACATGGCCTCATCGGCCAAATGCAGAAGTCCGGCCTTGTCGGCAGAGTCGACGGGATACGAAGCGACGCCAACGCTCGACGTGACGTGCACATTCAAGCCGACATCCTTCAGCCACGTTGTGCTGCGGATCAACCCATGCAATCGCTTAGCCACGCGGCAGGCGTTCTCTTTGGAAGTCTGCGGCAAAAGCAGCACGAATTCGTCGCCGCCGTAGCGAAACGCGAAATCAATCAGCCGGCAGTTGTCCTTGATCACGTTGCCGATTTCGCCCAGTAGTTTCGATCCCATCAAATGCCCGTGCGTGTCGTTCACATTCTTGAAATGGTCGAGGTCAATGAAAATAAGCGAAAATTCGTAGCTGTAGCGATGGGATCGATAAATCTCCGTGTCCAGCATGAAATTGAGATGCCGCGCGTTGTAAAGACTCGTGCAGTCATCCGTAATCGTGAGTTCGTGAATGCGCTGGACGTGACGCGCGTTTTCAATAGCGATCGCTGCATAATCGGCAAGCGCCTCAAGCAAAGCCAACTCTCGCGGGCTGAAGCCGGCATCGCCCACGCAATTAATCAGCTCGATTACGCCGAGGCATTGGTCGCGGAAACGCACCGGCACGGCCACAATGGAACGCGTCTGCATCTTTGTCTTTTCGTCGACCTGAGAAAAGAAGCGCGAATCCGTTCTGGTGTCCGGTACCACGACGACTTCACCCGTCTGCGCAACCCAGCCGGCAATTCCCTGTCCGAGTTTGATTCGCACGTCTTTCAGGGCGTCAGACCCTTCGCCTGTGGCGATTTCGAAGTAAAGTTCCTGTTTTTCGGTGTCCATCAGCAGCAACGACCATGTGTCCGGCCGCAGTACTTCATTGATTTTCTCCATGATCGTGCGCAAGACCTGATCGAGTTGCAGAGAAGAAGTCAGAGCTTTGCCGAGTTCATGGAAGACGGCAACTTCGTTTCCTTCGGGAATGGGTTCGTGGCGCACTACGGCTGGGTTTCGGCGGCGTTCGATTCCGTGAAAGGGTTTGGGTTCGGGCACTTTTCGGTTTAGACCGCCAAGAACTGGTTCGGTTGGATGCGATTCACCTTCGGGCATCGTTGGCATTATAAGTACGCGAGAGCGGGACTGCAACCGACAGCATTCGTGTCGTGCGTAAGAGTCAAATCGGCTCAACGGCATGGTACCAGCCACGAGAGCATTGATTGACACCCCTCTCATGGCCGCCTATATTTTTTATTGAGCACGTTCCCATGAGCCCTACTTCGCATGTGTTTGGTGAACATTTGAAGCGCGAGCGCGAAATGCGCGGCGTTTCGCTGGAGGAAGTGGCTGCGGCCACGCGCATCAGCATCCGATTCCTCGAAGCCCTGGAAAATGAGCAATGGGAGCGCCTCCCGGGAGGCATCTTCAACCGCGGATTCATCCGCTCTGTCGCCAGATTCCTCGGTTTGGATGAAGAGGGTCTCGTCGCGGAATACGCACTTGAGACGCGCGAGCGGCCGGAGATTGCAGTTTGGACCAAAGAGCCCGTTCGCATGCGGCCGAACTGGTTCGCAATTGTAATCGCAATATTGGTTGTGGCCGGAATAGTCGCGGGTGCTATTTACGGATATCGCCGGTATGGCCCAACCATCCGTGCATGGCACGAGTCCCACCCAATTTTCAGAACCGTTTTGGCGCGTTTCAGTCGTCCGAAAACCCCTGTTTCGAACGGCTCACTGAATGGAAATACAGCTACAGCACCAGCGCCAGTCCAAACTCCGGCGCGCTCGACGGTTGCTCCCAAAACAGAATCTCAATCCCCCGCCCAAACCCAAATGACAAAGAACCTCGCGAGTTCCTCTGGCACTGCTGCTCCGAGTTCGACAGCCCCACCGGCGCCAGCTCTTTCTCCCTCTTCCGATTCCGCATCGAGTTCCGGCCCGATGGAGTTGAAGGTTGAGGCAGGGGAAACGTCGGACGTTGTTGTTCTCGCGGATGGCAAGACAGTTTTTTCCGGCACATTGGATGCTTTGCGCACGTTGACTCTGCGCGCACAGACGAGCTTCACAGTTTCTTCCAGTAAATCCAGCGCCGTTCTTTTGGAACTGAATGGCCGCACAGTTCCGCCGCTTGGCCCTCCCGGACAGCCGGGCAAAATCACGCTCACACGCGACAATCTGAAATCGAATTTGGGAGGCCCCAATTAGCAACGACGTTCGCGAGGAAATTAAATCTGGCCGGGCTCGTCCGGAGCGGAAACTGGCGGTCTGCACTGGCGGTGTTTCGCTTACTCCAGCCGAGCGTGCCGAGATCCTGGCGGTTCTCGCCTGGGATCCCGAAGAAGGGGTTGCGCAAAGGGCATCCTCGGCCCTTCTTAGCATGCCTGCCGAGAGTTTTATAGCGGCGCTCGAACGTGTAGATGTTGCGCTTCAGCTTTTTGATTATTGCGCTGAAAATCTCGGCGGCAAGCCAGGAATCGCCGACGTGATGGCGAAAAACCCTTCATGCCCCGCCACGACGGTTCGCAAGGTCGCGGGATTTCTCACGACCACGGGCATCCAGGCCCTGCTCGATAATCTGGAGCGGCTCACCGCTAGTGTCCCTTTGATTGACGCGCTGGCATCTTCGGCTGAGGCGAATGCGGAACAACGAGGATTGCTCCAAGAACTGCTGGGAGGAGCTCTGGGCGAAAGCCATTATGAAGATGCTGTCTCGGCAATCCCTATGGATCAAGGGAAGCGCCAGACTCTCATCCAGCGCCTGTCCAAAATGAACGTTGTCCAGCGCGTGCAATTAGCGTTGCTCGGCGGGCGCGAAGAACGCATTGCGCTGATTCGTGATCCGAACAAAGTCGTTCAGCGTTCTGTCCTGCAGTCGCCGCGGCTAACCGAGTCGGAAGTCGAAAGCTTCGCCGCGATGACCACGCTCACCCAGGAAATTCTCCGCATCATTTCGAACAATCGCCTCTGGATGAAGAATTACACCATCGTCCGCAACCTCGCATCCAATTCGAAAACTCCGCTCGACATTTCCTTGCGTCTCTTGCCCCGCATCAACCCGCGCGACTTGAAAATCCTCTCGGCCAGCAAGAATATTCCGGAAACTCTTCGCGCCATGGCCGCAAAGATGGGAAACGCGCGAAACGAAGCCCGCAAGGAGTAGACTTCGCGGGACGGGCCGTTCCGCTCGCAGCCCAGGAAAGATTCTTGCAGAAATTCAGTTTTTGGACGCGGGAGCGTGAGTGGCCAGCGACGCCTGGATCTTTTTCGCGTATTCTCGGGCCTTCGCGAGAATTTGCGCTTCATCGAGCGTCAGCATTCGTCGATGTTCCATCACAACTCTTCCATCGACGATCGTTGCGTCCACGTCGCTGGCTTTCAGCGCGTAGACAAGCTGGGAATATACGTTATACATGGGCGTCGCGTGCGGAGCGTCCGCACGAATCAGGATCACATCCGCTTTTTTCCCCGCTTCGAGCGAACCGATTTCTTTCCCCATGTGCAGCGCTCGCGCTCCGTTGATTGTCGCCATTGCTACGGCCTCTTCCGCGGGGAGAGCCTGAGGATTCAAGCGAGCCACTTTTTGCAATTTCGCGGCAATGTCCATTTCTTCAAACATGTCCAGATCGTTGTTGCTCGCCGCTCCGTCGGTTCCGAGCCCCACGGGAACGCCTGCTGCGATCAAATCGGGCACGGGGCTGACGCCGCTCGCCAATTTCATGTTGCTCGAGGGATTGTGCACGCACCCGACGTGTCGGCTCGCCAGCAATCGCATGTCTCCGGCATCGACCCAAACGCAATGCGCAGCGGTGACATCTGGACCGAGAAAACCGATGCTCTCCAGATATGCAGTCGGCGAAAGACCGCATTTCGCACGGCTTCCAGCGCTTTCCGCTGGCGCCTCCGCGAGATGAATCAAAATCGGCACATGATACTTCCGCGCTAGCGCCGCGGCTTCTTGCAGCGTCTTCGCCGAACACGTATAGATGGAATGCGGGGCTACGGCGGGCGTGATCAGCGGATCGCCCTGCCAGTGCTTGATGTACGCTTCGGTATAAGCAATCATCTGCGGCACGGACTTGTTATCGGGAGAGGGAAAATCGATGAACGTCTCTCCAAGCACGCCGCGCATCCCAGCCTCTTTTGTTACGCGCGCGACATCGTCCTCAAAATAATACATATCCGCGTACGTTGTGATTCCACCGCGTAGCATCTCCAAAATGCCGAGGCGCGTTCCCCACTCGACGAAATCCGGCGTGACGTTTTTCGCTTCCGCTGGGAAAATGTATTTCTGCAGCCAGTCATTGAGCGCCAGATCGTCGCCAAGCCCGCGAAACAAACTCATGGCCGCGTGCGCGTGCCCGTTGATCAGGCCTGGCATCACGATTTCGCCAGTCGCGTCAATCGTCTTCGTTGCTTCGTAGCGCGACTCGATTTCTGCTTCAGGCCCCACAGCCAGAATCGCTTCCCCGCGCACGGCCACGGCGCCCGGGTTATATATATGCCGCGCTGCATCCATCGTCACGACAGTCCCGTGCGCAATGATCAAATCCGCCTGTCGTTTCGATTGCGCCGGAAGATTCACGGCAATGAAAAGCGATGCGAGGATAAATGATGTCCATTTCACGCTTTGCCTCAACCTTCGATGTCGGTCAGCACTGAAGTGCATTTGTATTTTTAGAGATGAGAGGCGTCAAACGGCCGCGGCAACAATTTTGCCGAGCGCTCGCGTTCGACTTTGCCTTTCAAATTCGCCAGTACAACGGGCACATCTCCGCAAAATTCCCAAATGATTTGACGGCACGCACCACAGGGTGGCGTAAGCTTATCCGTGTCCGTGACGACGGCAATCGCGTCGAAATCTTTCTCCCCTTCGGAAATTGCCTTGAAAATCGCCACACGCTCCGCGCACAGCGTCAGCCCGTAACTCGCGTTCTCTATGTTGCACCCGCCGAAAATCCGTCCTGATTTCGTCCGAACCGCTGCGCCAACGCGAAATTCAGAGAAAGGCGCATGTGCATGTTCGCGCGCCTGGCGCGCCGCCACGATTAATTTTTCTTCTTCGCCCATCTCAATTCCTGTCCGTTCGTTCAATCCATGTGCGCGGCGATTCTGGGCAAAACCGCTTGCAGCAGAGCGATGAACTGTCCGCTGACGCGATCGCCCGTTTCGAGCACCTCATTGTGATCGAGCGGATCTTTAAGCACTCCTGCAGCCATGTTCGTCACGCACGACAAGCCAAGCACATTCATTCTCATATGCCGAGCCGCAATGGCTTCCGGCACGGTGGACATTCCGACGACATCCGCGCCGATCGATCGCAGATAGCGAATCTCCGCTGGCGTCTCATAACTGGGTCCAGTCAGCGCTGCATACACTCCTTCGGAAACTTGCAAACCTAGCCGTTGCGCTTCCGTCTGAGCAATTTCACGATAGGCTTTCTTGTATACCTCGGTCATGTCCGGAAACCGTGGTCCGAAACGCTCTTCATTTGGCCCAATCAACGGATTCGAGCCTTGCAAGTTGATATGGTCACGCAGCACGACGAATGTTCCTCGCCGGAAATTCAGATTGATGCCGCCTGCCGCGTTCGTCAAGACCACCGCGCGAATTCCAAGTCTTCCCAGGACGCGCATCGGAAAAATGACGCCTTGAAGCGAATATCCTTCGTAGAAATGCACACGTCCCTGCATGACGGCAATCGCAGCACCCGCGGCCTTGCCAATGACGAGGTTTCCCGCATGGCCAATCGCCGTCGAACGCGGGAATCCGGGGATGCGTTCGTATGGAATTCGCGTCGCATCTTTCAAACCGTCGGCAAACGAACCCAGCCCTGAACCCAGAACTATGGCAATTTTCGGCCGTAGCATTGTTTTCGAGCGAATGAATTTTGCGGCCCGTTCCGCGCGCGCGAATTCGCCCCTTTGACTTGTTTTTGCTCTTGATCCTGGGCTCACTTCAGCATGATCCCCACAATGGACGCCGACATCAAATTGGCCATCGTTCCTGCAAACATAGCGCGAAGCCCCAGCCGCGCCAGCTCGTCTCTTTTGTTGGGCGCCAGCGCACCGATGCCACCGATCTGAATCCCAATGGAACTGAAGTTCGCAAAACCGCACAGCGCGTAAGTGGCAATCGTAAACGACCGCGGATCGAGCATAGCTTTCATTGGCCCGAGCTGCCCATACGCAATCAATTCGTTCAATACCATTCGTGTTCCCAACAGGCTACCGATATGACCTGCGTCGCGCCAGGGCACGCCGATCAGCCACGCGATCGGCGAAAGTGCCCAGCCCAATATCTGTTCGAGGCTCGAGGGAAAATGCGTCAGCCCATGCGGGGCGAGCCAGTTGTGCAGCCCGCCAAGAATTCCGTCGCACAAATAAATGAGTGCAATGAAGGAGATCAGCATCGCCGCCACGTTCAAAGCGAGATGCAATCCGTCAATCGTGCCGCGCGAAAGTGCGCCGAGGGCATTCGGATCCTTTTCGATCACGCCAATTTCCACGCGTCCCGCCGTGATCGGCGTCTCCGTTTCCGGGACGAGCATTTTCGAAAGCAGCAGCGTCCCCGGCGCGGTCATGATCACCGCGGTAATCAAATGCTTCGCATCGACTCCAAAGGCGATGTAGGCAGCCATGATTCCGCCGGAAACGTGCGCCATTCCGCTGGTCATGATGGTCATCAATTCCGAACGCGTGGCTTCCGGCAGGAACGGACGAATCGTCAGCGGCGCTTCTGTCTGCCCCATGAAAATGCTCGCCGCGATATTCAGCGATTCCGCGCCGCTCGCGCCCATCAATCGAGTCATCACTTTCGCCGCTTGCCGCACGATGAACGGCATGATTCCGTAGTAGTAGAGCAAAGCAAAAAGTGCGGCGATGAAAATAATCGTGGGCAGAACCTGAAAAGCGAAGAACATGCCGAGGTGCGAACTCTTTTTCCCCAGCTCGCCGAAAACAAACGTCGATCCGTAGTACGAATAATCCAGCAACTTGTTTACTGCCGCGCCGATGTCGCCGAAAAGATTGCGGCCAATCTCCGTGTCGAGGACGAAGAACGCAAAGCCAATTTGCAGCGCTAAGCCCCAGCCGACAGTCTTCAGCCGAATCGCCCGGCGGTTCGTGGAAAAAAGGTAGGCGAGCCCGAGAATTGTCGCCATTCCCAGAATGCCGGTCCAGTGGCGATGAAACATTAATTCCCCCGAAACTCTCCAAAGATTGCTCTTCTTTATGTGCCCACGATCTGGCGAATCAGCGAAGTTCGCTGTGGCGCTTCTGCGCCGATTGTGAAGCTCGATTCCAGCATCTGCAGCGCTGCGCCAAGCCGCTCCGCAGCGTTGTAATGCACGGTGCAAAGCGGCTCGCCTGCCTGAACCCTATCCCCGGCTTTCTTCTCAAGCACGATGCCAGCCGCCGGATCGATCGTATCGTCCATTTTTTCGCGTCCGCCGCCCAGTACGACGCTTGCTTGTCCGATTCTTTTGCATCCCATGCGCGTCACAAATCCGCCGTTCTTGGCCCGCACAACTTCCGTATTACGTGCTCGCGGCAGGCGCGCCAGGTCCTCCACGACGCGCTCATCGCCGCCCTGCTGCCCGACGACTCGCCGAAATGTATCACGAGCCCGTCCGCTCGCAATCATTTCTTCTGCAAGACGCTTCCCTTCTGCGACGCTTGCTGCGCGCCCGCCAAGAAAAATCATCCAAGCCGCGAGTTCCAAGCAAAGCGTGCGCAGATCGTCCGGTCCGCGCCCGTGCAAAACATCGAGCGCTTCTTCGACCTCCAGCGCATTGCCGATTTTTCGCCCAAGAGGCTGACCCATCTCCGTAACCAGCGCCACGGCGCGCTTGCCCATGCCTTTTGCCGTATCAACGAGCAACTCCGCCAGCGCCGCGGCTTCGCTTTCGCTTTTCATGAACGCGCCGTCGCCGACCTTTACATCGAGAACCAGCGCATCAATTCCCTCTGCGAGCTTCTTGCTCATAATGGACCCACAGATCAGCGCCGGGCTCTCGACCGTCCCGGTAACATCTCGCAGCGCGTAAAGGCGTTTATCAGCGGGTGCGATTTCTGGCGTCTGGCCTCCAAACGCGCATCCGCAGGCCGCCAGCGATGTTCGAAACTCGGGGAGCGAGAGATTGACGCGAAATCCCGGAATCGATTCCAGCTTATCCAGAGTTCCGCCCGTATGTCCCAACCCTCGGCCGCTGATCATGGGCACATACAATCCGGCCGCTGCGACCACAGGCGCGACGACCAAGGAGGTTTTGTCGCCAACGCCGCCGGTCGAGTGTTTATCAACCTTCGCCGCACCAAGGGCGGAGAAATCCATCACTTCGCCCGACCGCAGCATTGCTTCCGTGAGCAAAGCGGTCTCCGCGCGCGACATGCCGCGGCACGTCACCGCCATCAGCCACGCTGCAAGCTGATAATCGGGCACAGTACCCCGCGCAGCGCCCTCGACAAGGAAATTGATTTCGTCGCGGGTCAGTTCCCCGCCGTCGCGTTTTTTGCGGATCAGATCAACTGCGCGCATGAGGGCAGGCGGAATGCCAGCCATCAGCAATCGCGAGTCGGGCGGAAAGCTCCCGATGCGGTTCGAGGATCAGTCGAGGAATTTCGGAAGGACATCCATAACGCACCGGCAGGACTACCGTGCCAATGCCTCGGCTTACGTAAATCTGCGTTGCGCCCAGGGAATCGCGCCCCTTCTTGAATCGCATGCGCTCTTCGGAGCGTCCGTAGAGGCAGCCGACCAGCGGCAGGCGAATCTGCCCGCCGTGGGTGTGTCCAGAGAGCACCAGGCTGATTTTCATTTGCGCAGCGTCATCAATGATGCTCGGATTATGGGAAAGCAGGATCGTCGGATCTCCCTGCGGAATCCCGCGCATTGCCTTGGGCAAATCGGCGCGGTAATAAAAGTCATCGATTCCTGCCAGATAGCACCGCTGTCCCCGGCGTCTTAGAGATGTGTGCTGATTGCGCAGCACGTCAATTCCATGTCGTTCCAGGGCACTCGCGATTTCTTCCGGCCCGACGCGGAAATCGTGGTTTCCCAGCACGGCGTAGACGCCTTCACTGGCCCGTAACCCGCTCAGGATATCTGCAACTGGCTCGATGTAATTGCGCGACCGTGTAACAAAATCTCCGGTGATAGCCACCAAATCCGGCTCCAGCTCGTTGGTCATCTCCACGAGCGAGGCCAGTGCTTCCGCCGGAAAATACAACCCATAGTGGATGTCTGTCAGATGGACGATGCGGAAACCGCGGAATGCATCCGGCAGGCCCTCGAGGCTCATACGGTGCTCTGTGACTTCGAATCCGCCGCGAAACCGCAGGCGCCGCAGCTTGTGCATGCCATGCGACTGGCCCAGTGAATATTGCTCGATGCCACCGTTGTGCCACCGGCCGGCCAGCCGGTGCCACGGGTCAGCCAAATTAGGACGCCGCCTCGGTTGTTCTAGCGCGTGAGCGTAAGACATGCTCTCCTCAGAAAACTGCCGCGAACTTGCAGGCTACCACTCGTCAGTTGTGCTAGTAAAGGCGCAAATCCCTGCCGGCACACACAGGATTACCTGTACCTTGGTGCAACTTCTTTTGATTCGTTGCGGTTGCGAAAATACTTGCCAGGATCCGTTCCGGCCGACGTGGAAACCTATCCCGGGACGAAGGTCCCCTCATCCGATTTCTTCGCGGCAATCTTGCAAGCGAGTTCGCGCATTTCTTCGTGTACCAGTCCATTCGATGCGAGGATTTCCCTCCCTCCCGGCGTGTACGGTCGCCCGGAAAAATCCGAGACTACACCTCCCGCTTCCTGTACCAGCAAAATCCCCGCAGCCGTATCCCACGGCTTTAGCCCAAACTCCCAGAAGCCATCGAAGTGACCGCACGCAACGGAACACAGGTCCAGCGCCGCCGCGCCGGCGCGCCTCACGCCATGCGAGCGGAGCGTGAACTCCCAATAGTAATCAATATTTGGATTCTGCACGCGCTTGTGCGTCGGGAATCCAGTGGCCACGAGGCTTTTCGCGAGCTTGTCCACGTTCGAAACGTGAATTTTCCTTTCGTTTCGATGGGCTCCCCCGCCACGCATCGCGGTAAAAATGTCTCGCGTCACTGGATTGCAAATTGCAGCAACAAGCGGCTGCCCCTCTTCGAAGAGGCCTATAGATACCGCAAAAACCGGATAGCCATGCGCGAAATTGGTCGTCCCATCGAGCGGGTCCACGTACCACTTATATCTCGCCGAGATATCGGGACCGGAGATGCCCCCTTCCTCGGCAATAATCGCATGCTGCGGGAAGTGCTTTCGCAGCCATTCGACGATCGCGGCTTCCGATTTCTTATCCGTCTCGGTCACCAGGTCCACTTCGGTCTTGTATGTGACGTTCTTCGGGCGATCCATGGCCTCGGCGATAATTGCTCCGCCGCGTTGGGCGGCCTCGACGGCAACCTCTAGAAATTCTCTGGCGCTGGTGCCTTCTTTGCTCATTCTTCTCCCGGCACTCCCGTAGCTAGATATCCCTGCCGGTAATGCAGGGTATACGGCCCTCCCGAAATCTCCAGTTCAATTCGGCAATACGTTCCCGGCTTTTCTTTCGGCACGGGATAATAGCTCAGCAAGTACTGCGTGCGCAGCTCACGGCTGATCTGCTCGAACATCGCATCCAGTTGGCTCATTGCATCTGCGTAATAGACGGCTCCGCCAGTCGACTGGATAATTGTTTCGATAGCGTGTTCTCCAGCCGTGTTCCTGCCATTCTCATTTTTCACCGCCCGTATGAGAATCGTATACAGCAGCGCTTCGGACTGGATCGCTGCCTGCCGTGCCTCCTCATAGGAGGAGCGGCTCGTCGTCTCTCCAGCGTCCGTCACGAGCACGATGACGCGCCGCCGGTCTCGCGGCAATCTTTCAAGCTCTTGCGATCCCAGCACAATCGCATCGAAAAGCGAAGTTCCTCCGCCCGGGGAGATCTTTTGCGCCGCTGCTTGCAATTTCAAAATATTCGAGGAAAAACCGGCCGAAAGCTCCGTCACATCGTCGGAGAATTCGAAGACCCCAAGCACATCGCCGGGGCGCACGACGAGTTTGATAAACCGCGCTGCTGCCTCATTCTCAAATTTCATCTCCATGGTCGTGCTCATGCTCGAATCCACCATGAGCGACAATTCGAGCGGCCGGTTTGTCTGCGTCTCGAATCTTGCGATTTTCTGCTCGACGCCATTTTCGTCGAGCTTGAATGCCGATTCCGGCAAATCCGCGACGGGCTTGCCGGTGGAATCGAGGACGGTCGCCGGGACGCTCACCAAATCCGTCTCCACGCGAATTCGTCCGTCCGTTTGCGCCTTGGCTGCCGGCACAAAGGCAAGCACCAAAGAAACGGCCACGCAGGCCGCCACAATTGACGTCAGCCGGTTCATTTATTGTGTAGATGTGTTCTCGGGAGAAAAGGCTTCCGCGGAGACTTTCGCACCTTCCGCCCAAACGCCGCCGTCTGCGAAATACTCCTTCTTCCAGATCGGCACGACCCGCTTCAGCGTATCGATTCCATATCGGCAGGCATCGAATGCTGCTCCCCGATGGGCCGCGCTTACGGCAACCAGCACACTGGTCTCCCCGATCTCGAGCCGCCCGAGCCTGTGCACCATCGCCAGCCCGTCAATGGCAAACCGTTCTTTCATCTGCGCGCCGATCTCCCGCATTTTCGCCAGCGCCATCGCTTCGTAGGCTTCATATTCGAGATAAAGTGTCTGCTTGCCGCGCGAATGATTTCGCACGATGCCCTCGAACAGAGCCAGCGCGCCATCTTCTGGCCGCTTCAACTTTGCCGCGACTTCGCTGGTCGCGATCTTCTCGCGCACGATCCGGTAGATTTCTTCGCTGATTTTCGACTCCTATCCCCCGCTCACTGGCGGTAACAACGCGACTTCATCTCCCGGGCGCAGCACGGCGCTCCAATGGGCATATTCTCGATTGACCGCCGGCGCCACGGAGTCGCGGAACCCCTTCAGCCGCGGAAATCGCTGCGCATAGATCGAGAACAAGTCCTCCACGCTCGCGCCTTCGGAAGCCTCCAACGTCGCTTCTTCTGTGCCCACGATCTCCTTCAATTGTCCGAAGAAAAGCACGCGCACCTGCATGTTTCTATTCTATCCCTCAAAGCACGCTCTCGCTATCTTTCCCGACCCGCGCTTTTTTCCGCATGAGTGCCGTCCTTGACGCTCCTGCCATCTCCACGTAGTTTAGAAGTGCTCGATCGCTGAACCCCGGATTTGCCAAAGGAGCTTTGCGTGAAAATCATCATCTCGGGTTCGTCCGGACTCATTGGCAGCACGCTCGTCGATGCTCTTCGCTCCGATAATCATCAGATTGCGCGCCTCGTCCGTTCTGGTTCGCCATCGCAGCCTGGTCCTGCTTCGGAAAGCATTCGCTGGGAGCCGCCGGCCGGCTCGATCGATCTCGCCGCCATGGAAGGCGCGGACGCTATCGTTCATCTCGCTGGCGCTTCGATCGGCGACGGCCGCTGGACCTCCGCCCGCAAGGAAATTCTTCGTCGCAGCCGTGTCGACGCGACACACCATCTTGTCGGCGGCCTGAGAAAGCTGCAGCGCAAGCCGCGCGTCCTCGTTTCCGCGTCCGCGGTCGGCTTTTACGGCGACCGCGGCGACGAAACTCTCACCGAATCTTCCGGACCGGGCAATGACTTCCTCGCTCAGATTTGCCGCGGCTGGGAATCTGAAGTCGCGCAAGCAGAAGAGTCGGGTATTCGCACAGTTTCACTCCGTTTCGGTGTGATCTTGGCCGAAAAAGGCGGCGCGCTTAAGCGCATGCTTCCTCCGTTTCGTCTTGGCGTCGGTGGACGCCTGGGCAACGGCCGCCAGTGGATGAGCTGGCTCACGCTTGACGAAGCCGTCTCCATCATTCGCTATTCCATCGATAAGGATTCTCTGCATGGCCCGGTGAACGCCGTTTCCCCCAATCCAGTCACGAATTCTCGTTTCACTAGCACACTGGCCAGTGCATTGCGCCGCCCAGCTATCTTTCCTGCGCCGCGCGCGATTCTTCGCTTGGCGCTCGGCGAAATGGCTGATGCCCTGCTCTTTTCCAGCCAGCGCGTCATTCCCCAGAATCTGCGATCCAGCGGCTATCAATTTCGCCATTCGGATTTGAGAGAAGCACTTCGATCCCTGTTTCACTAGATTTTTTCGCGCGCCGGATGACTCGCTGTTTTTTAATTGTTCCCGTTGACATCGTCGCGCATTTTGTTAGCCTTTAACCAGCCCGGCGAGATGAATTTCACTTGGCTCATGGCGTCTCGGAGTAGGCGGAATGCGTAAGCCGGCAAGTTCTTCTGCTGATGTTTTGAAGGTCGTTCGCCAAGCTCTCTCCATCGGAATCGCCGCCCTCGTTGCTGTTCCTCTTTGGGGAAGTCCCGCCGTCATCGGAACAGTTACAAATAGCCAATCTGCATCGGTTCGCGGCATTTCGCTCGTTGAAGGCACGAACATCTACGACGGCGACATCGTTCAAACCAGCGAAAAAGGCGATGCTTGGTTGGCTTTGTCGGGTGGCGCGGGTATTCTTCTCGGGCAAGACACGCAAGTTCAGCTTAGTGAAGACCGCATTTCGACTCCGAATACCCCAGATGCTCCCATCGATTTCGATGTGTCCCAAGGCACCGTCAAATTCCGCAGTACGGCGCAAACGATGGTTGAAGGTTTACTCTACGATGCCACGATTCGCCCGGCGAATTCGCCCGAGGCTTCCGGATACGTTTATTTTACGTCGCCAACTTCAGCGATCATTGGCTCCGAAAAGGGTGATCTCCTCGTCACCACCGAACACGACGGCGCGACGCGCCTGATCCCTTCGGGCTCCGCAATCGCCGTGGACATGATTCCTTCCGAGCAGAATCAGGACCAGAATCCCAATCAGAATCGTTCTGCGAGGCGCCGCAAGGGTTTAATCGTTATCTTTGCCGCCGCTAGCATTGGTGCGATAACCATCGTGGCAATCATCCTAAATCACCACGAACGCCATCACGTAAGCCCGTCGAGCTTTCCGGGCCCGTAATTGGTAACTGTTCGAAAAGAGCTTTGCCGAAATAAAAAAAGGCGCTTCTTTATTGGAAGCGCCTTTTCTTGTCGCAGAGAGTTTTCTTCCGAACCGTTATTTCACAACGTGTAGTGTCACCATAACTTTCAGCACATGGCCATTGAACGGATCCGTGGCCGAGGTCCCCTCTGCCGTTTCGCCATCGTGTAATTTCAGACTGAAATGCGCATTAAAATTGCGTATCACCGGATATCCACCCACGGCCTGAAGGATTTGATCGGTCTTGCCTTGGGTGTTGTCCGTGGCATAAACGGACGACCGATCGATGTTCACCAGCAAATCGTATGAATCGTCCGCGAGAATCAATGGCGTGCAGTCGATGCCTGTTCCGACATCCTGGTAGGAAATATCATTGCCCCGGGAAATCGGAACTCGGACCCCCATCCTCAGCTGCCCCATCTGGCGGCCTCTTCCTGCCGGTAGCGCCTCGACATACATCGTGTAAGGCATGCTGCTGATTTTCTGCTCGCCATTATATTCCGTGAGCAGAAAGTCGACTCGCAGATGCTTCGCAACCTCCTCGCTTGAACTCTTCGCTTGATCCTGTGCTCGCACCGCTGCTGGTATCATCGCCAGGCACATCAGGAATCCGAATATTCGCCTTCCAAGCTTCATCGTTCGCTCCTTTTGGGGTTTCCGCGTCTATCGATTGTCGCCATCCACAAACTTGGGATTCGCATCATTCACGCCGCCTCCGGCCGTTGCGCCGCCTTCCTTGGTCGCATCGAGCGGCGCGATCTCAAGCGGCTTGATCTCCAAAGGCTGATCGGATTGCGTTCGCTTCAGTCCTGCGACAATCGTCGCTCCATTCGCTCCTTGCGCGCTTTTCAACATCGCCGCCAGCTTCATCACCAACTGCATCTCTCCTAATGGCACGAGCACTTCCGGCTCGCGTTTTCCATTCTGCGTCCTGCGCACTGCAATTCGCCGGCCGCCGGCAATCACCGCCTCTGTTCGTGCGCCGGGGATTTTCGATGTTTCGCTGGATTGAATCGCCGCCGGAACCGACGGCCACCTCGCCGGCTCATTCTTTGCTGCGACCCGTACTCTTTCTCCTGCGGCAGGAAAAGTTCGTTCTTGTCTTCGCATTGCCCACGTCACCGCTGCTAAGACCATCGCCGCGCATGCCGCGATTGCAAGCCATCGCGGCGCCATCGCACTTTTCGCCGTCCCTTCTTCCGCTATCCTTTGCCACACGACGCGAAGCAAATCCGCCGATGGTTCACCCGCCACTTCACTCGCCACGCCCTTGTCAATTTCTCCCAACAGCATCTTCGCGCGCCGCAATTCCTCGCTGCATGTTGGGCATTTCTGAACGTGCATCTCAAAATCCGTGCGCTGCCTCGCTGCCATTCCATCCGTCGCCGCTTCGATCATCACAGCTCGATACTTTTCACAGTCCGCGACCACGCCTCTCAACGCATTGTTTACCTGCCGCCTCATCGCAAGCTCTCCGCCAGCCTTTTCCGCGCCAGCCGCATCCGCGATTTCACCGTGCCCTCTGGCAAACCGAGCAGCTTCGCAATTTCTGGCGTGTCGTAGCCCATAATTCCCGTCATCACCATCACGATCCGCAATTTTTCAGGCAACGCATCCATTTCCTGTCTCAGCCGTCCCTGAAATTCTCTCGACGCTGCAATCTCTTCTGCGCTTTGCTTCGCATGAGCCATTTCGCGCGTGTCATTCATCGCCGCATCTTGTTCGTAATTTGTCCTTCGCCGCCCGGCGCGCACGTGGTTCAAAGCTGTGCGCCACGCGATTCGCACGAGCCAGCTTCGGAATTTATCCCGGTCGCGCAACCTGTGAAATTTACGGTAGGCACGCAGCAAAGCCTCCTGCGCCACATCCTCCGCTTCCGCACGATTCCGCAGCACCCCCAGCGCCACGCGAAACGCTAGCGTCCCACACTCCTCCAGACGCGCCTGAAATTCGCGCTCGAGCGAATCGTCCTGGCTCACTAATATCTCGCCGCACCCCGCCGTCAATGCATCCATTGCCTTCCCGCTATACAAGACGCCGCTCGCCTCGTTTCCGATCACCCATGTTGCACACGTTCTCCACAACATTCGACTCGCCAGTGGCTTTATTTACTCCCAAGAGGGATAAACTCCCATTTTGTAGTTCCATTCTGAAACGCTACATCGCAATCAACCCCCGACTCCCCTCTCCATCCACACTCGACCAAGAACTCCCAAATCTCCATAGCCCTTCGTTTCAATCAGATGCCACATATTTGCGATCCTTTCTCGCCATCTCACCAGTCTGCCCCGATCTGGAACAGTTCGTACCTTTACCCGCTACTGGGTCACAACAACATGAGCTTCTCTCGCGGACACTTTAACGAACGAAAGACATCCATTCATCCGGCGCGTTCTCGAATTCTTCTGCCGCAGAGGTGCCTTGCGCTGCTCATCATAGCTCTGGGCGCTTCCATCCCTTTTGCCGGATGTGGCCTCACTTCCGGACCATCCACAGGCGAACAGTCAACTGTGACCGTAACGGTCCAGCCTCCAAACGCCACCGTGCTCATTGGACAGTCCGAACAATTTACCGCCGCGGTTTCCGGCGTCGCATCCAACGCCGTCATCTGGAGCGTCAGCGGCATCGTCGGCGGCAATTCAACCGTCGGCACAATCTCGTCCGCAGGCCTTTACACCGCTCCCTCGTCGCTGCCCAATCCGCCCAGCGTCTCCGTCACCGCCTCAAGCCAATCCGTGCCTTCGGCGTCAGGCTCCGCGACAGTGCAACTCCAGAGCGGCATCATTGTTTTTCTCTCGCCCAATTCCGCGAATCTCGCTCCCGGCGGTTCTGCAGATTTCACCGCCAGCGTCACCGGCGTGTCCGTTACAAATTCAGCCGCCAGCTGGAGCGTCAACAATGTCCCCGGCGGAAATTCCACACTCGGCACAATCGCCTCGACCGGCGCCGATTCCGCTACGTACACCGCTCCCGCGATTCCGCCTTCTCCTGACGTTGTCACGATCAAAGCGACCAGCGTCACGGATTCCTCAAAATTCGCTTCAGCCACTGTCACGATTTCTTGTGTTGCTCCAAATTCCCTTTCGCCGGCGACGGCAAGCGTAGATCTCGGCGCCGCCCAAAGTTTCTCAGCGTCGCTTTGCGTAGCGCCTGGCACCCCCATCACATGGGAAGTCAACAACGTCACCGGTGGCAGTTCTACTCTTGGCACGATCTCCTCCACGAGTTCTGGCGCAACGGCGGCAATTTACACCGCTCCGTCTGTGATGCCCACCGTGAATCCAGTCACGATCCAGGCAGTCGCTGGCTCGCAATCCGCTTCCGCCACGATCACCATTGTCAACACAGGCTCGATCTCGCTTTCCCTTACGCCATCTTCCGCCACGCGCGCGCCGGGCCAAACTGCACTCTTCACCGCTTCTGTCACTGGCGCTGCAAATTCAATGGTCACTTGGACCGTCAATGGCATCGCCAACGGCAATTCCACTGTTGGCCAGGTCTGCGCACTGTCCTCAAACTCTTGCGCTCCGCCGTCCGGCACGCAGGTGTCGGTCGACTATCTCGCGCCGCAATCTCCGCCGCAGCCAAGTATCGTCACGCTAACGGTCACGAGCACGATTGCACCTGCGGCCACAGCCAGCGCTCAAATCACGATCCTTCCTCCCGCTCAGCCGGGAATCAGCATCGCTCCGTTCTATACTTTCCTTGCGCCATCGCAACAATTCCAATTTCTCGCCGATACTTCTTCTCTCGCAAGCTCTGCCGTCTCGTGGAGCGTTTCCTCTGCTGTTCCCGGTCAGGGCTGCTCCGGCGCACTCTGCGGTTCCATCGACAACTCCGGCAATTTCGCGGCACCCGCCGCCGCGCCATCTCCCAATGCCATTGCCATCACGGCGGCAAGCGTCGCGAATCCATCGCTTTCCGCCACAGCCACTGTCGCGCTCACTTCCGGACCTGTGATTGAAAGAATTTTGCCCTCCGCCGTTGTCGCCGGAGCTCAAAATACCTTCACACTCGCCGTCAACGGCCTCAATTTTCTGCCGACCACAAGCAGCGGTTCGTCGCAACTCCTCGTCAATGATTCTCCGCGCACCACAAACTGCTCCACATCCTCGGCCTGCACCATCACCTTGCAACCCTCCGACGTCGCAACAGCCGGCACGCTCACCATCGAACTCCAAAACCCGGGCGCTCCCACTGCACTTTCCAATCCCGTCTCGTTCGTTATCCTCCCTGCGCCTTCATCCCCCTCGCCGATATTGCTAACGGCCGCCGCTCCCCTCGCTCAGAAACAAGACATCATTGTTCCCGAGCCCACCACCGCTGGCGCCACCACATCGCCGATGAGCGTCGATTTCGTCGGCATGGTTAGCCCCGGCGGCTCCACATGCACGATTCAAGGCTCGCCGCTCTTTGTCGCACTCCCCGCTTCCGGTAGCACAACCATCAGCATTTGTGTGCAGGGGAACTTCCTCGATCCGACTTTCTCTTACTCCTTCACTTCCCCGCAAACCGGCGGCGACATCGGCATCACCACGGGATCCATGGCCAGTCTTTTCCCGAATCTCGTCGAATTGACGCTCACTCTTTCCAGTTCCACGGCACCGGGTCTTCGCTCTCTTTTCATCACTTCGCCCAATGGCGACATTGCTGTCGCTACGGGCGTCCTCGAGGTGCAATAGCCATGAAGCTCATCGCCGCCGAATTGCTTTCAATTCTGCTTGTCGTAGTATTCGCCGTTCTGCTCACACCACTCGCACGCTCCACAACTCTCGCGCAGCTTTCTCTCCAGCAGCTTGCAGCATCCGCGCACTTCGTCGTCCGCGTCCTGTGCCTCTCGAATGAATCGCTCTGGCGCGAAGGCGAAATCTGGACCATCACTTCGTTTCGCGTCCGCGAAAATTGGAAAGGAAATTCCCCCCGGGAAATTCAGGTCTGGATGATCGGCGGCAGCATCGGCCACATCACAAGTTATATTCCCGGCGCGCCGCGTTTTCTCGCTGGTGAAGAGGCCGTTCTATTCCTCGAACCCACACGCGACGGCTCGCTTTCCGTCACAGCGTGGGGCGAAGGCACTTTCCGCATCCGGCGCGACGCGAATAATGGTGAAGCTGTCGTCACGCAGGACACCGCTCTCGCGCCTGATTTCGATCCTGCGACTCACGCGTTTCGCGCTGCGGGAATTCGCGAACTGCCTCTCGCTCGGTTCAAATCCCGCGTTCTTGCCGCGGAAAAATCACAGCGGTGCACGCAATGAAATGCTTTTTTTCACTTCGCCGCGCTTCGCGCTTGTTTGCAATTTCTACATGCGCTTTGCTCGTGCAATGCTGGCTCGCGTCCGTTGCTCTCGCCTATACGCGTGATTTCATTTTGCCCGCTTCCGGCGGCTGCCCGGTCGTCGAACGCCAGAATTTCTCCGTCGGCGCCGCGCCATTGCCGATTCAATGGAGCACTTCGCTCCCGAACCTTAATCCTCCAGTGATTCTCACCGCCGCCGCGCCGGGCACTGCCGCGCAACTCACCGAAATCGAATCCACCATCGCGCAATCCTTCGCCATCTGGACCGGCGTCATCGGCACGCTCGTCAACGCCTCCTCCTATCCCAACGCTCTCGCGCCGCTCGCCGCCACGTCCGTGCAAAACGCCTGCTCCTCCGATCCGGTCAATGGCACTCCCAATAACGTCGATGGCGTCGACACCATCTGCTTCAATCAATCTTCGTCTGCTTTCACCACCGGCGTCCTTTCCTTCACGCGCATCGTCGTCGCCAACGCTCCTTCACAATCCTTCGGCACCGCCCCCGCTTCGATTTTCGCCGGGCAAATCGTCGACGCCGACATCTACTTCCGCAATGACGGTCAGGCCACTTTCGCCACGCCTGCCGCGCTCGCGTCGAATCCGGGCGCCTACGATCTCGAATCGCTCCTTGCCCACGAGCTCGGCCATCTCTTCGGCCTCGATCACTCTGGAGTCTGGCGCGCCATCATGTTTCCTTACGCGCCGCCTCCCGGCTCATTCCTCGCCACTCGTCCCACCGCCTCCGCGCCCGATGCGCCTCTCTCCGATGACGACCGCTCCGGCCTCCGCTCGCTCTATCCCGATCCTGCCGATACAGTTGACGTGGGCTGGATCTCCGGCCGCGTTCTGCCCGCGAATCCCTTCGCACTCGCCGATTTTCCGGCCACATCCGCCGGCCAGTACGTCACCGGAATTTTCGGCGCGCAGGTCGTCGCCGTCGACTCCTCCTCCGGCTCCGTCATCGCCGCCACTCTCGGCGGCTGGACATGCGACCCCGCGAACCCTCCCGCACAGTTCGACGGCTCCTACACGCTCGGCCCGCTCCCCGTCGGCCACAGTTACGTCATCTACGCCGAGCCTTTCGTCGGTCTCGTGCAGGCCAGCGACATCGCTGGCGCCTTCGCCGGCGTCTGCTCCTCCAGCTCCTCTTCCCTGTGCACCCTCCCCTCGCCAAATACCAATTTCGCTCCCCGCTCTCAGCAATGACTCGCTTGCATCCGTCGGAGGAAGGGAGCAAATTATCTTCATGCGCGATGCCGCAATTGTTTTCTCCCTTTTTCTCCTTAGCGCAGCGCCAGCTTCTTCCCAGCAGTCGTATTTCCCAACCGATGACTTCATCGGATATCGGTTTGATAATTCCTTCACGACCGAATTCTACTCACGGAATTTGCGGGCATTGGATGAACCTTCGCTCTGGGAAGTTTCACAACAGGACAAACAGACTGTCGTTTATCGCTTCCTCTGGATACGCACGTTTGATCATCCAGTCGCCGTGCGCGTGACGATTGCGCCGAACAATACTGGCACGGTGGTCGTCAAGATGAGCGATGGATTCGGAGAGGCCGGTCCTGGCCATCTGATTAAAGACGAAAGTCACACCCTTCCCGCAACGGAAGTCGCGGATTTAATAGCACGAATCCAGCGCGCAAACTTCTGGGATGTTCCGACGGTTGAACCAATGAAAGGAACTGGCCTCGACGGCGCGGAATGGGTTCTCGAAGGCGTCAGCAGCGGAAATTACCATGTCGTGACTCGGTGGTCTTCTCAAGCAAATGGCAGCTACCGCAAGCTCTGCCTGTTCTTCGTACACGATCTCGCGCACCTGAAGATTCCGCGTTCGCGCATCTACTAGCCACAAAACTCCAAAATCATTTCCCTCAGCGCGTCGGCGCACTTTCCCACCGAGTCAATCTCCACATACTCTTCCGCGCCGTGCAGTCCGCGTCCGCTCGGCCCGAAGACAACTCCCGGAATCCCCGCCTCCGCGAGCAGCGCCGTATCGGTCCACGCCGCCATCGCGCTCAATTCGCACGCGCCGCACGCGCGCCGTATCGCATCGCTCGCGCGCTTCACCACGGATGATTCTTCCGCAATCTGATACGCCGGCCGCGAACCCAATCCGCCGCGCAGCGTCGCGCGAAATTCCGCATCCTGTTTCACCAGCGCGTCCAGCATCTCGCGCAACTCCGCCTCCACGCTCGCTTCCGTCTCTCCCGGCAGCATTCGCCGTTCGAGCTGCAATTTGCATTCCGCCGGATAACTCGAAAGCTCCTGCCCGCCTTCGATCATCGATGCGTGCAGCGACGCGCCTCCCAGCCGCGCATGCCTCGCTCGCGACGCAATTTTTTTCTCCAGCGCCTCCAGCGCCACAAGCACGCGTCCCATCATTCGAATCGCGTCGCGGCCTTCGCCCGGCAAACTCCCGTGCGCCGCGCGTCCATGCGTCACGATCTCAAACCACGCATAGCCCTTATGCGCAATCACAAGCTTCAAATCCGTCGGCTCCATCACAATCGCCGCCGCGGCCTTGTATCCACGCTTGAGCAGAGCTTGCGTCCCCAGGCTGTTGCACTCTTCGTCCACAACTCCCGCGATCACGAGCGGTTTCGCCAGCCGCACTCCATCTCGCGCAATCGACGCAGCCGCCGCGCACATCGCCGCCACGCCGCTCTTGATGTCCAGCGCGCCGCGCCCGTACATTTTCCCGTCGCGCACGCGCGGCGTGAAGGGCTCGCGCATGTCGCCCGCTCCCACCGTGTCGAGATGCGCCACAATCATCAGTCCCGGCATCGCGGATTCCGTCCGCGTGCCTCCGATCGTCGCCACCACGTTTGGCCTGCCCGCCGTGGCAGGCCTGCTCGCCGCCGCTTCTTCCAGTTCCGCCGCGATTCCGTTCGCACGCAAAAAATTCCGGACATGCTCCGCCGCGCGCGCCTCTCCACACGCGCCGGGCACCAGCGTCGAGTTCACCGACTCGATCGCCACGAGTTCCTCGAGCAGCTTTAGTGTCGCTTTTGGATCGATTGCCATTGCCATCGGCGGGCTTCTCAGAACCAGGTTTTCTTGCGGTATTCCCGGTAGGTGTCGCCGAACTTCGCTTCCAGCACGCGCCGCTCTTCCCGCACGCGCACGATTTGCATCGGAATGATGATAAGAAAGATAAGGAAAAGCCGTGGCTGCCCGAAGTACACGAGCGCGCCGAAGATCAGAATCGCGCCAAACACATACACGGGATTCTGAATCTTCGAATACAGCCCGTGCGTCACCAGTCCTTTCGCCTGCGCGCTGATTGAAAATGATTTCCCCAGTTGCAATCGTGCCAGAGCCCAGAGAAAAAACGCCGGAATCCCAATCACCAGTCCCGCAATCTGATGCGCGCTCCACGTCGCCCCGTGCGTCGTGTACGCGCCGTAACTCACTGCGCCCACTGCGGCTAAGATCCATATCCACGTCTTGCAATCTTTCATGCCCGCAGTCTACACACCTCGCCCGCACTTCGCCATCTCAGGAATCAACCGGTGCGATTCCTTCAGGCGTTGCCACTGCAAACTTGTTCGTTACGATTTTATGGTAGCGCCAACGGGAGTCGAACCCGTATTACCGCCTTGAAAGGGCGATGTGCTAACCATTGCACCATGGCGCCACGGCGTGCGCAGCGCCGAATCGCGCCGCGAAACTGCAAACTATTATTCAGGATTCCCCGCGAATTGACAAGGCGCGACCCTGTTCCGCGAAGTTGAGGGCCAAATGAAATGGCTGTGCGCGCAGCCCCTACTTTCCCAGCGTGCTTGTCAGCCAATCCGTCACAGTTCGCACGAGCCATGGCCTGCTTGTGCTGAATCCGTGATCGCTTTCTTCGCTTCGCGCCCATTGGACGTTTGGAAATCCCTTGATGGATTCCGGATAGTGCGAAGGCGGAAAGATTTCGTCTTTCCCCGCAGTGATCAGCAGCAGCGGTCGCGGCGCAAGCGCGTGCATCGAGTCTGAGAGAGGCTGCAAGCCCTTCCATTGTTCTTGCAGATCCTGGCCTGTGACTCCATTCAGCATTTCCGCGAAGCTACGGGCCATCTCATCGGAAAAATGGAACGCGCTTGGTTCGATCAGCGGGCTAATGCCCACGACCGCTCGAATGCCCGGGTCGGCAGCCGCATGGAGAAGCGCTGGATACGACCCCGTGCTGCCAGCAATCAGGACAATCCGATTCGTGTCGACCGAAGGCTGCTTCCGAATCCATTCCACCGCGGCGCGAGTGTCGTCGGCCAATCCCGCAAGCGAATACGTTCCTTGCGAACCCCAGCAACCGCGAAAGTGAAAGTAGAGGCAATTCCAGCCAAGACCGCGCAGCGCATAAGCAATGTCCAAATGCTTTTCAATCCCGGGCAAACCGTGAAGCAAAATCGCGGTCGGCCGGGGCATTTCTCCCGCGGCTTTGTAAAATCCACCCAAAAGCTTCGAGCCGCCGGATGGGAACACAACTCCATCTAGTCCCGCTTCAAACTTGCCCATGAATTCACCATGTCGAAGGATTCAAAAGCGCGCCATGCGAAAAAAATGAGAGGTTCGCTAGGAGCAGATGCAAACTCGCGTCGCCGCAGCGCGTGGCCGTCATCCAACACCCATCTTCTGACTTCTCACTTCCAATTTTACTTCCAGCCTTTTCGTTCGCGCAGGCCGGTGATGTGCGCCACGTGGTGGCGGTCGTGCCAGGCGTGGAGGCCGAGGTAGTCATCAAGAGTCATCGTGCCGCGCTCGAGGTGCTTCATCTTTCGCGAAAAGTCAGATGGACTCATTCCGCGCACCAAATTGACCCACCGTTCGTCCAGGCCGTCCAGCAGCGCCAGCGAACTCTCGACAGGCGTGGTCTTCGAATCGCTCAGTTCCGCCCAGCGCGTTTCGTTGAAAGGCATAATCGCCGGTTCATCTTCGGTCAGCGCAAACTTGAAACGCGTGTAGGCGTTCACGTGGGCATCGGCCAGATGATGGACAACCTGCTGCACCGTCCAGCCGCCGTCGCGATAGGGCGTCGCAAGCTGTTCGCGCGACAATCCCGCCACGGCCGCGCGCAGTTTCTTTCTTGTCCCTTCGACTTGCGCTATGAGTTGTTTGCGATTTTCTTCGCTCAGCTTTTCGACGGGCTGATACTCTCCGATGGGATACCGCAGTTCCGCGTCGCTCATCTCTGGTCTCCTTGCCGAGTTTAGATGCGAGTTCGGCCCAGGAGATTCAGCCGTGATTCTCCTGATATTCCTCGTGCCAGGCCATCTGAATCGCTTCGAGCTTGCCTTCGTTCGAGGCGTTCGCATCGCCAGCGAATCCGTCAAGCTCGATCACCCATTTGCGCAAATCCGTGAATCGCACTGTGAGCGGATCAACATCCGGAAATTTTTCCGCCATCCGTATGCCAATTTCTTCCGCGTTGTCCCAGTCCAATGTTCCCGGCATTTTCTCTCCTGTCGGAATTTGTCCGCGCCGATTTGCAGTTCGCAATTCAGACCTTGAGCGTTGCTTTAGTGCTCCGCTTCTTTCGCGTAATTTTTATTCCATGACGGAATTTCGACAACAATATCTTTGGTGCCGTCGGGCACGCACTGGCACCCCAAGCGCGATTTCGGCGTGACGCCCGGCGCTTCATCCAACTGATCCAGTTCCGCATCCGTCGGCTCATTGCATGTTTCTAGGCCCTCGTGGACAATCACGTGGCACGTCGAGCACGCGCACACGCCGCCGCACGCGTGGTCCAGGCCCATGTGAAATCCCGTGGCGATGTCGAGAATGCTTCCCGGCAGACCATCGTGCCCGTAGGGAAATTTCGCCGGATCAACTTCGACCGCCTTCCCTTCCTTCGCGAACGTCACCTTGAATTTCTGCGTCGCAGGAGTGTATTTGGTCTCTTCGATATAAGGATTTTTTCCGCCCATCGCCGTGCTCCTAGACTTCGTCGAGCTTTCGTCCGCCTACCGCCGCTTGCAGAGCCTTATTCATCGCCAATTCCGCCAAGTGCGCCGTCGCTTTGTTCAACTCATCGGTGCGCTTGCGCACCAGTTTGTAATCCGTTCCCGCCGCTGCTTCGCGCAAGTGCTTCACCGCCGCGTCGATTTTCGCGCGCTCTTTCGCCGCGAGAGTTTGCGACTCTTCGCGCGCGAGCGTCTTCTCCGTCGCGCGCAAAATCGTCTCCGCCTCGTTCCGCGCTTCGATCAACTGCCGCTGCTGAAAATCCTGCTCCGCGAATTCGATGGACTCCTCGAGCATCCGCTCCATTTCCGTGTCCGTCAATCCGTAGCTCGGCTGCACTTCGAGAGAACTCTGCTCGCCGGTCCGCAAATCCTTCGCCGAGACTTGCAAAATCCCGTTCGCGTCGATCAGGAATTTCACTTCCACGCGCGCCAGCCCGGCGGGACCCGGCGGCATTTTCAACTGGAATCGCGAAAGCGAACGGCAATCCCGCGCCAATTCGCGCTCACCCTGCAAGATGTGAATGTCGATTCCCGTTTGATTGTCCACGCCGGTGGTGAACAATTCCTGCGCGCTCGCCGGAATCGTCGAGTTTCGCGGAATCAGCTTGGCCACCACGCCGCCCATCGTTTCGATGCCCAGCGACAGCGGCGTGACGTCGAGCAGCAGCATGTCCTTCACGCCGCTTTCGAGGATATTCGCCTGCACTGCCGCGCCGAGCGCCACGACTTCGTCGGGATTCAGCTCGCAATGCGGCGCGCGTCCGAAATAATCGCCGACGGTTTTGCGAACCAGCGGAATTCGGGTCGAGCCGCCAACGAGCACGACTTCATCGATTTCGGATGGTTTCAACTTTGCATCGGCGAGAGCCATTTTCACCGGCGCCATCGTGCGCGCGACGATTGGCTGAATCAGTTTGTCGAACTCCTCGCGCGTGATCTCGCGCGTGTAGACGCGCTCGTCTGGCAGCACGAACCGGATCGTCGCGCGTTCCGCGCTCGAAAGCTGATGCTTGGCGTGAATCAGAGCTTTGCGCAATTCCTGAACAGCTTCCGGATGCTTCGCGAGATCAATGGCAAACTTCCCCTCGATTTCTCCGCGCGCCGTGGCCGCGAGAGCGTTGTCGATGTCGTCGCCGCCGAGATGCGTGTCGCCGTTTGTGGACAGGACTTGATAGATGTCGCCCTCGGTGGTCGAAATCAATTTCAGGATCGAAATGTCAAACGTTCCTCCGCCGAAATCGTAGACTGCGACGCGGCCGCGCTTTTGCTTGTGCAATCCGTACGCAAGCGCCGCGGCCGTTGGCTCATTCACCAAGCGCAGAACTTCGAGTCCCGCCAGCCTTCCTGCATCTTTCGTCGCCTGCCGCTGCGCGTCATTGAAATACGCCGGCACGGTGATCACTGCGCGGTCCACCGTGTCCTTGAAAAATTCCTCGGCCCACGATTTCAGTTCCCGCAGAATAAAGGCGGAAATTTCCGGCGGCGTGAAATATTTGTCGCCGAGGCGGACACGAATCACGTTGCGCGAATTTTCATCGATGCGGAACGGGAAAATTTTCAATTCGTCGCGCACATCTTCGACACCGCGCCCCATGAGGCGCTTCACGGAATAAATCGTTCGCTCCGGCTGCGTCAGCAGGCGGCGGCGGGCGGGTTCGCCGGCGATGACGGTTCCGTCGGCGTCGAGGCTGACCACGGAGGGGCAGAGGGTCTCGCCGTAAGGGCCCGGGATGCACCGCGGGGCACCCGTCGCAGGATCGACGAACGCAATCAGGCTGAAGGTTGTGCCCAAATCAATCCCGACTGCTTTACCCATTTCTTCCCTCTCTGTCCCTCGAAGAGCGTTTGCCAAAAAACGTGCAAAAATTATCGATTAGAAAAAACGATGTCCTTTGTTTACAACCACTTAGGACAAATCCTAATTTCACGCATGTGGCGATTAGAGTTTCGGCTACTGGCCATCAGCTTTGCCCCAATTCCTCGCCGACACTGCGGACGAGATTGCGAATATAGGAGCGGCGATTGAGTACTTCGTTCAATTTGGCCATGACGGCACGCTGGGTCTGGTCGTCCGCGGCCGCGTCGATGGCAGCGTCCCATTCGCCGAAGACGCTTTGCAGTTCTGCGTCGACTTCGTCGAGCTTTTCCTGGAAATTTTTCCGGGCGTCGGCGAGGCGCGCGCGAAGCTCGGTTAAATCACCACCGTCTGCTTTCGCCTCGCGCAACTCGTCGAGCGATTCATTGAGTTCAAAAACTTCCTCGAGCAACTCTGGCGGAGCTTGCTGCTTGGTCGTGCCTTCCTTGCGCACGCCGGCGCGAAGGAGAAGATATTCGACGCGCAAGATGGGATCGCGCAACGTGCGATAGGCGTCGTTCAATTCGGAGGAGCGCTCCAGGGCCAGATTCCGCTCGTATTCTGGTGCAGCGACGAAATTATCGGGATGCAATTTCCAGCTCAACTGATGAAAGCGCTGCTCGAGACCGGGTTCGTCGATTTTCAATTTCCGCAGCAGTGCGAAAAATGCGAAGTAATCAACGTCGTCGCCGAGCGGCTGAATTTTCCCGCAGGCGGCACAGAAATGACCGCCTCCTGAGGAAGCCTTGCAGCTCCAACAGGAAAGCAAAGGCGCAGCCTCAGTTTGTGTTTTCGTAGCGCTCATCGAATTCTCAGGATTTCCCCCGCAGAGGACTGAAACGCAGGAGCCGGCCTACCTCTCATACAATTCTCACGCAGTGAAGGAGCTGCCGCAGCCGCAGTTTCGCGTCGCCTGCGGATTCTGAAAGATGAATCCCTGGCGTACGAGCGTCTCTTCGAAGTCCAGCGTGGTCTCCGAAAGATACAGAAAGCTCTTGGGGTCCACGAAGACGCGCGCGCCGTTCTCTTCAATCACTTTATCGCGATCGCGCGCATGCGTCTCCAGACGCATGGCGTAGGAAAGCCCCGAGCAGCCGCCGCCCTGCACGCCGACGCGCAGTCCGCCGGAGTCCGCGGGCACGCCTTCCCTGGCGAGCAATTCGCGGATTTTCTGCGCCGCTTTTTCGGTGACGCGGATCATGGGTTTTTGAACTGGCGGCATAAAGCCACCGCTACAAAACCTAACTGCAGATTCCTCGTCGCTGCTCCGCGCTTCGCACGGAGCAAAACGCTCCTCGGAATGACAACTGAAACCATCAATGCGAGATCCTTCTCTACGCTCAGGATGACAGCAAAGCTGTCAGCTGTGCGACGCCTGCGTCGCGCTGGCTTCGGTCGTCGCGGACTCTTCGCCGGCCTTGTGCTTCCAATCGGAGATAGCCGCCTTGATGGCGTCCTCGGCGAGCACGGAGCAATGGATCTTCACCGGCGGAAGCGAAAGCTCGCGGACGATGTCCGTGTTCTTGATGGCGAGCGCCTCTTCGACGGTCTTGCCGCGGACCCATTCGGTGGCGAGCGAAGAACTGGCAATCGCCGAGCCGCAGCCGAAGGTTTTGAACTTCGCTTCCTCGATGACGCGGGTATCGGGATTGATTTTCATCTGCAGCTTCATGACGTCGCCGCATTCCGGCGCGCCGACGAGGCCGGTGCCGACGTTTTTATCCTTCTTGTCGAGCGAGCCGACGTTGCGCGGATTATTGTAGTGATCGATCACTTTGTCCGAATAAGCCATCATGCCCTCCAAAAAAATTTGTTCAGTTCTGCATCGCAGAACCTATGAACTTCAGGGGTTAAAACCCCTGAAGAACCGAAGCCGATACGCCGGAGCTAAAGCTCCGGCCCCCTAAAACTGCATATTCCCTGCCTGCCCGCCACGGCGGGCAAGCTCGTCGCCGCACCTCGGAATGACAACATTACAAATCACGCTGTTTTCCAATTCATTTTGCTGACGTCGACGCCTTCTTCCTTGGCCATTTCGTAGAGCGGCGAAAGCTCGCGGAGACGCCTCACGGTCTCGACGACGCGATCGGCAACGTAGTCCACTTCTTCCTGCGTGTTGAACCGGCCCAGGCCAAAGCGAATCGAGGTATGCGCCAGATCTTCGCCGACGCCGAGGGCTTTTAGGACGTAACTTGGCTCGAGCGTCGCCGAAGTGCACGCGGAACCGCTGGACACGGCGACGTCGTTGATGCCCATCAGGAGCGACTCGCCTTCGACATAGGCGAAGCTGATATTGATGTTGTTGGGCAGATGATGCTCCATCGTGCCGTTGATGAATGTTTCGTCGAGCTGCGACATGATGCGCTCCTTCAGGCGGTCGCGCAGCGCGCCGAGCCGCTTGGCCTCTTCTTGCATCTCCAGGCGACAAAGTTCGCAGGCCTTGCCGAATCCGACGATTCCGGGCACGTTCAGCGTGCCGGAACGCATCCCGCGTTCGTGGCCGCCGCCATCAATGATAGCGGTCAACTGCACGCGCGGATTCTTGCGGCGAACGTAGAGCGCGCCGACGCCCTTCGGGCCATAGAGCTTGTGCGCGGAAATGGAGAGCAGATCGATTCCATCTTTCTGCACATCCACTGGCACCTTGCCCACCGCCTGCACGCCATCGCTGTGGAAGAAAACGCCCTTCTCCTTGGCGATCTTGCCGATTTCCGCGACCGGCTGAATGACGCCGATTTCGTTATTGGCGTACATGATGGTGATCAAAATCGTCTTCGGCGTGATGGCATTGCGCAGCTCGTCGAGGCTGATGCGACCGTCCTTGCCCACGGGAAGGTAGGTCACTTCGTAGCCTTCTTTTTCGAGGCGCTTGCAGGTGTCGAGTATGGCCTTGTGTTCGGTGACCTGCGTGATGATGTGGTTGCCCTTTTCGCGGTACATCTCCGCGACGCCCTTGATGGCCAGATTGTCGGATTCGGTGGCGCCGCTGGTGAAGACGATCTCCTTCGGCGTCGCGCCGATGAGCTGCGCTACCTGCGCGCGCGCGTTTTCGACTCCCTCTTCGGCCGACCATCCGAAAGCATGATTGCGGCTGGCGGCGTTTCCGAATACTTCGGTGAAGTATGGCGTCATGGCGGCGACAACGCGCGGATCCACCGGCGTGGTCGCATGATTATCCATATAAATCGGCAGCTTGATTCCCATTCTCATCTCCTAGATTTTCGTAATGCGTCAGTTTGAATTTTGACTCTTTGTGTCACGATCAAGAAAATTCAAACTGACCCATGGCCTAAATTCGCAGCTCGACCACCTCGGAAGCCGGGGCGTCGTCCGCCATCTGTGAAATCGTTACTTTGCTCAACATTTCGAGAATGCTGTTGTTCACTTTGCGCAGCGGTTCTTTGATGGTGCACGTTTTGGACTGCTCGCAGTTTCCGTGATGCGTGACGCAGGACGTGAGCGACAACGGGCCGTCGATGGCGTCAATGGCTTCGAGGGCGGTGATCAGCCGCGCATCGCGCGCCAATGTGTAGCCACCGCTCGAACCGTGCCGCGCGACGACGATTCCCACGCGCGCCAGCCGCTGCAGAACCTTGGCCATCAATGGCGTGGAGATGCCGTACGCTTCGGCGATGTCCGCTGCGCTGCACGAGCCTTCCTCGGCGTGCAAGGCAAGATGCTTCAAAGCGATCAGCGCGTAATCGGATTTTTTCGACAGTTTCAGCATGTCGTCGCGACCATATACGACTGCTCAAGTCGCATATTTATATTAGGCCTTTTCTCCTGGGGTTGTCAAGAGCTAGATTTGAAGCAAACCTATTGCTAACATGCAGTTAAATCAGGACTAATTGAGTCCAATTTGGCTGGTTTGGTTCGCACAGCGAACGGCAATTTGGCGCGGTTGAATGGCAAACTTTCGGCGTCGAACCGTCATTTCTATTGCCACCGCCAAAACCCATTTTTCCGGCTCGCGAGCGGAGTTTCAAGGTTTCCACTTCTCGAGAAAATTTTCGACATCCTTCGGGGCAATTTTCGTCGTGTTCTCGAAATCGCCTTGCTTCTGGGAGACGAGCAAATTCCCATTGGCGTCGAGCACGGCCAGGCTGGGAACACCTTTTTTCAGGGGAATCTGATATTTGCCGGCAAGGTCCAGATTTTTGTCGTACTGGCCGATATTGATGTGCACGACGACGTAATTCGGATCGAGGATTCGCTCAATGGCCGGATAGTGAAACGAAGCGTCCAAGACATGGCAGTCGTAGCACCAGTTGCCTCCGAAATCGAGGAGCACGCGCTTGTGCTCACGTTTGGCAACGGCCAGACCCAAGCCAATGTCCGTTCGCGCCTCGGTCGGATCGGGATAGAGGTCCGGCTTTGACTCGACCGGCTGAGGCATGGTCCCGAGATACGATCGTGCCGTAGCTACAATCAGCGGCTTGCTGTTTTCGTCCATCCAATACTGGGCGATGGTCGCAAAACGCTTCGTGATTCCATCGTTGACGCGCAGAGTCGCTTCAAGGGTGAACATCACACTCTGCACGCCCGGCTGCGGCGACTGAATTCGCAGAATCTTCGTGTCGAGGCGCTCGAGGCCCACTGGTTTCAAGGCCGACCAAAAATCCGGCTCGGCCGCGGGGTTGGGATCGTCGCCTTTGGGTGTGCGCAGCGTCGCGGGCGGTTCCGTGCTATAGAGGGCGCGCAGAGCGGCCGCGTCTCCGGAAAGCACCGCCGCTTTCCAAGTCTCCAGCGGTGCAAAACTTTCCGCGGCTGATGAACCTTGTGCTTGCGCTGCGCTCGCCATTGCGGCGCAAACTAACAACGCCGCCAGAACAGCGCCCATTCTTAGCTTGCCTATTTTTATCATGTTCGCCCGCTTTCCCAGCGCACGCCCACAAATCAGAATCCGGCCGCAACAAATTATACGTTTTCGTCGCGCCTCCGAAAGCGATAGAATTCCGGCACGCGTATGCCGAGAGAGGATGTCGGCCACGATACTAAGGATGCGCGATTCGAATGACGCGATTCATCAAAAAGCCGACTGAGGACGCGACCGACTCGCCAATTGGGCTGTTCGACCTTGGGCAGCTCGAACTCGGCGTTATGGAAATTCTCTGGCGGCGGGGAGAATCAAGCGTTCGCGACGTGGTGGGGAAAATCGCGCGGCCTCTGGCGTATACCACCGTAATGACCACGCTCGACCGGCTGTATAAAAAGAATCTGCTGGAACGGCGCAAGTCAGAGCGCGCATTCCTTTATTCTCCGCGACTCTCGCGCGCGGATTGGGAACGCAAACGCGCCGGCAATCTGGTCGCAGGATTCCTGGGAGGCACGCAGCCTTTGCGTGACCTTCTGATTTCCTGTCTTGTTGATGCCGTGGGCGAAAACGACCGGGCGCTGCTCGACGAGCTGGAAAAGAAAGTCCGCGAACGGCGGAAGGAACTTTTCCGAAGAGGGCGCTCATGACACTGCCCTATGCGCTCCGGCTTCTCTGCCTCTGCTTCGCCGCATTTTTCCTGATTCATGCGGCACTGAGCCTACTGGTTCGTTTTTTTTCGCCGGCAGCGATTCGTTTGAGCGAATCCGTGCGTCCGCGCCTCGCCGCACGCGTTCTTTTTTTTCTGCGGCTGACGCCTTTTGTTTTGACCATTTTCGCCGTGGCGGCCTTCTGCATACCAAGCTATCTGTGGTTTGAAGCCAATGCCGCTCCTGAACAAGTCGGCATCCTTTGTGTCTTCGCCGCGATCCTCGGACTCGCGACTTGGCTTTCGTCCATCAGCCGCGTCGCTTCCGCGTGGTTCAAGTCGCGCCGCAATCTGCGGCATTGGGAGCGCTCTTCTCTCAGAAGACAAATTGGAGGTGAAGATTCGCGCGTCCTCGTCGTGGCCAGCGAAGCCCCGCTGCTGGCGCTCGCTGGCGTCATTCGCCCGCGCATTTTCGTCGCCAATCGTCTGTTGCACGCTTTGCCGCCGGAACAACTGGATGCCGCTTTGCGCCACGAGCGCGGGCATACCGTCTCGCACGATAATCTCAAGCGTCTCGTTCTTCTTTTCGCTCCGGGAATTCTGCCCTTCTTCCGCGGCTCTTGGCTGCTTGATCGTTCCTGGGCGCGATTCTCCGAATTGGCCGCTGACGATTTCGCGGTCGCGGGCGATTCCTATCGGTCGCTTTCTCTTGCTGCTGCGCTTGTTCGCGCTGCGCAACTGGGTTCCTCTCCGGCCATTTCACCATTCGCCAGTTCCCTGCTTGCCAGCGCCAGCGATCTCTCCGAACGCGTTGACCGCCTTCTCGGCGCGCAGCGGCCGGTTCGTTCGTTGCACAAAGGAACGCATTTCTTTTTTGCCGGCGCTGGTCTCGCCGCGCTCATTCTTCTGATTGCCGCCCTGTCGCGGCCCGAAACCTTTCATTCTGTTCACAGCCTCCTCGAACTTCTCATTCACTAAATCCCTAACTTCTTCGCTTCCGCTCAACCCTTCCGCGCTACCTGTCGTCGTCCATACGAGTTCTAATTACGACCTGTGGTAGTAATTCGGCGCCTGCATTAATTTCCATTTGTTTCTTCTATTTCACGAGGGGCCGACCTTGAGGAATTGGCGGATTGCAATTCTCCTTCTTGCGCTTTTCCTATTTTCTCCGCCCGGCCAGGCGCAGGATTTTCGCGGCAGCATCGTCGGTGAGATCGTAGATGCGACCGGTGCGCGGGTTCCCTCGGCGAAAATCGTGGCTCGCTCGACACATACTTCCTTCGAGCGAGAGACGACCTCCGATGCGCACGGCGAATTCCGCCTGGAGGATCTTCCTCCGGGCCCGTACCACCTGACCGTTACGGCTTCAGGCTTCGCGGAGGCCACGTCTGACGTCTCTGTTGTCGTGAGCTCCGTTCAGGATGTTAGCGTCACATTGCGGCCCGCGTCGCTTCAGCAAAGCGTCACAGTTCAAGGACAGTCTTCTTCCATCACCACCGAACCAATCGACATTACCAGTGCGGTCCACGGCGGCGCAGTCACGCCGCAGGATCTTGCGACCATTCCGCTGGCGCATCGCACATTCGCGAATATTGCTTTTCTTGTGCCCGGGACGGAGCCCGTTGAGCCCTCCGACCCCACAAAGGCGCGCATTACCGCCGTTTCCTTCGGCGGCAGTTCGGGACTGAATGACGTCCTGAGCGTGGACGGCGGCGATAATTCGGACGACTACATCGGAGGCTTTCTGCAGAATTTTTCGCCGGACGCGATCCAGGAATTCGCTGTTCAGTCCTCGCAACAGAATGCGGACACGGGACGCACGGTCGGAGGTTCGGTGGAAATCACGACGAAGCGCGGCACAGATGAGTGGCACGGCGAAGGCGCCTTCCTGGAACGCGCGGCAGCCCTGAATGCGCGGTTCCCCATCGAAAATCCCGCGCCGCTTCCGAAGCAGCCTTTCTCTTCCCAAGATTACTCCGCCACGCTCGGTGGCCCGATCGTGAAGCACAAGCTGTGGTTTTTCACGTCGTTCGAATACCAGCACGAAAACGCCAGCATCGGCTACAGCCCGGCGAGCCTGACGCAGTTCAACGCGCTCGCTTCGATTGCCACGGATGGACTGATTCCTGGCGTGAATTCGATCGCCGTTCCGAACAACGTCCCGGTGCCTTTTCGCGACGCGATGGGTTCCGCGCGCATCGATTGGTCGCAGTCCAATCGCTCGCAGTGGTTTTTGCGCACCTCGGAGGACAATTACACGGCCAACAACTTCGCGGTGCAGCAAGGCACCCTGCCATCGACTGGCGCCGACTGGCACAGCAATTATCTGAACATGGTGATCAGCAACCTATTCTCGTTCAGCCCGACGTGGCTTGGTTCGTTCGTCTTTGACGCCAGCGGCCTGCACCTGACGGAAGTTCGCAATTCGGACTACGGTTTCGCGCTCGCGTTTCCCTTCAGCGCGACGTCGCAGACAATTTCCGGTTATGAAACTTTTGGGGACAACCAATTCGTTACGCCGATCACTGCATTCCCGGTTCTGCGCAACCAGGAAAAATACCAGTTTCGCTATGACGTCACTCATGCGACGGGCGATCACAATCCGCACTTTGGCGTGGATTTCATACACGAACCGGTGCTGAGCGGAGCGCTCTCAGGGACGGCGGAAACCTTGATCACGTATCCGAATGATCCCGCTTTTTATGCCGCGAATCCGTCCCAGTTCTATTTTAGCTCGCAATGCGCGACAGCACCATCGGATCCGGCCATCACATGCACTCACACGCCGCAAAGCAATGGCAGTTTTTCGCAGGATATACAGCGCCTCGGCTTATATGCCGAGGACTTCTGGCGGGTAACACCGCACCTGACGATTGATCCGGGAATTCGTTACGACACGACATGGGGACTGTTCACCGGCTCGGGGCAAACGCAATCGCAGAATCCCGCGTATCTGACACTGCAAGCGCTGCAAATTCCGCTTATCAACGGCGCGCCGCATGACGATCGCGGACAGATCGCACCGCGCCTTGGGATTGCGTATTCGCCGGGTTCCTCGGAAAGCACGGTGATTCGCGCCGGCATCGGCCTGTACTTCGACGACCTGGCGCAAAACGGCTGGGTTACCGCACTGCAGGCCGTCAACACGGTCCCCGGGCGTTGCACGGTTGTGAGCAATGTGCCGACAGGCTCGGGATGCTTGCCCGGAGGGGCCGAAGGCTCGATCATCGCACCCGGTTATAAAACGCCCTACGCTCTGCACGCGAGCGCGGGCGTGGAACACGCGTTCAACGAATCCTGGTTGATGAGCGCGGACTGGACGCATGAGGAAGGTAATCACGGATTCCGGCGCTATCAATACGAAGCGGGATACACGCTGACCACGCCGCTGATCCCGACATCCGATCCGAATTATCGGGCGGATCAGCAGGCCGTCGTTCCGAATTTGCAGATTTTTCGCAGCGACAATCGTTCGCGCTATGACAGTCTGACCATCCACCTGCAAGGCAACGTGACGCGACATGTCAACTTAATCGTGAATTACACGCTGTCGAGGGCCGACACGTGGGGCTGCGTTCTTGCCGAGCTATTCGATTACGTAAACGGGGTTTGCAATCCGCTCAATCCATTCGGCCCGGGAGATTACGGGCCATCGGGCGAAGATGTGACCCATCGCGCCGTCGTCGCGGGAGTTTTTCATTTGCCGGGCGGATTCGAGGCAAGCACGCTTTCACAATTCGAAAGCGCGCGTCCGTTTACGATGACAACACCCGTGGATGTAAACGGGCTGGGCGATACAGTGGACGATCGTGCAGTCATCAATGGAGTGCAGACTTCGCTCGATGAATTTCGCGGCACGCCCTACATCCAGGCGGATGCGCGCATCATGCGGCCTTTCAAAATCAATGAACGCTACACGTTCATGCCCTACATTGAAATGTTCAACCTCTTCAATCGCAACAACCCGGGAGCGAACTACGTGACGAATCTCGCGGCGCTGCCCACGCCAGTGAATAACCTCGCCAATGCCACGGCGCTGTGCATGAATCCTCCGGCCTGCACGACGATGCAGCCGATTACGAGCCTCAATCAACTGCGCGTGGCGGCAGGGGGACTTGGCGATTTCTTCGGACCAGGGACGACGGTGGGGATTCCGTTCGCGGCGCAAATCGGCGCGCGACTGACGTTTTAGGGGTTTTCGGGAATAACGCACTCCGAGAAAAGCTGTGGGCCGGGGAATGGTGCGGTGGCTCTGCTTTTCGAGCATCTGAATCGCCTGCTGTAGTTTATCCAAGCAATCGAGCAATCTCCCCTGTCGCTGTTGCACACCACACGGCCCAGAAAATACAGGCTGGAAAGCCAGGAATACGCGCTGCCTGCACGCCGGCGCGATGAGTGGCTGGTCCCTCGGACAGGCTTGCGATGGAAACCGACGCGGTGAATGACGGAGCGGAAAATTTGGCGAGAGTTAGAATCGGGGAGAGACGAGGAAGGAGCGATCCCGTGAGGCGAATCCTCATTGCAAGTGCAACATTCATCGGCGCGATGATTGTGATTTTGACTGTTCCCTTTTCTGCGAGGGCTTCGCTGGGAGGAAGCGCCGTCTCCGTGATCGCGGACCAAGCGCACATGCAAGGAAAACTGATGAGGACGGCCAAGA
This sequence comes from Candidatus Acidiferrales bacterium, assembly GCA_035934015.1. Taxonomy (NCBI): domain Bacteria; kingdom Pseudomonadati; phylum Acidobacteriota; class Terriglobia; order Candidatus Acidiferrales; species Candidatus Acidiferrales bacterium. The sequence goes on from DASYYH010000027.1 coordinate 251,614, forward strand.
GCGCGTACACGGTGCAGGAGATTCAGGCGCCGACGGGAGTCGTGGTGCGGGAATATGTCTCGCAGAGCGGAATGGTCTTCGCTGTCGCCTGGCAAGGGCCGACGCAGCCGGATCTGCGGCAGGTGTTGGGGACGTACTTCACGACGTTTACGCAGGCCGTGCAAGCGCAACGAGCAACGCGCGTCGCGCGCGGGCCACTGGTGATCAAGCAGCCGGGGCTCGTGGTGGAAATCGGCGGGCATATGCGGTGGTTCGTGGGGAGAGCCTACGTTCCCGGGATGGTTCCAGTGGGAGTGGCGCTCGAGGAGATCCGATGATGCGGAATGCGGCGCGAGAAATTCTCGTCTGGGCGATGAGCGGAATGATGGCGCTGTGGGCGACGGGCTGCTCCCATGCGAATGTAGGCGGAGGAGGCACGCCTCCGGGAACGAATAACGTGCTGGCGATTTCCGTGAACACAGGACCGACGGCGGCGATGGGGTCGCCTTACATTAATGGGGCGTTTACGAGCGTCACGGTGTGTGTGCCGGGGAGCACGACGCAATGCCAAACAATCGACGGAATTCTCGTGGATACCGGTTCGCCGGGATTGCGCCTCCTGTCTTCGGAGCTGACAGTGGCGTTGCCGCAGCAAACCGATTCGAGCAACAACCCGGTTGTGGAATGCGCGCCGTTCGCGTCGGGCGTCATCTGGGGGCCGGTGCAGACTGCAGATATGACCGTGACGGGAGAAAAGGCGAGTTCACTGCCGATTCAGGTGATCGGGACGAACAGCTTTCCGAATATTCCCGCGGCGTGCTCGAATCAGGGCACGCCTGTAGAGGATCTGCAACAGCTGGGAGCCAACGGAATCCTGGGGATTGGTCCGTATCAGCAAGATTGCGGCGCGGCCTGCGCGACAAGCGGAGCGACAAACCCGGGCGTGTATTACACGTGTCCTGCGACGGGCTGCGTTGTGGCTGCGGAGCCGCTTGCGTCACAAGTGACGAATCCGGTGGTGATGTTTCCGAAGGACAATAATGGAACGATCATCGAATTGCCCGCGCTGAGCGGATCAGCCGCCAGCGTGAATGGACAATTGATATTCGGCATTGGCACGCAGTCGAACAACGGCCTGGGCAGCGCAACGATTTATACGATGGACCCTGCGTCAGGCAACTTTTCGACGGTGTTCAACGGACAGACATACACCAATGAGGCTTTTCTCGACAGCGGATCGAATGCCATGTACTTCCTAGATTCGACGACTACGACCATCCCTACATGCACAGATTATACGTTTTGGTATTGCCCCGGCGGCACGCTGAATTTCTCGGCGACCAATATGGGAGCGAACGGGAATTCAGGCATCATCAATTTCTCAGTGGGAAATGCCGATTCGCTGGTGGCAAATCCCGGGGATGGCGCTGCAAATGGTTTGGCGGGACCTTTCCCGAGCACCTTCGACTGGGGATTGCCGTTCTTCTACGGGCGAAATGTGTACACGGCGATCGATGGGATGAGTACGCCGGGAGGAACCGGGCCATATTGGGCGTATTGAAGAAGACTGGCAGCAGGAGGAAAAGTACCCTTGCGACGACGATTTGCCTCCTGAATGCCAATACGCCTCGTGACGACTGACTCCTGTGCGCTTGTTTTTCTTTCCTTCCAGATTCTTTCACACCGGCAATACGAACCAACGACGGGTCGCGGGTAAAACCATCGGTCATTGGATATTTTTCGCGCCGTGTGAATCACAACCCAATTCAAAGGAGAATGACAGCACGCAAAGGAAAAGATATTCTGAGGCGTGCACCTAGGCGAGGGGGTTTTCCTTTTCTTTGCGGCGCTGGTAGCAGGCGCGCTGAATGCAGTGGCGGGCGGCGGGAGCTTCATTTCGTTTCCGTCGCTGCTATTTGCGCGCATCGCGCCGATCTCCGCGAACGCCACGAATACGATGGCGCTGTGGCCCGGGACGATCGCGAGCACTGTAGCCTATCGCGACGCACTGAAAGATCCGCAAGCGCGCGAGCTGCTGCTGCCGCTGCTGGTGAATGGAGTTTTGGGCGGCATTCTGGGCGCGTACATCCTGCTGCGTACGCCGCAACATATATTCATGGAACTTGTGCCGTGGCTGCTGCTGGGCGCGACGCTCCTGTTCATGGCGAGTGGGCGCATTACGGCGTGGGTTCGCAGACAGGGCGGACATGCACACGAAAAGCGAATGCTCTTCACGGCGGGGCTGGCGCTGGAGCTGCTGATTACGGTTTATATCGGATATTTCGGAGCGGGTGCAGGAATCTTGACGCTCGGAATGTTGGCGCTGCTGGGTATTGAGGACATCCATGCCATGAATGGAACGAAGACGCTGCTGGTGAGCGTGGCGAATGGTGTGGCGCTGATCCTGTTCGTGAGTGCGAAAGTGATTGTCTGGCCGGAAGCGATCGTGATGCTGGCGGGAGCGGCGGCGGGCGGGTACGGCGGGGCGCATTACGCGCAAAAAGTGAATCCGCGGACGATTCGAGCGCTCGTAATTGTCGTGGGTTTCGGGGTGGCGGCGTATTTTTTCGCGACGCAGTTCGCATAAGCAGTTTTCCTTTCATAGCAAGACAATCCCAAGAGACAACTGAAGATAGCGGCGACGCGCGAAGACGAGGCGGATCGCTGCGAGAAATATCGAGCGCGGAGGGAACATTTGCGGCGTGTGGGACGTATTGACATTCGATAGGAGCGAGAGTAACCTAGCGTGCTACAGAACGTCTATAGGAGGCAAGATGACGCGGGAACAAACCGAATTGCTGCAAGGAACGCTGGACATGCTGATTTTGAAGTCGCTCGCCCTGGGAGAAATGCACGGGCTGGGCATTTCGCGGCGCATCGAGCAGATCACCAAGGGGACGTTTCAAGTGAAGCCGGGGTCGCTCTTCCCTGCTCTGCACCGGATGGAAGAAGAGCGATGGCTGGAAGCGTCGTGGGGCGAATCGGAGAATAACCGGCGCGCAAAATACTACCGGCTGACGAAGGCGGGCCGACGGCAGTTCGAAACGGAAACGCTGCGATGGGGGCGAATTTCGCTGGCCATCGAGCGAGCGCTGGAAGCGTGAAAGCAGTGGCTAGTGGCGCTTCGTTCCCGCCCAGGCGGGCGAGCCTCAGGGCAAGCAAGTGACGAGTAAAGGCGACTGCAACCAATGTGGATAAGAAACGCAATTCGGAATTGGCGTCGGAAGGCGCGGGCGGATGCGGAGCTCGACGAGGAAGTGCGCGGGTACGCCGAGATGCTCGCGGAGGAAAAGATTCGCAACGGCAGTGATGCGCAGGAAGCGCGGCGGGAGGCCAAGATGGAACTCGGCGGCGTGGAACAAGTGAAAGAACAGACGCGGGAGGTTCGCGCCGGACATTTTTTCGAAACGCTGTGGCAAGACGTTCGCTATGGCGGACGGATGCTGCGGAAGAATCCGGGATTCACAATCGTCGCGGTGCTGACGCTGGCGCTGGGGATTGGCGCGAACACCGCCATTTTTAGCGTTATCGAGAGCGTGCTCTTGCGACCGCTACCCTATGACCATCCCCAAAGCCTCATCGAGATTTGGAATACGTACTTGCCGGCAGTTCCTCTCGGGGGATTGTCGCCGGGCGACTTTCGCGATTGGCAGAGAGAAACAACGACGGTCTCGGAAATGGCCGCGTACGCCTGGATTCAGCAGGGCGCAAATTTTACGGGTGACGGCGATCCGCAGCGCGTGGAGCTGAACTGGGCAACTTCTAATTTTTTCCCGATGCTGGGCGTGAGACCTGCAATCGGACGGCTCTTCGCACCAGAGGAAGATCGGCCGGGGAGCGCACCGGTCGTGGTTCTTTCACATCGATTCTGGCAAAGCCGCTTTGCGAGCGCTTCAAATGTTGTTGGCCGCGTTCTGACGCTTGACGGATTGCGCTACACGGTTATCGGCGTTCTCCATGAAGGATCGCACTTGCTCGATGCGCCGGATATGTGGATGCCGATGGGCCAGTTCGGGGACGATTTGACGGAGCATGTCCATCATGAATTCGTGGGAATCGCGCGACTCAAACCTGGCGTGAAGGTTGCACAAGCGCGAGCGGAGTTCGAAGCGCTAAACCAGCGGTCCGCCATCGCGTACCCCAAGGAGCACAAGAATTTTGGCTTGGTTGTGCGACCGATGCAGGATCCTTCCGCCGCCCAACTGCGCGGAACTTTGCTGGTCCTGTTTGCGGCGGTGGGACTGGTGCTGCTTATCGCGTGCGCCAATATTGCCAATCTGCTCCTGGCGCGGAATGCGAGCAGGGAAAGAGAAATCGCGCTGCGCACGGCGCTTGGAGCTCATCGCGGGCGGCTTATTCGACAGTTGCTAACCGAAAGCATCCTGCTTGCGCTGCTCGGAGGAGCGCTTGGGATCGCGTTCGCGGCTGTGGGCGTGCAGATTTTGGGTGCATTGGCACCACGGAATATGCAAGCGGTGCAGCAGATAGGGCCGGATGGCACTGTATTTCTTTTTACGATCGTCATTTGCTTCGCCGTTGGCGTGATCTGTGGCTTATTGCCGGCGCTGCAGATAAGAAAAACGAACGTGAACGTCGCTTTGAAGCAGGGAACGCGAGGAAGCGGCGCGTTCGCTAGCCGCAAACTTCACAGCACACTCGTAGTCTCCGAAATTGCGCTGGCGCTGGTTCCGCTCACTGGCGCGGGCTTGTTGCTGCGCAGTTTGCGCGATTTGCTGAATCAAAGCCCCGGGTTCCGCGCAGAGCATCTGCTAAGTATGAATATTCCACAAGCAGCTGTTCCGCCCGCTGAACTCATTAAAATGACTCCTGCTCAGCAACAGCAGTTAGCTCAGAAGCAATCTCTTCAGTTTGAGCAAATCATCGAGGGCGTCGAAGCCCTGCCCGGAGTGAAATTGGCCGCGGGCATCGACATCTTGCCGCTCGGCACGCAACTTCAGGCGGCCGCACGGTTCGTTATTGAAGGGAGGCCTATTCCGGACGCAGGCGTCCGGCCCCTCGCCGAACTCCGTACTATTACTCCCGGATATTTTTCGACGGCAGGGGTTTCTCTGCTTCGCGGACGGTCGCTCGACGCGGAGGACGCAGGCAAGCAGAATATTGATATTAATGAAGCGATGGCGGAACGATTTTGGCCGCAGGGCAACGCAATTGGCAGTCGCATCAACATCTGTTCGCTCGATCCGAGCCCGTGCTGGTTTTCGATTGTCGGAATTGTCGGCAACGTTCATGAATACGGACTTGATGCGGCTCCGACCTATGATGCTTATTTTACCGGCGGCTGGACCCCGAACCTGCTCATCCGCACCGCCTCGGACCCTCATCGCACAGAAATCGCGGCCGTAAACGTGATTCATAAAATTGACCCGGCCTTACCTGTGACCTCAGTGATGACCATGGACGAATTGGTTGCGGATTCTGTTGCGCCCCGCCGATTTTCCGCAGTTCTTACCGGAGTGTTTGCGGCGCTTGCGCTGCTCCTCGCGACCGTTGGAATTTATGGTGTGATGAGTTACATGGTTGGGCGCCGCACGAATGAGATTGGCATCCGCATGGCTCTCGGGGCGCGACCGCGCGATGTTCTCAGGTTGGTTGTAGCGCATGGCGCGAGACTGGCGCTGATCGGCGTAGCCTTCGGAATTTGCGGATCGCTGGCGCTGGCCCGCTTCATCTCCAGCATGCTTTTTGGTGTTCGTTCCTACGACCCGCTCACGTTCATCGTTGTGGCGTCGCTCCTATCGGCGGTGGCCATTGCGGCCTGTTACGTTCCGGCGCGGCGGGCGATGAAAGTCGATCCGATGGTGGCGCTGCGGTACGAGTAAAGCGGCCGAATGCGCATGAGGCGCTAGGGTAGAGCGACCTCTGCTTCAACGCGCGAAGCGTACATCGGGAAGAATTGCTCCAGATTCGACATGCGAATCAGAGCGGCGACGCGCTCGGAAACGCCAACGAGGACGACTTTGCGGTTCGCGTGACGCGACGAAATAAACGCGCCAACGAGTGCGCCCAAGCCAGCGGAATCCATGTAAGGAACCTGACTGAAGTCGACGAGAACGGCACCCGAGCCATTGAGTTCGCGGACGACGCCTTGAAATGTGAAGAGCGTTTGAATGGTGAAAGGACCCTTGCAGGTCAGGACGACGTGGTGTTCGCGAGAACCAGAAGAACGTTCGACAGTTAGCTTGTCATTTGACATGGATGGCAGAGTATTTTGAACAATCCGTCACAATGTTAATGAAGGATTAATTCTGTGTAAATTCGCTGCTGCGGAAGCTGGCGTGCCGGCTGAATTTTGAAGCGACGGCCTGTTTTCTAGGTTAGAATGCGGCTCGTGACTGCCGCAGGAAATCCAGTACTGGCAATTTATCCGGGGTCGTTCGACCCTGTCACCAACGGACATCTTGATTTGATCGGCCGGGGTGCGAAGATCTTCGACCGCCTGACCGTCGCCATTCTTCGCAATATGGAGAAGGACCCACTGTTCACGGTAAGTGAGCGGCTGGAAATGCTGCGGGAAGTGACGCGACCGTGGCCGAATGTCGAAGTGGATGTGTTCGAAGGACTGCTGATGGATTACGCGAGGCGAAAAAATGCTCATGTCGTGCTGCGTGGCATTCGCGCCGTTTCGGACTATGAATATGAGTTGCAGATGGCGCTGATGAACCGCAAGCTGGAGCCGAAAATCGAAACTGTTTTCATGATGCCCGCGGAAGCGTACAGCTATTTGAGCTCGCGGCTTGTACGCGAAATCGCGCGGCTCGGCGGGTCAGTGAAGGATCTGGTGCCGCAAGTTGTGGAAGAGCGTCTGAAAGCCAAGGTAATCTGAGTTCGAACCGGGAGCGTGGAAATGGAGCTATCGGAGCGTGTAAAGCGCATTGAACCTTCGGCGACACTGGCCGTCTTGAACGAAAAAGAGAAGCTCGTAGCACGTGGAATCGACGTAGCCGACTTTGGGCCGGGCGAGCCGGATTTTCCGACGCCCGAACACGTCAAACGCGCCGCCATTCGCGCCATCGAGGAAAACAAGACGAAATACACGGCCGCGGGCGGCATCATGCCTCTGCGGGAGGCGGCCGTGGAATGGCACGCGAAATATCTGGGCACAAGTTACGGCGCGAGACAATGCGTTATCAACGTTGGAGGAAAGCACTCGCTCTTCAACGTGATTCACGCGCTGATCAATCCGGGAGATGAGGTCTTGATCCTCGCACCATACTGGGTGAGCTATCCAGACATGGTGAAATGTGCGGATGGGACTCCGGTCATTGTGGAAACGGATGCCAAGGAAGGATTTATCGCACGCGCGGCGATGATCGAAAAGGCGATCACGCCGAGAACGAAAATCCTGATCATCAATTCGCCATCGAATCCAACGGGCGCAGTAATTCCCGAGGATGAATTCGCAAAAATTCTCGAAGTGGCAAAGAAGCACAACGTCGCGCTGCTCTCCGACGAGTGCTATTCGCACTTTGTCTATGGAAAGGCGCGGCCTTTTTCGATCGCGAGCTTGCCTGGGGCAAAAGACCACGTGATTATTTCCGGCTCGCTTTCGAAGACTTTTGCGATGACTGGATGGCGCATGGGCTACACACTTGCCCCGCAGTCAGTTGCGGATGCAGTGCTGAAACTGCAGAGCCAGTCAACTTCGAACCCCACATCGATCGCGCAGTACGCGGCGCTTGAAGCGCTGCGTGGCGGGATGGAAAGCACGGATAAAATGATTGCCGAGTTCGCAAAGCGGCGCGCGAGAATCATCGCCGGCTTGCGAGAGATTCCTGGCGTGACCTGCCACGAGCCGGATGGCAGCTTCTATGTGTTTCCGAACGTGGCTGCGGCAGCCTCGGGGATGAACACGGTAAAACTGGCGAAAGAACTGCTCGAGCAAGCGCACGTCGCCGTGATTCCAGGCGATGCGTTCGGAGCACCCGGCTACCTCCGGATCTCTTACGCAACTTCGATGGAAACGATCGAAGAAGGCTTGCGGCGGCTCAATATTTTTTTTCGCGCCCAGACGGCAGCGGTGAGTTCCGCGGCGAACCACGGATAATCGCGTGGCGCTGCGGCCGGTTCGGCTCGAACCGATATTTGTTCCGCGCATTTGGGGGGCGCGAAATCTCGCGCCTCTTTTTCCAGAGATGAAATCCCTCCGCGAGCCGATCGGAGAAGTGTGGCTGACGGGAAATGAGTGCCGATTCGCTGGCGGACCGTTTGCGGGCCAGAAGCTTGGCGAGACTTGGCCACAGATGAGCGAGGAATGGGCGGGAGAAAATGCGCGGCGTGACAAGCCTTTCCCTGTGCTGGTGAAATTCCTTTTCCCGGAAGACAAACTTTCTGTCCAGGTCCATCCAGATGATGAATACGCTGCGAAAAACGAAGCAGCGGCAGGCGGAGTCGGAAAAACGGAAATGTGGTACGTGATTTCGGCGCGGCCTGGCGCGGAAGTGCGCGTCGGTTTGCGCGAATCGACGACGCGCGGAGGGTTTCGCCGGGCAATTGCAGAGGGAAATGCGGAGGAGCATGTCGAACGAGTTGCGGTGCAAGCGGGCGATGCGATTTTTGTGCCGGCTGGTACTGTGCACACGATCGGCCCGGGAATGATTCTTTGTGAGGTCCAGGAGAACTCGGACTTAACCTATCGGGTCTATGATTACAACCGACGAACAGTGGAAGGAAAACTGCGCGAACTGCACGTTGAGAAAGCCATGGACGTGATTCGCTTCGGCAAGCAGCAAAGCGGCAAAGTGGGGCAAGAGTTACGCGAAGATTCTTCTTCTGGAATCACGATTCTCGCAGATTGTCCGTACTTTAGCGTCGTGAAGCACACTATCAGCGAGTCGCGATACTTGGTTAAACCTAAGGGGCGCCTTGAAATCATTGTAATTCTTGAAGGGCGCGGCGAGCTATGCACGAACTTGAATGACGAGCGCGTCGAATACGGACCAGCGGAAGCATGGGTCATTCCTGCGGCAGTCAGGGATTGCATCTATGATCCGCAAAAGACGACGACGCTGCTATCAATCGCAGCTCCTTAGTAAGTTCGATGGTTGCGGGACAATTTTGAAATGACGAAAAGCAAAAATACCAATGTGTGTGCGGTGCTTCTGGCTGGAGGGCGTGGAACACGGTTCTGGCCGCGAAGCCGCACGCGCTCGCCGAAGCAATTGCTCGACATTGTGAGCACGAAGACTATGCTGCGCGAGACGGCCGATCGCGTGGCACCGCTCTTCAAGCCGAATCAGCTGTGGGCGGTTACAAACGCTGAGCAAATTGCTGCGGTTCGGTGCGAATTGCCCCGTGTGCCAGGCAGCCAGATTTTGGCCGAGCCAGTTGGGCGGAATACTGCGGCAGCGATTGGTCTGGCTGCGATTCACATCGCGCATGCCGGTGGCGACGCGATCATGGCTGTGTTGCCGGCGGATCATTACGTCGCGAACGCGGCACGCTATCGCAAGATTGTCCGCGCGGCGATGGAGATCGCGAGAAAACAAGGAAACTTGGTCGTGCTGGGAATTCCGCCGACACGGCCGGAAACAGGATTTGGGTACATCGAGCGAACGGACGCAGCGGAGCGAGCGCGGGGATTTTCAGTGCACCGGGTGAGGCGATTCACGGAAAAACCACAATTCGAGATCGCAGAAAAGTACGTGAAATCCGGACGATATTTCTGGAATGCGGGAATGTTTTTCTGGCGCGTCTCGACATTTTTCGAATGCTTGCGAAAATATTTGCCGAAGGCATGGAGCGCCCTGGGAGAGCTGCAGCAATCCATCGGTACGCCGAACTATTCGCGCGCACTCAAGAAAATCTATCCGCGGCTTGAGAATATTTCCGTGGATTACGCCATCATGGAGCTTGCGACAAGGCGTGGAAGCACGGAAAGCGTATACGTGCTGCCCGCTGCGAAAATCGGCTGGAGTGACATCGGCTCGTGGGCTGCGGTTTACGAGCTTCTGGTGCAAAGAAAAGAAGCAAATGTCGCGGCAGGGGATTCCTATACGCTGGATGCCAGTGGAAACTTCTTGTGGAGTCCGAAGAAATTTGTCGCTGCAATCGGTGTGCGGAATTTAATTGTAGTAGAAACTGCTGACGCGTTGCTCGTTTGCCCTCGCGAACGCGCTCAGGACGTGGGCAAAGCGGTGAAATGGCTCGAAGAAAAGCGCCGCGACGAGCTCCTGTAGTCTGCCCGGCTGAGTCGTCGCTCTGTATTTCCTGTGTAGCTTGCCTGCCTTTGCGGCGTCTTTTCGGTCACGCGCGTATCGCATATACTTCTGAACCGTGACGAAAATCCACTTTGGAACCGACGGCTGGCGCGGCGTCATCGCCGAGGATTTTACGGCGGCGAATGTACGCAAAGTGGCGGCAGCGATCGCTCGCTACGTGGTGCGCGCCGAGAAATCGCGGAATGGCGTGATCGTGGGATATGACACGCGATTTGGCGGACCGATGTTCGCGCGCGCGGCTGCGGAAGCGGTATCCGCCGCAGGAATCCCCGTTTGGCTTTCCGATGAGCCATGCCCGACACCGGCCGTGTCGCTGCTCGTGAGGCAGCGCAACGCTGCGGGCGGAGTCATGATCACGGCGAGCCATAATCCCGCGAAATGGAGCGGCGTCAAATACAAGGCCAGCTACGGAAGCTCTGCACTTCCAGGAATTGTCGCGGAGATTGAAAAAGAGCTTGAAACCGTGCTGGCCGGCGGAGCGCCTGCCCTGCCGCCACGAAACGATTTGATTCAAACCCTGCATGTACGAGGGCCGTATCTCGAAGCGATCGACAAGCTCGTGGATTGGGAAAAGTTGCGAGAACGACAATTCCGGTTTGTGGCGGACCCCATGCACGGCGCTTCCTGCGGTTTCTTGCGTGAACTTTGCATGCGCCACGGGATTGTCTGCGATGAAATCCGCGGGACGCCCGACCCGCTCTTTGGCGGCGTGAATCCTGAACCGATCTTGCCGAACATCGCGGCGCTGCAGGAGGCGGTTGTCGCCGGCAAGTACGACGCGGGATTCGCTGCGGATGGCGACGGCGATAGAGTCGGAGCAGTCGACGCGGACGGCACGTTCGTCACACCGCATCAGATTTTCGCGATTCTGCTGTGGCATCTGGCGGGAACGCGAAAAATCACCGGCGACGTCGCAAAGACCTTTTCGACGACGAAAATGATCGACAAAATCGCCGCGAAATTTGGTCGAAAGCTTTTCGAGACGCCTATAGGCTTTAAGCACATCTGCGAGCTGATGCTCGAGCGCGACATCTTGCTCGGGGGCGAGGAAAGCGGCGGGCTCGCGACGAAACTTCATGTGCCGGAGCGTGACGCCACGGTGAGCGCGCTGCTGCTGGCCGAAGTGATGGCATGGCATGGAAAGCGGCTGGGCGAACTGCTGAAGATGTTGCACGACGAATTCGGCGAGCATCACTACGGGCGAGTGGATCTGGAATTGAGCGCAGGGCAGAAGGAAAAAGCGATCGCGCACTATGGATCGGAGAAAGTGAAACAGTTGCTCGAGTGGCCGGTCGAAAAACGCGAAGATCTGGACGGAGAAAAACTTTATCTGGGCGGAGCCGGTTGGGTGCTGCTGCGCGCGTCGGGAACAGAACGAATGCTTCGCGTATACGCGGAGACTACGCACGCGAAAACCACCGAGCGCGTTCTGAAAGAAGTGTGCGCAAAAGTTCGAAAGCTTTGACCTGCGGCAAGGCGCCCGGCGCGGGAATCACTTGGATCGAGATGTCGAACCATGGAAAAAGTGAACTTGAAAGAAAAATTTCGCCTCTTCGACGATGCGTGGAGCCCAAAAATCTTCGGTGAATTGAACGATTCTTATGTGAAAGTTGTGAAGTTACGCGGCGAATTCATCTGGCACCATCATGATAACGAAGACGAATTGTTTCTGGTCGTGAATGGCCGGTTGCGGATGCGCTTTTGCGACGGAGACGTAACGGTCAATCCGGGCGAGTTCATCATCGTGCCTCGTGGCGTCGAGCACATGCCGGTTGCAGACGAAGAGTGCCAGATTGTGTTGCTCGAGCCCAAGACGACACTGAACACCGGGCATGTGCAGAACGAGCGAACCGTGGCAGAATTGGAACGCATTTAGACAAGCAAATTTGGCAAATTTCGCGGGGACGAATTGAAGAGGCGTTTTTACCAACTGGATGTGTTCACGACGAAGCCGTTCGCAGGAAATCCACTGGCGGTTGTCACGGACGGCGATGGACTGACCGCACGGCAAATGCAGGCCGTGGCGCGCGAAATGAATCTCGCGGAAACAGTTTTCGTGCAGCGGCCGACGAACAATCGCGCTCTGGCGCGATTGCGAATCTTCACGACCACTCGCGAATTGCCGCTCGCCGGGCATCCGGTGGTTGGAACGTGGTTTCTCCTCGCGGAGCTGGGTGTGGTCCCTGCGTCGGAAGGAGAAGTGCTGATCCAGCAGCAAACCGGCGCGGGAATTTTGCCAGTCGAGATTTCGTTCCACGACGGCCGCCCCGCGCGCGTCACCATGACGCAGAAGGATGCGAAATTCAAGTCGTTGAAAATTTCGCGCGACGCTCTTGCCGAAACGCTGGGGTTGAAGCGGGAAGACATTGATCCCGAATTACCGATTGAAGCTGTCTCGACGGGAATTTTCAATCTAATGGTGCCGCTATCGGGCAGAGCGGCGCTCGGGCGCATCCGGCTGAACATGCACGCACTGTTTCGCGTGCTCGACGGCAACTGCACGATGGCTTATTGCTTTGCACTGGGCAAGCGTGGAAAAGCGTTCACCCGCGGCATGTTGCCATGGGAAATCGTCGAGGATCCGGCGACAGGCTCGGCCGGCGGATCGCTTGGCGCATATCTGGTGCAGCATGGGAAGCTGAAGCCGGGTGAAGAACTGTCGATTACGCAGGGCGTTGAAATGGGCCGGCCCAGTGAGATTCATGTGCGAGTCACAAGTAAGAAAGGCCGCTTGGTGCCGTACGTGAGCGGGTCAGCCGTGAGAATTCTCGAAGGTCACATCGAAATCTAGGGACGCGATTTCGGCTGCGAAAAAGCGACAGGGCCGGTCCAAAGCGAGCCGGCCCTTTTCATGTCTCTCGCGTTCTCGTGCGCTTATTGTCAGCGGCCGCGGCGATCGCGCCATAGCTCGCGTCGGTCCTGGCGAATATCACGGTTCATGGCGTAGCGCTGGCGGAAATCGCGGCGCATGTCACGTCGAATCGCGCGCGATTCCGGGCTGCGCGCGCCAAATCTGCGGTTCGAACGCCGCAACTGACGAAAATCGCGCCGAACGTCGCGGTTCATCGTGCGGCGTTCACGCAAGTCCTGCCGCAAATCCCGGCGGTCGTTCGGAAAATTCCGATAGGTGTCATAGCGCGGGGCTGCATTCGCCTGTTGAACTAAACCTCCCATGGCAAAAAGGCTCCCGCACGCAACAGCAAGAAAGCTTTGACGAATGATCTTGGCGAAATTCATGTGCGGCCTCCTGACGACCTGCCTCGAATCCTTTGCTGGCCAGGAAATAGAACACAAACCCCAGCGGGAAGTTGCGGCTTTGCGAACTAGCTCTTTTCAAAAGATTTGGAGGCGGCGTCGAGAACGCCATTCAGGAAGGGCACAGAGTCAGTCGTAGAGAACTTCTTGGCAAGCTCCAAAGCCTCGTCGATGACAACCTTCACGGGCGCAGTACCAGAGCGAAGTTCATAGATGGCTAGATGGAGAATGCTGCGGTCGATTTCGGGCATGCGCTCGAGTCGCCAATTCTTGGAAAGATCGGCGATCAATTTATCGGCCGACTCCTTCTGTGCGGCCGCGCCTTCAAAGAGCTGATTCGCAAAGCGGCGAGTGGATTCCGCGCCGCGGGCGGATTTCCAATACAAAGCTTCGACTTGAGCCGGCGTCAGGCGGTTCATATTCCACTGAAAGAGCATTTGCAGAGCGCATTCGCGAGACTTGCGGCGAAGGGTCATGACTAGTGGCGACGTCGAGGGCTCGATTTACGCGGGCGAGACCTACCATGGGCCGTCGACCTGACAGTGGATTTAGCCGCAAGTTTGCGCGAGAGATTGGCGATTTCGATAGCAGTGAGTCCGGCGTCGAAGCCTTTATTGCCGCTCTTCAGGCCCGCACGGTCAATTGCCTGCTCAAGCGTGTCGCAGGTGAGAACACAAAAGACCATCGGCACACCGGTATCAAGTTGGGTGAGTTGCACGCCGCGCGCGACCTCATTGCAGACGTAATCAAAGTGCGCCGTAGTGCCGCGAATCACGCAACCGATGCAAATGATGGCGTCACAGCGGCCCGTTTGCGCGAGTTTTTTTGCAGCAATGGGAATTTCGAGAGAACCCGGCACGCGAACGAGCTCGATTTGCTTTTCCGTGGCACCGGAGCGTTCGAGGGCGTCAAGCGCGGCAGCGAGAAGACGATCCGTAATGAATTGATTGAAGCGGCTGGCGACGATTCCGAAATGCAGCCCCGCGGCGGAAAGCTCTCCCGTGATAGGTTTGGGATGGAGATTGCTTGCGGCCTTCTCTTCTTTTCGCGTCGAATTTTCCGCGCTGTCTTTTGCCATGACCTCTTCCAAGCGGACTATTTCCCTTTGAATTGTGCCGGGCGCTTTTCGAGAAATGCGCGCGTGCCTTCGCGCATGTCCTCGGTAGCGCAGCAAAGACCGAAAAGCGTCGCTTCAAGGAACAGGCCTTCCTCCTGCGACATCTCCATGCCATGCTCGACGGCTTCCATCGCGAAACGTACGGCGAGCGGTGCATTGGCAATGATTTTCTTGGCGATGGATTCTGCTGTGGGAATCAGTTCCGCCAAATCGACCACGCGATTCACGAGCCCGATGCGCAGCGCCTCATCGGCGGAAATCATTTCGCCGCCAAGGATCATTTCGTGGGCCACGCCTTTGCCGCACAGGCGCGCAAGCCTCTGCGAGCCTCCATAGCCAGGCATAATGCCGAGTTTGACTTCCGGCTGGCCGAGACGCGCGTTCTTGCTCGCAATGCGCATGGTGCAAGCCAGCGCGAGTTCACAGCCGCCGCCGAGCGCAAACCCATTGATGGCCGCAATCGAAGGCTTACCCATGGTTTCGAGCTGATGCAGCACAGATTGCCCAGCGAGCGCATGGTCCTTGCCATCGACGGCCGTCCGCACGGCGAGCTCGTTGATATCCGCTCCGGCGATAAACGATTTTTCGCCCGCGCCGGTGATGATGAGGACGCGGACGGACGAATCTTCGTGCGCGCGGCCGAGAATCGCGCTGAACTCATTCATCGTCGGCGTATTCAGCGCGTTCAAGACCTTAGGGCGATTGAACGTGACATACGCGATGGAATCCTTCACTTCGTAGAGCAGATTTTCGTAGGTCATGCGATAGGCTCCGTCTGGCAAATTCGCATCAGGTCAGTTGCATTGCGCGCGGTTTGGCCGCGTCGGAATAATCGTAGAACCCACGGCCGGCCTTGCGTCCATTCCACCCTGCAAGAACCATGCGCTTGAGCAGCGCAGGCGGTGCGAAACGCTGCTCCTTGAACTCGTCGAACATGATGTTGGCGATGTAATAGGTCGTGTCGTTGCCGACGAAATCCAGAAGTGTGAGCGGACCCATCGGATAGCCGCAGCCGAGTTTCATGGAATTATCGATGTCTTCGACAGACGCGACTCCTTGCTCGAGAACGCGAATGGCGTCGAGGAGATACGGGACCAGCAGGCGATTGACAATAAAACCCGTGCGATCGGATGTGCGGACAGGCACTTTACCAACGCGGCCGGCGAACGCCACGGCATCATCAAAAACTTTCGGGTCCGTGGCGATCGTGCGAATCACTTCCACGAGCTTCATCAGCGGGACAGGATTAAAAAAATGCAGGCCGATGAAGCGGTCGGGGCGGGCGGTGAAAAAGGCCATCTCGGTGATGGAAAGCGAAGAAGTGTTGCTGGCGAAAATCGTGTGCTTGGGGCAGATTTTGTCGAGCGCAGCGTAAAGTTCACGCTTATCCGGCAATTGCTCGATGATGGCTTCGACGACGAGGTCGGAGTCCTTCAAATCTTCGAGTTTCGTTGTCCCGCGAAGGCGTGCGCGCGCGGCGTCGCGATCCGCAGCGGAAAGAGTTCCCTTCTCGACGAATTTCGCGAGGCTCTTTTCAATCGAGGCGATGCCTTTGCTCAGGCGCTCTTCGCTGACCTCACGAACAACGACTGAGCAGCCCGCCTGCGCAGCGATCTGTGCAATTCCAGAGCCCATCAATCCGCAACCGACGACTCCGACTTTTTCAATAGCCATTCCGTTCTCCTATATGAGTATGGAATCGATAAATCATGAATGCTACGCCATGGACTCGACGATCACGGCGATGCCTTGCCCGCCGCCGATGCATGCGGTCGAGAGCCCGTAACGCTGATTGCGGCGGCGCAGCTCCAAAAGCAGCGTGAGAATCATGCGCGTGCCTGTCGCGCCCAGCGGATGGCCGAGGGCGATCGCGCCGCCATTCACGTTGGTCTTATCACGATTCAGGCCCAGGGCTTTTTCGACGGCAAGATATTGTGGCGCGAAGGCTTCGTTCACTTCGATCAGATCGATTTGTTCGAGCTTAAGGCCTGCAAGCGCCAGCGCCTTCTTGCTCGAAGGCACGGGGCCAATGCCCATGATTCGCGGTTCGACGCCAGCGGTTGCCCACGAAACGATGCGGCCGAGGGGCTTCCAGCCACGCTGCTTGGCGACAGATTCTTTGGTCATCACGACCGCCGCTGCGCCATCAACGATGCCGCTCGCGTTGCCCGCAGTGACGATTCCATCCTTGCGGAACGCGGCGGGAAGCGCAGTGAGACTTTCCATGGTCGTGTCCGGACGGCGATGATCATCCTGAGAAAAAAGATGAGCTTTCTTGCCCTTGCCGACTTCGACGGGAATGATTTCTTCGCTCATACGGCATGCTTTGTAAGCAGCTTCAGCCGTTTGCTGGCTGCGGAGCGCGTATTCGTCGGCTTCCTTGCGCGTGATTTTGTATTCGACGGCGAGATTCTCGGCCGTGTCAGACATCGTGCAGCCGCTGATGGGATCGAGAAGGCCGGCCATGAGCGCATCTTCGAGTTTGCCTTCGCCGAGACGGAAACCGGAGCGCGCGCCGCGAATCACATGCGGCACTTGCGTCATGTTTTCCATTCCGCCCGCAAGAACCGTTTGGCACTCGCCGAGCAGAATACGCTGCGCGGCCTGGCTAATGGACTCCATACCGGAGCCACAAAGGCGGTTTACGGTTATGGCGGGAGTTTCCACTTTCAATCCGGCTTTCAGACCAACATGCCGCGCGCCATAGTGTGCGTCTGAGCTGCTTTGCTGTACGTTGCCGAAGACAACGTGTTCGATTTCGCCAGGGTCCACGCCGGAGCGCTTGACTGCTTCCTTCGAAGCAATTGCACCAAGGTCAATCGCAGAAATGTTTGCAAATTCTCCATTGTAGCGTGCCATAGGCGTGCGCGCTCCAGCGAGAATCACAACATCTGTGGGAAACATGATTCCTCCTCGAAATTATCCGTGCTATGCCGGCTGCGGCGCAGCCAGAGTTACCAGTGTATTGCCGCCACGATGACGGGTTTCATCCAATCCGGACTCCGCGCGGTTGATCCACTCTGTGACCCGGTCCTCATTTTCATCGGATGCCCGCGCAGCGGCATCGGCCACAACGGCGCTAAACGTGATTGGAGAACTGGCCCAGTTCGGCTGAACCTGAGCCGCCGCAAGGCGCAGCTTCGCCGCCAGCGCCTCGGCATTCTCGCGTGGCGTGTCTGGAAGCACAAAAGCGAGCGACCAGGTCGTATATTTCACGGCAAGGTCTCCCTGGCGAATAGAAGGCTCAAGCGATCGCGCGAGCTGGTTCAAATAAGCTTCGAGGACCCCGTCGCCTTCCTGGCGCAGGAGTTCCGGTCCGTGATCCATTTGCAAAATGATGAGCGTCAGGGGCGTGCCTTGCATGCGCGAGCGTTTGGACTCGGCAAGCAAACAATCGATGTAAGCGCCGCGCCCCAGCAGGCCGGTTTTCTCGTCGGCAACGGCGAGCGTGCGGACCAGCGAACGCAGCCGCGTGTGATTCACGGAGATCATTATCTGGTCGCCGATGGCTTGAAGGAAAAAGCTCTCATTGGGCTTCCACTGCCGCGAAACCGTATCCCCGAGAAAGAGCACGCCGGCAGCCGACTGCGTGTCCTTGTCCGTGAGAGGCACGCCGAGAATCGTTTCCACTTCGAGGGCGCGCATTTCGGAGAACTCCGACACGGTCATGGAAATTCCGCCAACCGCGTCGGGCGACGCCTTGGCAAGACGCGCAGCGACTTTCGCTACGGCCGCGGCAGCAGCCGCTTTCAGTCCGCTGGGTGAGAATTCCGAAACGATTGGAGCAGCCTTGCCGGGAGCGCCGACCACGGCGATGCAACGGCGAACGTTGAGATACTTGCCGATCTCGCGCACGGCGGTGCCCAAAACTTCGCGTGGCGTGACTTCGCGATACATCAGACGAGTAATTTCCGCGATTTCCGCCAAATCGCGATGCGTGTCGGCTGCCGCCGCGGCGCTTACGGCAGAGATTGGCAGAACAGCTCCCTGAGTGGGGGCCGCCGCCGAAGCTTGCGTACGGGCTGTCGAACCCTTGGGCCACCAATTCGCGCGTTCGTAGAGCAGCCGCAGGCGGTCATTCTTTTCTTCCTGCCCCGGATACAATTCGGCGATGCGCTCGAGGCGCTCCACGGCTTTGCTCTGCAAGGAATACTGCAGGAAGATCTCAGCCTGCACGATCAGATCGTCAATCGCGCGCTGTACCTTTTCTCCTGCACTCTCTTCCTCCGAGGCCTGTGCACGCACGGAATCGCCGAGGCCGAGGCCGGTACCGCCCGTGGCCTGCGTTCCCTGTGGGCCTCCGGAGGCTTTGGCCGCTCGAACACTTATGTTGCGCAGAAATGCAGGGCTGGCCTTGCCCTCAAGTTTCGAAATGCGTTCATGAATGCGGTAATCGTAGGGATCAATTTCCACCAAGCGGTCCAGCGCGTCACAGGCCGCGTCAATCTTGTTGCATGCCAAGGAAACATCAAAGAGGCGGACAAGCGCGTCGAAATATTTCACTTCGCGATTGAGCTGATCATAGACCTTGGCCCAAAACTGAATCAGCGGAAGACATTTGGGATGAGCTTCGACAATCATGTCGAGGCGCGTCGCGAAAATCGATTCGTTACGAATGGCAAGCATCCACTCTTTGGCTTGATCCAGGACGGACACGGCCTGCTCTTCTTTGCCTGCTTCGATGTAACGCTCCGCGAGCTGGAAAAGCATGTCAAAGCCCTCGGGCTTCTGCTTGCACAACGCGAACAGAACATCCCGCGCCGAATCCAGTTGATTCGTCAGCAGCAAAGCTTCGCCAAATGTTGTTAAGAAGGCTGTGTCCGCCGGATCTGCGGGAGCAAATGGCTGGAGCAAAGCAACAGCACCCGCAGCATCGCCACGATGCAGGCGCGCATCAGCAAAAAGCAAAGTTACACTGCGATCGCCTGGAGTAATGCGATGAGCATGGGAGAAAAGTTCGAGCGCGCGATCGTATTCTCCAGCTGCCTGCGCAAGCTGACCGCCCCTGAGATAGGCGCGACCGGCGGTCTCCGCATTGCCCAATTTCTCCGCCAGATTTGCCAGTTGCGTCTGGCGGTCCGCATTTTCCGGATCGAGATGAGCGACGCGCTGCAGACATTCGAATTGTGATTTCCAATCGTTTTGATCGCCAAACTTCTGCGCGGCCGCGACATAGCATTCGATCGCTTCAGTGGTGCGATTCTGCTTCTGGAGCAGGAATGCGTAACGGACGAGCCTGTGCCCCGGCTGCGGATACGATTTTAAGTGGCGGGTGAAAATCGCCGTGGCGCGGACCATATCTCCAGACTCCGCCAAGCGATCAAACTGCAATCCGTAATAATAGGCCGCCTGGACCAAATCTCCGCTGCGAACGTAAAGGTCTGCAAGCATTTGTGTCGCTTCGGGGTGATTCGGGAACGCTTCGAGCGCCGCCTGGTAATCAGCGATGGCGTCCTGAAGCTTGTTCTTCTCCAGGTGTTTGCGGGCCCTCTCGAGATATTTGGTGACGTCTTGGCTCATGCTTTTGACAGCGCTGCCGGCAACCACCGGGAAAGATGAAGGGCAGACAATCGCTTTCCCTGGCTAAAACTCCGAAGAAAATCCGCACAGGCGCGCTTAACCAATATACCGGACGCACCGGCGAGCACAAAACAGGAATTTGCGCTACCGTGCGGGTGAAACCAAATCAAAGCGCGCATGGCGTTGCTGAATGCCTGCGCGGTTGTTAGGATACGCCACATGATATTGGTCAAAGCAACGACGATTTCGATGAGGGATTTGCTCAACTGGATGAGCGATCACGAAACGTCAATCCTGCGTTTGATGAAAACCATGGTTGAAATCGAGTCACCCACAGACAATAAGGCGGCCGTGGACGAACTCGGCGCGATGGTTGCGAAGGAATGGAATCACCGAGGTGCGCGAGTCCGCCTCTTGCGGCAACGAGAACGTGGAAACCATATCGGCGCAGACCTGTGGCTTGGGCGCGGACGTCCTTCAGGGCAAATCATGATCCTTGGCCATCTCGATACGGTCTATCCGCTGGGCACGCTCAGGAAAATGCCATTCCTAATAGCGAATGGACGCGCGTGGGGACCGGGCACATTCGACATGAAAGGCGGGTTAACGATTGCGCTCGCGGCCGTCGACGCGCTGCGGGCTTTCGGCATCCGCCCGCGAAAGAAATTTACATTCCTGTGGACGTCGGACGAAGAGACAGGTAGCCATAGCTCTCGGAGAGCAATCGAAAACACGGCGCGCGAGAGCGACGCGGTGTTCGTGCTCGAACCTTCGTTTGGATTGGACGGCCGTTTCAAGACTCAGCGGAAGGGCGTCGGCGAGGCGCAGCTGACTGTCACCGGCCGCAGCGCACACGCGGGAATCGATCCTGAGCGCGGCGTCAATGCCGTGCACGAAATTTCACTGCAAATTGCGCGATTGATGGAGCTAAACAATCCGCGCCGGGGGATTACGTTGCAGGCGAATGTCGTCGAAGGCGGGACGGCGACAAACGTCGTCCCGGATCGCGCATGCGCGCGCATTGATGTCCGTGCAACGCGTGCGGAAGATGCTGCTGCGCTGAATCGGCGGCTCCATGCGATACGGCCAATTATGCCCGGTGCGAAAATTGAAGTCCGTGGCGGAGTGAACCGGCCGCCGATGGAACGTTCCGCGGGATCGCGCAAGCTCTTTCAGCTCGCGCGCGAACTGGCGCGCGAGATGGGGCTTGACCTCAACGAAGCATCGACGGGCGGGGGATCAGACGGCAACTTCACCGCCGCTTTGGGCATCCCTACACTCGACGGCATGGGCGCGGTCGGCGACGGAGCGCACAGCCCCAAAGAACACGTGGTGATTCGCGGACTTCTGCAACATGCTGCATTGCTCGCTGGCTTGCTCGCAACAATATAGAAGGCCGGCATTTCTCGTGCATCGGGACTGCTTCCATCCGCGCCACACTCACAAAGCAATACGTCTGCTCATGACTTGCCGGTATATGCCACAAGTTGCTAGAGTCAAAGACATGTTCGGCAGGTTCCTAATCATCGCGGGATTTTTTCTTGTCAATGGCGCCACGTCCGCGATGCAGGCTCCTCCGATGCCACAAACGCAGACTTCGGAGGAGCTCTATCAATCGTTGAGCACGGTCCAGGTGGATCCGTCGCGCATCTATGCAGTTCGAGACTTGACGCTGCGCCGCGATGGCGTGGCGCTCACTTTAGGGGATGGCAAGTTTGCTTTCTTGATGGCCGTCGACGGCCGCGTTACAGGAGCCGTTTTCCTTGGCCGAGGGCATTTCTTCGCGCTGCCGCCCAATGCCGCCGAGCGAGCCTCTGTATTTCGTTTTTTGAAAGTCCCCTTGATCGATCTGGACATTTCGCAGGCCTACCTGCGTTTCGATGATAGCTTCCGCAAGGAAATCGAGCGCGAGTTGGCGGACCAAAAGGCTACTGCGTCGAACGATCCTGAATTCGTGCGAACATGGGCGCCCATCGTGGCAAAACTAAATCCGGGATTGACACTTCGCGCGATGGAGGACTGGCTTTCGGCCTCGCCGAAACCTTATTTCTATGCCGCGCTAAGCTCAGAAACGATGGATCCTTTTGATGCCTATGTGGACGAGCAGCGCGCCGACACGGTGACCATTGGCCAAGTCCGCGACGCAAATGGCGCTTCTTATCTCGACACATGGAGCGCATTTGCCGCTCCAAATCTTCCCGCTCCGCTTGCTGAATTCACGCCCTTGGACTATGGGATAGACACAACGATCAACGACGACCTGAGCCTCTCAGGCACAACCGAAATTCATCTGAGGATTCATGGCAATTACGAGCGCATGCTCGAATTGGAGCTTTCACGGTCCTTGCGAGTACAGAGCGTCACGGATTCCGCCGGTCAGAAACTACCGTTTTTCCAGAACCAGGATTTGAGCCGTCAGGAAATCGCCCGAAGAGGAAACGATGCGCTATTCGTCGTATTGCCGGCCGAGGCCCCGCCCAACGATGAATATCGCCTCCGCGTAACATACTCGGGAACCGTGATTGAGGATGCCGGCAATGGAGTGTTTTTCGTTGGCGATCGCGGGAGCTGGTATGCGCGCGTGGCCGGACAGCAATTATTCGTGCCTTACGACTTGAAGTTCCGCTGGCCAAAGCATCTGACACTCGTTGCCACGGGGCAACAAATAGAAACGGCAGACGAAGGCTCAGCCCGCACGGGCCATTGGCATACATCTTCTCCTGTTGCTGTCGTAGGATTTAATTTGGGCGATTATGCCTCCCTGACTGTTCCTGGCAACCCGGCAATCAATCTTTTCGCAAACCACGATCTCGAGCAGGCGATCGTAAATCGATTGCAGCAGAACTCGACCGATCGTTTGTTACCTGGCCAGATCCAGCAGTCGATTGACGCTACCGGCACTCAGGGCCTATTGCCCAATCCCGCCGGAGTGTTGAAGGACCTCGGTAAAAGTCTTGCGGGCTCCGTGGATTACTACGAAAAACTGGACGGCCCTTTCCCTTTCCCCGAACTGGACGTCTCCCAAATCCCCGGCTCTTTTGGCCAGGGCTGGCCTGGCCTTCTCTATTTGACGACACTGGTTTTCCTTCCGCCACAGGCTCAACAGCAGGCAGGATTGGCAGTGGAAGCGCAGGAAGAAGTGCAAAGACTGGTTCCTTACCACGAAGTCGCCCACCAGTGGTGGGGCAACGTCGTCGACGCGGCAAGCTACCGAGACGTCTGGCTGGAAGAGGCCGTGGCCGATTATTTGTCTCTGATGTATGACGAGAGCCGCCATCCGGGGAAACATTCCATGGACCGCTGGCTTTCCATCTATCGCGATGCGCTCCTCGCGAAAGTGCCCTCTGGCGAAGAAACAATCGAGCAGGCCGGCCCGCTTGATTTCGGATATCGCGTGGATTCCTCTAGATCGCCCGACGCCTACAACACAATCATCTACGACAAGGGCGCCTGGGTGATTCACATGCTTCGCATGATGCTGCGTGATCCTCACGCAAGGAATCCCGACGCCCGATTCGCGGAACTCCTGCGAAATGTTCTCGAAAAATATCGCTTCCAGCCGCTCTCGACTGAGCAATTCGAAGAAGAGGTTAATCATGTCATGACGCGGTCCATGGATCTTGAGAATGACCACTCCGTGGATTGGTTTTTCGACGAGTGGGTGCGCTCCACAGGAATTCCGGAATACAGCGCGACATTTCATGTACGTCCGCGGGGAGATCAATTCGAAATCGAGGGCACGTTGCAACAGGATGGCGTCCCAGGCGCGTTCACGGAATCAGTCCCGATCTACGAAACTCTGGCAAACCCGCGGACAAAGGAAACGATTTACCTCGGCAATGTGGTTACGACGGGAAGCTCGACGGACTTCCGCTTCGAATCGCGCGTGCGTCCCCAGAAACTTGCGATCGATCCCGAACACACGATTCTCTGCCGTACAAAATAATTGTCAAATCCGGAGCGGCGGGAATCGAAACTATGCGTGAAAACCCGCGTGACGGACTTCCTTGCGGTAATCCGGCGCGACAATTTCGACTGTGCGGCACATTTCGTAGAGCCGCGAGCGAATGCGCATTCCGACGCGATCTTCGAGCGTATCGCCGCCGGGCACAGCAATGGCCTCCCCTGAAGGCAGAGTGGCAGCCGGCCGTTTAAAATCCTTATCCAGGAAGTTTGACGTCAAGAGCGTCACGCGGTGTTCGTTATAGCGCGTATTGAGAATGTGTCCAACGGTCTCGAGCGCCCACGGCGAAGGCTTCGAAGAGCCTACGTCATCCAGCAACAAGACTTCTGTTTTGAGCACGGGATCGAGGACGCTCATCTCCGTCGAATTGCTCTCCGGATTGTAACTATCCTGAATTTCCTTTAGCAGTTCGCGGTAGTCATAAAAAAGCCCAGAGTGGCCTCGTTGCACGATTTCTTCGAGCGCCGCAACCGCCAGATGCGTCTTGCCCACGCCGCATGGCCCCATTAACAATAGTCCATGCTCTGTGCCCACGGGAAAATCACGGGCAAACGCCTGCACAACAACCTTCGCTTGCGCCAAGCTGCGATTCCATGCCTTGGCTTCGCCGCTCCGGTAATCGAGGTCTGTGTCGTAGCTTTCAAAATTGCAGTGCAGGTAACGCCGTGGCAGCCGCGCGCGGTCAAGTACGCGGTCACGGCGATCTCCGGCGGTACAGTCACACGGGACAGCCCAGACCGTCTTCGGTTCACCTGCAGCTGAACCGGCACGAGAGCTATTTGCTGGTACGAAAACTTGCGCTTCAGCGTTTCCATCCGGCCGTTCGACAATTCTCCAGCCGGTCCCCTCGCAATTCGGGCAATCCGCTTGAGCCATAACGCAAGGATATGCGCAGCGTGCCACCCGCGCAAGCAGACATCCTGTGCACAGATGTGGAAGCTGTGGATACTCGACAGTTACGCATGTTTGGTTCTGATAGCCGCCGATTGGGCGGGCGCTACAATCGAGTTATTATATTTCCGTGCTATAATCCGCGCGTTTTCAGACAAAGATTCGATTTGCGCCGTAGCCGTTTGTCGTGCAGTCTGGCGCAAGGTCTCTGGCGAAGGCATCACGGTTAAGACCCAAGGAGCGAACCTGCCATGAAGAGTCTGTTTGTTGGCAACTTGAACTTTCAGACGACCGAAAATGAATTGCGCGAGCTTTTTGCTCCCTTCGGACAGGTGGCGCGCGTGCACATCGCCAAGGATCGTGAAACGGGACGCGCGCGCGGCTTTGCATTTATCGAGATGCCCAATGATGCGGAAGCATCTGCCGCGATCCAAGGCCTCGATGGAAAAGAAGTCGGGGGCAGAAATTTGAAGGTTAACGAAGCGCGCCCCAAGGGTGAAGCCGGCCCCAAGCGCGGCGGCGGATTTAACAAAGGTGGCGGGAACCGTGGCGGAGGAAATCGTGGCGGAGGCGGAAAAGATCGTTTTTCGACCGAAGATTATCGCGACTCCGCACGCCAGCCTCGCGAGCCTCGCTGGTAATTTCAAACCTGCGGTTAGCTGCCTCTTTCTATTTTCCTGTCGAAAGAAAAAAATCCTACTTCTCGATGTGAATAGCCTTCGGCGGAATGGCGCGGACAATGGCATTGCGCATTGCGCGGCGATCTTCGGCGCTAAAGCCTTTGGCCAGTTCGCCGCGCACGAACCCGATAAAGGCCTCCATCTGATGCTGCATCTCTGACATTTTGTCGCGCATGTTGAGGATGATTTCGATTCCCGCGAGATTCACTCCGAGCTCACGAGTGAGCGTCAAAATCACTTCGAGTCGTTCGAGATCTTGATCGGTGTAAAGGCGCGTGTTGCCCTGCGAACGTGACGGTTTCAGCAGACCCACGCGTTCGTAGAGGCGCAGCGTTTGCGGATGAAGCTTATACAGTTCCGCAACGGCGCTGATCATGTATCCAGCCTTGGCCCTTTTTCTCGGACGCGCCATTCGTCGTTCCTCTTATAGAGCGCCATGCGAAAAGATTTCTTTTCGCGGGTCTTCCGTGTCGTGTTTGGCTAAATCGCGCAAGAGTTGCCGCACTCGTTCGTCTTCCGGCCGTGGCACGACCACACGTACCTCAACCAGTTGGTCTCCGCGGTGTCCCTGCCGCCGCACTGATGGCGCGCCTTTGTCGCGCAGGCGCAGAACCTTGCCGCTACTTGTCCCCGGCGGAATACGCACTTGGGCGCGGCCGTCAATCGTAGGCACTTCGATTTTCGCTCCGAGTGCCGCCTCCGTCACCGTCACAGGCACGATCGTGTAAAGGTCGTCGCCGCGCCGCTCGAAAAATGGATGCTGTTCCACACGCGTGATGACGTAAAGGTCGCCCGCCGGCCCGCCAAGCGTTCCGGCATTGCCGCGTCCCGGAACGCGAAAACGCGAACCTGTCTGCGCTCCCGGCGGAATGCGAAAGTCAATCGTATCCGCGCGGCGCACACGTCCTTCGCCACCGCACGTGCGGCAAACCGTGTGCAACTTACCTGTGCCGCCGCAGCGTGAGCACGCAATCTGAAAACGCATGCCCCCGCTCACTTGCGTAATATGCCCTGAGCCTCCGCAGGTGGGGCAAACCTGCTGGCTCGTCCCCGGCTGCGCGCCCGTTCCGTGGCAGACGGAGCAAACATCCAGCCGCGCAATCGTAATTTTCTTCACTGCTCCGCGCATTGCTTCGGAAAATGAAATATCAATCTGATATTCAAGGTCTGTACCTGGCTCCGCTTGTGTCGCCGCGCGCGAAGCGTTCGCGCCGCGAAAGACCTGGCTGAAAAGGTCGCGAAAGCTCGTGCCGCCCGCTCCGCCAAAGTCGAAGCCGCCGAAATCGAACTGCACATCTTCGGGAGGCGCGCCCTGCCCCGCGTACCCATATCCGCCCGGTGCGCCTTGTGCATTTGGCCCGTTGAAGCCGAATTGGTCGTACATTTGGCGCTTTTTCGGATCGGAAAGCGTTTCGTAGGCTTCCTGAATCTGCTTGAATTTTTCTTCAGCCGATTTATCGCCGGGATTCAGGTCAGGATGATACTTGCGGGCAAGCTTGCGATAGGCCTGGCGAATGTCCTTCAATGGCGCTTTGCGCGGAACGCCAAGGAGTTCGTAATAATCTTGTTTGGTTGTTGTCGGCATATGTTGTTTGTATCAGGGCCGCGATTTCTGCGTTTCGTACATCCGAGCGTCAATTTCTCAGCGTCTGGAATGCTGGCAATCTAAAGCTTGGCCCAGCGGCCGTTCCACTGGCTCAATTCCTCAGTCTCGCGCGCCAGCTCTTCGCGCTTGCGGCGCTGCTCTTCATTGCGATTGCCCATGGCCGCATCTTTTTCGTTGGCGAAGGCAGTCCACTGGTCAATCAGCTTCACGCGCTGCTCCACCGCCTGCGGTTCTGTGCGAAAACGCATCAGCGCGCCGGAAATTTCCACCGAGCGCGGCTCAAAGCCGGTTCCCTTCTCGTGCCTTGCCTCATAGAAAAGCCGCCGCCAATCCGCGGAAGGCGAGGCCGTCAGCAAAATCTGCACAAGAAAATAATTCTCGCGAACCTTTTGGACCGCTTGCGGCGGACCCGACCTCTTGATTCCCCCCGAATCTTCCGTCAAAGCCGATCCCCCCTGCTTTCTTTTTGTGAAAAAAACTGTGCTCCGGGCGGAGTCACACCCACCCGAAGCACTTTGCGCTCGAATTAATTCGGCTTCTTCGACTCGTCAACGTCGACATATTCAGCGTCGACAACTTCGCCCTGGCCCGGCTTCGGATTGCTGTCCGCAGCCGCGCCCTGCCCTGTGCTTCCCGGCCCCGGCTGCGCTCCGGCAGCGGCGCCGGATGCCGCTTGCGCACGATAGAGAGCCTCGGCAAGTTTGTGCGACGCTTGCGTCAGCTGATCCACCGCTGCATTGAGTTTTTCCGCGCCGCCCTCGGCGAGCGCCCGCTTGGCTACTTCGATCGCCTCTTCCGCCGCTTTGACGTCTGCTTCCGCGAGCTTGTCGCGATTTTCGCGAATCAACTTTTCCGTCTGATATGTGAGATTGTCGCAACGATTGCGCGCTTCAGCTTCAGCGATTTTGGCCTTGTCCTCGTCCGAGTGCGACTCCGCCTCCTTGCGCATCCGTTCAGCTTCTTCCTTGCTAAGGCCAGTCGATGCTGTGATGGTGATCTTTTGCTCCTTGTTCGTAGCCATATCCTTCGCCGATACGTTCAAAATGCCGTTCGCGTCAATATCGAACGTGACTTCGACCTGCGGAACGCCGCGCGGCGCGGGAGGAATCCCGATGAGATGGAATTTTCCGAGCGTGCGATTGCCGCTGGCGACAGGCCGTTCGCCTTGCAGTACGTGAATCTCAACCGACGTCTGATTGTCAGACGCCGTCGAGAACATTTCCGCTTTACGCGTCGGAATCGTCGTATTGCGCGGGATGAGCACAGTCATCACGCCGCCCATCGTTTCGACGCCCAGCGAAAGCGGCGTCACGTCGAGCAGCAGAATGTCCTTCACTTCCCCGCCGAGCACTCCGCCCTGAATCGCCGCGCCGACCGCGACCACTTCGTCCGGATTAACGCCCTTGTGCGGTTCTTTGCCGTTGAAGAGGCTCTTGACGATGTCCACCACGCGCGGAATGCGCGTCGAACCCCCGACCAACACCACTTCGTCAATTTTGTCTGGTGTGATCCCCGCGTCGGAAAGCGCCTGCTTCACCGGCCCAACCGTGCGCTGCAGCAAATCCTCCATCAAGCGCTCCAGCGTTGCGCGGTTCAACTTCAAAACCAGATGTTTCGGCCCGGAGGCATCCGCCGTGATAAACGGCAAATTGATTTCCGTCTCCTGCAACTGCGATAGTTCGATCTTGGCCTTCTCGGCTGCTTCCTTCAGGCGCTGCAAAGCCATGCGGTCTTTTGTCAGATCGATATTCGGATTGTCTTTTTTGAATTCGGCAGCAATCCATTCGACGACTTTCTGGTCGATATCATCGCCGCCCAGATGTGTATCGCCGTTCGTTGATTTCACTTCGACGACGCCTTCACCGACCTCCAATATCGAAATGTCAAACGTCCCTCCGCCCAAGTCATAAACAGCAATCGTCTCGTCTTTCTTCTTGTCGAGGCCGTACGCCAGCGCTGCCGCGGTCGGCTCGTTGATGATGCGCAGCACTTCCATGCCCGCGATTTCGCCAGCTTGCTTGGTGGCTTGGCGCTGCGCGTCGTTGAAATACGCCGGAACTGTGATCACCGCTTTGCTCACTTTTTCGCCAAGAAAATCCTCCGCGGCGGTCTTCAGTTTCTGCAAAATCATGGCGGAGATTTCCGGCGGGCTATACGTCTTGCCGGAGATTTCCACGCGGGCATCGTCATGCGGGCCACGGACGACTTTATACGGCAAGCGCTTCATCTCCTCGCCAACTTCGTCATAGCGCCGGCCCATGAACCGTTTGATCGAGTAGACAGTATTCTCCGGATTCGTGATCGCCTGCCGCTTGGCTACCTGGCCAACCAGACGCTCACCAGTCTTCGTGATCGCTACCACAGAGGGCGTTGTGCGCGCGCCTTCCTGATTGGGGATGACGGTCGGCTCCCCTCCCTGCATAACGGCCACAACGGAGTTCGTCGTGCCGAGGTCAATTCCGATAATCTTGCTCATTGGTGATGCCCCTCCTGGGTCTTAATGACTCACATTGAAATTCGCCGAATCATAGCTATATGCTTACAGGAGTGCATTCTACACATTGAGCATGCTGTTGTCAAGTTTATTGAATGCGCTCGTATTATATTGTCGCGGAAGCACTTAGCCGCCACCGTCACATCTCTCTTCACCTTATCGATCCCCAAGCCAATAGATTCCATTGCGCAAGCATCGCGTTTCACTGCGCCCAGCATCTCACGTCGAAGCGTTCAAGGCTTTTCAATCTTGACAAGGGTTTTGGAATTCGAATTACTGCGGTTCCCGATTCGCGCTAGAATAAGGCTTCGTTTGGATCTCATTCGGAGGAACAGTTGAGTCGCACTAGCCTACGATTTCTAACGATAGTATCCGCTGCATTCTTGCTGACAATCGCGCTGGACGCCTTGCCTGTTCCCAAGGGCCCGCAAAAGTCAGCGACCACGCAGCCCACTGATCTTTCATCTCAAAAGTCTCTCGGCTTGCCAAGTGCGCCCATCAAAATAGAAGTCTTCGACGACTACGAATGTCCTTCCTGCGGTATGTTTTACGAGCAAACTCTCAAGCCAATGATCGACAGCTACGTCGCCGAGGGAAAAGTGTATTTGATTCATCGCGATTTCCCTCTGCCTATGCACGAGTATTCGCGCCAAGCGGCTCGCTGGGTGAATGCCGCGGCGCGTATCGGAAAATTCGAGGCTGTCGAGCGAGCGCTTTTTGATAATCAAATGGCGTGGTCAGAATACGGAACCGAGAATCCCAAGGGAAACATCAAGCCGATTGTGAAAGGTGCGTTGACGGCCGCCGAATTCGAGCGCGTGGATCGCCTGATGGAAGGTTGCGAATCGGATTCACACGATGAGCTCAAGGGCTGCGCTGTGGATGCCGCAATTCAGCACGACATTGCCATCGGCCAGTTGGTTCCAGTCACGCAGACTCCCACATTCATCATCACGTTCCGCGGGCAGCAGTATCCTCCGGGCGCGGGCGCGATTTCGTGGCCGCTGATGAAGCAGTTCTTCGACCAGCTCCTCAGCCAAAGGTAACCGCATGACGCTACCTGGCCGCTCAACAAACGAAAATCCCAGTCGCCATCACCTTCGGACACTAGGAATTGCCTCGGCGGCCGCGTTTCTCTGCCTGCTTCCCATTTTGTCTGTGCAATCGGTTTTCTCCCAGACTCCTGCCGAATTGGCGCGCTTTACCGCAGAGAAATCCCTTGGCAATCCGAATGCACCGATCAAGATGGAAGTGTTTGACGACTATGAATGCCCCACTTGCGATGAGTTCTACGAGAATACGCTCAAAGTCATGATCGATACTTATGTTGCCGAAGGAAAGGTCTACTTGATTCATCGCGATTTCCCTATTCCCGGCCATCTGTATTCCCGCCGGGCCGCGCGCTGGGTAAATGCAGCGGCGCGCATCGGCAAATTCGAAGCCGTGGAACGGGCTCTCTTTGACAATCAAATGGCCTGGTCGGAGTACGGCACAGAGAATCCCAAGGGCGTCATGGAGCCGTTTGTCAAAGAGGCGCTGACGCCTGCCGAGTTTGAACGAGTTCAGAGATTAATGAAGGGCTGCCTGGTCAATACGCAGGAAGAAATCAAAGGCTGCGCCCTCGATGCCGATATTCAGCATGATGTCGCGCTCGGCGAATTGATTCCGGTCAATGGAACTCCTACTTCGATTATCACCCATCGTGGCGAGCGCTATCCTCCGATTGTCGGCGCGATGTCTTGGCCCCTGCTGAGGGAGTTTTTTGACCAGCTCCTGAGCCAGAAATAATCCCATGCCCACTGCCACACAATGGACGAAAGGCCGCATCTTGCTTCTGATTGGCCGGCTGGCTTTGGCAGTCATATTTCTTGCCGCAGCTTACGGCAAACTCCGCCCGTTGAATGCCACGCCTTGGACCTTGCGCTCACTGGAAGTCACGCCGTCGTCCCTCAATTTATCCATGACGTTTTTCGCCATGCAGGTCGATTCGTATCAGATATTGCCTGCCTGGGCTGTTTCGCCCTTTGCGCATACCCTGCCGTGGCTGGAATTGGCTGTGGGATTGCTTCTTCTCGCGGGATTTGCACTGCCCTACGTGTGCATTGCGGCGACTCTCCTGCTCACGATGTTTTACGGCGTCGTGATCCGCTCTTACGCACTGCATCTCGCTATCAATTGTGGTTGTTTCGGTCCGAATGAGAAGCTCGACACGTGGACGCTGGTGCGCGATGGCCTTTTTTTTGTCTTCGGCATCGCCGTAACCATCGGTGCATTCGTCATGCGCAAGCGGAATCGTCCAGCGGTTTCTTCTTCCACTCGAGCCGAACTGTCCGCGCAATAATTTTGCTGTCCCTCGGCCGTCGCTGCGCCGTATGATTCGCACAAGCCGCGATGAAAACTCTAGATGAATATCTCGAACTGGCCGCACAGGCGCACGGTCACATCTGCGCAGGACAAATCCTCGGAGTGCGTCTGGCGATGCTGGGGCTGCGCGAAATTGGCATCGAAGATCCTGAGCGTGAGCGCAAGCGTTTCGTCACGTACGTTGAGATTGATCGCTGCGCAACGGATGCTGTGGCTCTCGTCGCAGGCTGTCGCCTCGGCAAGCGCAGTTTGAAATTTCTCGACTGGGGCAAAATGGCCGCCACGTTCGTTGATTTGCAAACCGGCCGCGGCGCGCGAATCGTAGCGCGGGAAGATTCCAAAACCCGCGCTCAGGAAATGTTTCCGGCACTGGACAAAGAGCACGCGCAGCAAAACGCATACCGCATACTTTCGGACGAAGAGTTGTTCGATAAAAGCATCGTGCGCGTGGAAGTGCCCGCCGAGGATTTGCCGGGCTTCAAAGCTCCGCGCGTGATCTGCGAAAAATGCGGCGAAGGAATCAACTTCAAGCGCGAAGTGGTCGTCGCCGGCCGTACGCTCTGCCGCGGCTGCGCCGGAGCAAGCTACTACTCTCTTCATCCATAGTTCTTCCCATCAGATTTTGCGGTGAGTCATCGGCAGTCCGAAGATGCTATTTCATTGGCCAGAGTCGCGCCCCAAGATAGAATAGCCGCCTTTTTGAAGTCGGGCCGAGCGGACAAAGTGAGATTTGCCTGCGCGAATTTTTGAGAAGGAGAAGATAACCATGCGAATCAAATTTCTAGCGCCGCTTATACCGATTCTTGCACTCCTGTGCGTGGCCGCGACAGCCGACGCGCCGGCTCCCTTCACGCTGCACGACCTCGGCAACGGCGCATGGGCGGCCATTGACAATCCCGATGCGAAAGCCGCGCGCGCGGGAGCAAACGCCGGATTCGTCATCAGCAATGATGGCGTGGCAGTTGTGGACACGTTCGAGCACGCTCCGGCAGCACAGGAACTTTTGAATCAGATTCGCGCGAAGACCAACCTGCCGATCCGCTTCGTCGTCAACACGCACTACCATCTCGACCATGTCGCCGGAAACAGCATCTTCGCCGCCGCGGGCGCGACCGTAATGGCTCAGGAAAACGTGCGTGCCTGGGAACGCACCGAGAATCTGAAATTCTTCGGCGCGAAAATCACGCCAGAACAGAAGGAAATGGTCGAGTCGCTCGGCCTGCCTTCGGTTACATACAAAGATGGCGTGGAGATTTATCTCGGCGCGCACAAGCTCATCGTGCGCTCGCTTCCCGGACATACGGGCGGCGATTCCGTCGTTTACGATCCGGCTGCAAACGTGGTCTTCTGCGGCGATCTGTTCTGGGATCACACGCTGCCGAATCTCATCGACGCGTCCACCAAGCCGTGGATCAAATCGCTCGATACACTCATCGCCGATTATCCGACCGCGACATTCGTGCCCGGTCACGGTGAAGTCGGCCACGTCCAGGACGTCCGCGATTTTCGCGGCTATTTGACCGATTTGCGTGACTTTATCGCGCAGGCGCAAGCACAGGGAAAATCGGGCGACGAGCTAATGAACGCAGTGCTGCCACAAATTCAGCAGAAATATGGTTCTTGGAACTTCTTCGGCTTCGCGAAAACTGATATTCAACTCACGGATCAGGAATTGCGCGGGCAGAAGCGCATCCCGCAGCCGCCGAGCCAATAACGGCCGGAAGAAAGCCGCACCCAGCCATGCGGACCAGCAATTAGAAGTTTTCAGAAGAGTGCGGCGAATCTTCGTGCGAATCGCGACCGCTGCCGCTGCGAATCGTCAGGCTCACAAGTGGAACTTCCAGGCGATCTTCCTCTTTCTTGGCGGGTGGCTCCGCCTTCCACGGCGCGACCCAAAAATCAATCGCGAGCCACAGGCTATAAGAAGGCTTGGCCATGCCGAGGCACACAACCGCGCCAAAGAGAACCCACAGGAGATCCTTCTGCATGTAGGTAAGGTGCGTGAACGTGGGCAGGAAAAGCGAAGGAACAAAAATCGCCAGAAAAATTCCCGCGGAAATCATGTAATCCAGATACATTGCGCCCGCGTAGTAGCCCGACTCCGGGTAAAACGAGAGTCCGCACACGGAGCAATTGTCGTTCATCTTGAAAAAGCTGGAAAAAACGCTGCCCTGCCCACACTCAGGACAACGGAAGCGCAGCCCGCGGCTGATTGTCCGGCGAAATGGCGGCTTCATCGTCGTTCTCCTCGCAGGGCCGAAAAATTGTCTTTTCTCTCATGCCCATTATGAGATCTTGGGCTGCCTGCCGGCCTTTCAATACTTTGATTCTCCGGATGCGTCCTAAGTTTCCTGCAATTCTTGCGTCCTCTGGCTCGGAGCTTTAATGAAGCTTCGCGTACTCCGCCTTGGCTTGCATCAGGATTGGAATGTTGGGATCTGCATCCTTCCAATAAGCAAAAAAATCCTGATAGGCCGTCCGTGCTCCGGCGGTGTCTCCTTCCAGCATTTTCGCCCGCGCCAGGCCCACATAAGCGAGCGGGTAGGTCGGATCAAACGAGTACAGTCCGGGATTATTGAGCACAGCCTGAAAGTTCGCCGCTGCTTCGTTGCCTTTTTTCGCCTGCAAATCTGCCAGTCCTTCAACGTACAGATAATCGCTGCCCGGCGACAGACGATATGGCTCTGCTGGCTGCAAGAGTGCTATTGCCCGCTGTGGATCATTGCGATCGAGCGCCACAATCGCACGAACGATTGGCAAGTTAACATTGTTGAGGAGCCAATCTTGTGGACTCGCCTTGGCCAAAGCGGCTATCGCAGCTTCGCCCCTCGCAGCGTCTCCGCAAACGGCAAACGCTCCCGCCACGGACGCATCTGCCTGAGTACCCGCGATCGCCGCCGTTTTTTCTGCGTCAGCGCGCCCAGCCTCCGTGTCGCCGTACTCGCATTCTGCGCCAGCTTGAAATGCGAGCGCTTCGAACGCCTGGCTCTTTGAGCCGGCAGCCGCAATTTGCTGGGCAAACAGCCTCTTGCTCTCATTCATCCGCCCAAGGCTCATGTCTGCGAAACTCTGCAGCCGGTCCGCACCCGCCGCCGCCACATCACTCGAGCGAAGCCAGTCCATCTCTGACTTCTGCGTGGCGGCATCTCCTCGCAGAAACGCAATCTGCCAGCGCAGCCCATGATACGCCGGGTTCTTAGGAGTCTTGGCCAAGCCTCGCTGCGCGACTGCTTCCGCCTCATCGAATCGGCTCGCCATGATATAAGCGTTGGTCAATTGGCTTAGCGCGACGACGCTGCTCGGATTGAGCTGCGCCGCCATCGACTCCTGCTGAATTGAGCCTTCCATTCTTCCCATCTGACGGTAGACGTTACCCAGATTGATCCACGGAACTTCGTCACGGGGATAGGTCTGCTCCCAAAGCAGGTACGTCTGTTCCGTTTTGCCAAGATCGTCTTCCACAAACTCATAATAATGCGAATCGATGTAAAGCCTTTCGCGTTCGCTGACCCGGTCACGCAAAGCAAAGGCCTTTTTCATGTTGTCCATCGTTTGAGGATTGTTATTCCCATTGTTTACATTAGAGTAAACAGTGGCAAGCGTCGCATAGGCCATTGCAAAATTCGGATCCAAACTGACCGCTTGCTGCAGCGGCGGAATAGCCGATGTGCCATAGCTCATATCCAGGTCTTTCCGTCCAAGGGAGTAAGCTTTCAAGGCATCGAGAGAACTTGTCGTCGCCATCTCGACTGGTACATCGAATTTCTGAATTGTCGCCAGCGATTCCCCGAGTTTCGAACGCATCTTCGACGCCACCTGTCCGAGCGCTGGCAACACGCTGTTTTTCCCATTCGCATTGACCTCGACGCTGGCAAGCGACGCGCCGGTCTCGCAATTCACAGCCGTCAGCGTCAAAGCATACTGATCGCCGATTCCCGCGATCGTTCCGTCCAGCACGGCCCGGCTGCCGTCGCGCTGGCAAACCTGTTGCGCCAGGTCGGGCGTCAGTCGCGCGTTGGGCTGCTGCTCCATGAAATGCAGTGTCTGTTGAATTGAAGAATCGGAAGTAACGTTCAAGTAGGGCGACTCTGCCAGTTCCGCCGCCAGCGCCTCCCGCAGCGAGCCATCGAAAACCGCGTCGCCGGTGGTATTCACGAAATCGGCAAGCACGATCGAGTCCTTCGCCGTCAGCATCGGCTTGCCATGCGCGGAGAAATATGCGCCCGCGGCAATCACGATAACGATCACGGCAGCCAGCCCCGCATACAGCGGCCAGCGTTTCGCGGCAACGGCACTGACCGACGCTGCCGCTCCCGAAGCCTGCGTCGTGGCCGCAGCAGCCACGCCAGTCGCCGCTGTGAATTCCGAACTGACGCGCGACCGGCCTGTTTGTGACACGCCGGAAGGCGCTCCCGATTCAACCGCGCTCGTCCGCGCAGCCATTCGCGCTGACGTGCGGCCGGAATCCGTGTCGCGCTTCAGCCGCGCCAAATCCGCGCGCATCTCCGACGCATGCTGATACCGCAGATTGCGCTCCTTTTCGAGCGCCTTATTGATGACTTCTTCGAGCTTCTCCGGCACATCTGGATTCAAGCGGCTCGCCGGCGCGGGATCGCGATTCAGAATCGCTTCTTGGATCACGCCCGTCGTATTGCCGGAAAACGCCTGCCGGCCCGTGGCCATTTCGTAGAGCACCAGCCCAAAGGCGAAAAGGTCCGTGCGTGCATCGAGCGTTTCGCCGCGAACTTGCTCGGGCGACATATAAGCAACCGTCCCGACCGCAGTCCCCGGACTCGTGAGCTGCAAATCCACACGGGCAGTCACCGAATCCGAAGTGTCGTCGCTCGGCGAACTCGCCGCTACCGTCAGCTTTGCCAGCCCGAAATCGAGAATCTTCGCGTGGCCGCGGTCGGTGATGAAAATATTGGCCGGCTTGATGTCGCGGTGGACGATGCCTTTCGCATGCGCCGCGTCCAGCGCGTCCGCGATTTCTGTCCCCAGCTCCAGCACAATGTCCAGCGGCAGGGGCCGTCCGCCGATGCGGTTGCGCAGTGTCTGTCCCTCCAGGCACTGCATGGCGATGAAAAGTTTCCCTTGGTGCTCGCCGATTTCGTAAATCGTGCAGATGTTGGGGTGGTCGAGTGCCGAAGCCGTGCGCGCCTCGCGCTGAAATCGTTCGAGCGCCTGCCGGTCGCCGGCCAGGTCGTCCGGCAGAAATTTCAGCGCGACAAACCGGCCGAGCTTCGTGTCCTCGGCCTTGTAGACGACGCCCATGCCGCCGCCGCCAAGTTTCTCAACGATTTTGTAATGATTGATTGTCGTGCCGATGAGAGATTGAGAATCTGCCATCCCGTCATCTTAGGGTGCGTCACAAATCAAGTCAACGCAGTGGTGGACTGGTAGAAGGCAAGCCGCGAATGTTCGCAAACTGTCGGGGTCGTACTGTGCTTGGTCGTTAGTGGCGTGCTCCAGCATCTGGATAGACAAAGTCGGGGCTAAGGACGGTGACGTTGTGAAGCGCTTTGCTTTGCTCGTCCATAACTTCGAGATGCAGCCGGATCTTCCTATTGAGCGGCTTGGAGAATTGCATCTCCAATCTATACGTGTTCTGAACGGCCGCGGAAAGCGCCTTCATTCGTTGCGGGAGATCGTCCGAACGAAAGACCTTAGATGTTTGAAAGGTACTTGAATAATCAAAAGGCGCGAAAGACTCACCGCCAGTCCCTGCCGCGAACAATTCCGAATCGTTGATAACAGCCATCTCGCCGTCAGAAGCTGGGACACTAAATTGCCCGCGAATAGGTAGATGCGATGAAGCAGGTGGGGCTTGCCTTACACTAGTAGAGTCATTTTGGGCTCCGCCCAAAGTCGTTCCTCTTTCCTGTGTCAGCACTAAAAACACACGAACGCCGCGCCGCGCTAGTGCGGGCGCAAAGGAGCTGAATGCGTGTTGCTTCCCGTTGTCGGAGTTAAATTCTCCGTCGGTGAACATGACAATCGAGTCGCCGAAGGCTAGCGGTTCCTGCGAATTCATCAAGATTGCATTCAGGGCGTCTCCGATATTTGTCAGTCCAACCATTTCGTTTTCTCGAAGAGCGGAAACTGAATCTATTGCTTGTCGAATCGCATCTACATCGTGGGTAAATGGAACTATCTCTCTCGGCGAATCACCAAACTGATAAAGCGACAGAGAATTTCCCTTAGATACGCTGTTCAGGAACAACTTCATCAATTCCAAAGCGACTATTAAGCGGAGCTTTCCGTGATCGGTTGTGCCCATGCTGCCGCTTATGTCCATGAGCAGCACAATTCTTCGTGGACCGGCATCCAAGCTGAAGCTCTTAACTTGCACGCCGTGCTCACGAACGCGAATGTTCTGTGATTGCAGACTCGTGACCGGCTTGCCGTCCGTCGTGACGACCGTTACAGGCACGACATGCGTTTCGGGAGCTTGGGCATTTGCCGGGCAGGTTGACACGCACAAACAGAATAGGAGCGCGAGCGCATTCGCCAGGCGAGATTTCAGCATGCTCGGCATACCGCTTAGTTCACAAAATATAAGCTGTCACGAATCGCTAATCAAGCCCGCGCGCTTGTGGCCATACTTCATCGCACCGGCGGCGACGCTAAATCCAGAGGCTACCCAATCTCCATCTCGGTCTGGAAGGCGACTGTCGCGCGGCCGGCGACTCGCACTTTCACCGCTTCGCCCGCCTCGATATCCACAACGACGCGAACTTTGCCCGGTCGCCCCATCGCCGCGCCCTGCTTGGTGTAGAACGTCAATTGTTTGCCATCGTGCGCAACCAGCCGGTGATGCACCAGATACGCGCCGAGCGGCCCATTCGCATTTCCTGTCACCGGGTCTTCATTGATTCCAATCGCCGGCGCAAGCATTCGTCCTTCGGCCAGAAAAGCCTTGTCCGAGGCGCTCAGCGTGAAGACGAAATATCCGTTGCAGCCGATTGCTCCGCTTAATTTCGCCAGCTCGGAAAGGTTCGGCTTGAGCGAATTCAGTTTTGCGTGCTCCTTGATTCCAATCAGCACCTTCGAATGCCCCGTCGAGACAATCTGTATCGGGCAGCGCGCATCCAGATCCGCTTCGCTGATGCCCAATGCGCGCAAAAGCGTTTCTCTGTCCGCTCCCTCGAGGACCTTTTCAAATTTGATCTCTCCCTGCGTCATGATGATTTCCAAATCGTCGCCGTTTCGCTCAATTTCCACAGGCAGAATACCCGCTCCCGTCCGCTGCAAAACTCTGCCCTCCGTCATCCCCAATTCACGCGCGCGGATGTAGTGAGCGGCAATCGTCGCATGCCCGCAGATCGGCACTTCCATCGTCGGAGTGAAAAATCGCACCCACACATCGTGGTCGGCGCTGGAAGGAGGAAGCAGAAACGCCGTTTCCGAATTGTTGAGTTCGCGGGCAATCGCCTGCATCTGCGCTTCCGTCAATCCCGCGGCATCAGGCACGACGCCCGCGGGATTTCCTGTCAGCGCCACGCTCGTAAATGCATCCACCTGATAGACTCGCAGTTTCTTGCTCATTTCCGCTCCGTTCTGGTTCGCTCCTTCATGATTCATCCATCTTAACTTCATTTTCCTAAGCCGCAAGAATGGCCTGCAACCGCGCAAAACCGCTCGCCGTCTAAGCCTTTGACTTCGCGCGCCGCTGAAACTATCATACGCGTGCAGTTCTGGGGGGAGCCTGCCGGTGATTCCAAGGATTCCCGGAGATCGGTTTGCACGAAATTCCTGCCTGCGTTTTATTGGTTCCTTGCGATTCCATTCAATTTTCAAAATTATTTCCATAGCGGGAGGGTGTGCTGATGTCGTCGAATGAAGAACGCCCGCGCACAGAAGTCGCGGATAAACCGAAAAAATCTCGCGCGAAATCGGAGAAGAAAAGCACTCCCGATCTTTCGCGCCGCCAATTCATCAAGGGAGCCGGCATCGCCAGCGTTGCTGCTTCGGCGGGTGCGCTGCTCGCCGATCGTGTCGTCGAAGCATTGCCGCGTCCGCAAACCGGAGGAACGGGCGGCGCTGGCGTCGTCGGCCCGGGCGAGGTGCCCGTCACACTCAAGATCAATGGCAAGCTGCAGCGCCTGAATATCGAGCCGCGCGTCACGCTCCTGGACGCCTTGCGCAATCATCTCGACCTCACCGGTGCGAAAAAAGTCTGCGACCGCGCCACCTGCGGTGCCTGCACAGTGCACATCGACGGCCGCGCGGTTTACTCCTGCACGACGCTGGCCATCGACGCCGAGGGCCGCGATATCACCACCATCGAAGGACTCGAACCCTCCGGCGGACTGCATCCGATGTCCCAAGCCTTCTGGGACAACGATGCGCAGCAGTGCGGCTTCTGCACGCCCGGCTTTGTGATGGCTTGCGCTGCATACCTCGAACACGAGCCCAACCCAACCCGCGAAGGACTCGAAAAGTCTCTGGGTGGCAATCTTTGCCGCTGTGGAACCTATATGGGGATCAAAGACGCCGTGCTTGACGCGGCTATGATGACGAAAAAGAAGGGAGCGGTAGCCTAATGGCGGATTATCACTGGCCTCCAGCCGATCATCGCGCGCTTATCGGAAAGCGCATCAAGCGCATCGACGGCCCGCAAAAGTCCTCCGGCCGCGCGAAATATTCTTACGACATTAATCGCCCCGGAATGCTCTGGGGCAAAATGGCCACATCGGACCACGCGCACGCCAAAATCACGAAAATCGACACGAGCGAAGCCGAAAAGATGCCCGGCGTGAAGGGTGTCGTGATTATCGTGCCCGAAGGGCAGGAAGTCCGTTGGGCTGGCCAGGAAATCGCCGCCGTCGCAGCGGACACAGAAGAGCGCGCCGAGGAAGCCGCCGACGCCATCAAGATCGCATACGAGCCGCTTCCGTATCTCGTCACGGACGCCGACCCGCAAACCGCCGGAAGCCAATATGCCAAGCAGCTTGAGCAGCACGTCGCTGGTAATCCGGATCAGGGATTTCAGCAAGCCGATGTCACAAGCGAAGGCCACTATGGTCTTCCCGTCATCACGCATTGCTGCCTCGAATCTCACGGCCAGGTGACGGAATGGAATGGCGACAATTTGACCGTCTGGGAGTCGACTCAGAACGTCAGTGGCATGGCCGGCGAATATGCCGGGGGCCTCAGCCAGCAAGGCATCAAGATTCCCGCCAACAATATTCGTGTCATCATGCAAAACGTGGGCGGCGGCTTCGGCAGCAAATTTGCCGCGGACACTTGGGGCATCGCCTGCGCGCAACTTTCGAAGCAGACCGGCCGCCCCGTGAAAATGATGCTCGAACGCGACCACGAACTCATGGTCGCCGGCTGCCGTCCCTCGATGCACGCTCGCGTCAAACTTGGCGCCAAGCGCGACGGCACGCTCGTCGCCTGGGATTCCGAATCCTGGGGCACGGGCGGCGTCAACGATGCCGGAGCGCCGCAATTCCCATACATTCTCCAGGTTCCCAACGTCCGCGCCAAGCACACTGCGATTCTCACCAACATTGGCCCGGCGCGAGCCTGGCGTGCGCCCAATCATCCGCAGATGGCTCTGATCTCCAATAGCGCCATGGAAGATCTCGCCGCCAAGCTCAACATGGACCCTCTCGATTTCATGTTGAAGAACATGAATCTCGTCCAGCCCGATCGCGCCAAGTCGTACCAGGAAGAATTCACCATCGCGGCGAAATTAATGGACTGGAAAACCAAATGGCATCCGCGCGGTCAGGGCAGCTCGGGAACGGTGAAGCGCGGCCTTGGCCTTTCGCTCCACACCTGGGGCGGCCGCGGCAATTTGAGCAATTGTCAGGTCGTCATCCACCCCGATGGCTCGGTTGAAACCAACATCGGCAGCCAGGATCTCGGCACCGGCACGCGTACGGTCATCAACATCGTCACGGCCGAAACGCTTGGCCTCCCGCTCAGCGGCGTGAAAGTCAATCTCGGCGATAACAAATATCCTCCGGCGGGCGCTTCTGGCGGCTCGACGACCGTCAGCGGCGTCAGCACCTCCACGCGCATGGCCGCGACCGGCGCGCTCAACGATCTGCTCGCCAAAGTCGCTCCGTCGCTCGGCGTTTCCGCCGATCAGCTCGAAGCCTGGAACGGCAAAATCCAGGTGAAAGGTGATCCTTCGAAATCAATCACGTGGAAGCAAGCCTGCGCCAAGCTCGGCGCCACTTCCATCACCGGCACAGGCCGTACAAATAACGCGCTCATGTCCAGCGGCGTCGGCGGCGTGCAGATGAGCGAAGTCGAAGTCGACACCGAAACCGGCATCGTGCGCATGGTCAAGCATGTCGCTGTGCAGGATTGCGGCCTGGTCATCGACGTGAAAACGGCAGAGAGCCAGGTCCTCGGCGCCTGCATCATGGGCGTTTGCTATGCGCTCTACGAAGAAAAAATCATGGATCAGCCGACCGGCCGCTGCCTCAATCCCAATATGGAGTTCTATAAACTCGCTGGCATCGGCGACATCGGCGAAATCGTCGTTCACATGATGACCGGCCCCGGCTATGACGAGCGCGGCACGATCGGCCTCGGCGAGCCGCCTGTAATTTCTCCGGGCGCGGCCATTTCCAATGCCGTTGCCAACGCCATCGGCGTCCGCGTGCCGGAATTGCCGTTGACGCCTGACCGCGTCCTCGCGGTCCTCGGAAAAGGAGGCATGGCCTAATGGACGCTTTCGAATTCGCAAACCCTTCCACCGTGAAAGAAGCCATCGCACTGCTCGGCTCTGATTGGGAAGACGCTTCGGTCTTCGCCGGCGGCACCGATCTGCTCTCGCTGCTCAAGGACGACATCGAAGAGACCAAGCGCCTCGTCAATATCAAGCGCGTTGGCTCGCTCCATGCCATTCGCAATGAAAATGGCGGCCTGCATATCGGCGCTGCGGTCACGGTCGAGCAATTGCTCTCCGCTTCCGACGTTCGCAAGAATTTCCCGGCCATCACCGATGCCGCCGAAGGCATTCGCAGCCATCAGCATCGCAATATGGGCACTGTCGTCGGCGAACTCTGCCAGCGCCCGCGCTGCTGGTATTACCGCAACGGCATGGGCCTCCTCGCGCTTGATGACAAAGGGCAGTCGCTCGTCACCCAGGGCGACAATCGTTACCACGCCATCTTCGGCAATTCCGGCCCGGCGAAATTCGTCAGTCCGTCGAGCGTCGCTCCCGCGCTCATGGCTCTCGGCGCTCAACTCCGCGTCGAAGGCCCCAGCGGCGGCCGCGACGTCTCCGCTGCGGATTTCTTCGTCATCCCGCAGAAGGCCGGAGATCGCGAACACGCTCTCGCGCCAAACGAAATTGTCACCGAAATCATCGTGCCCGGCTCTTCGCACGGCATGCGCAGCGCAACCTACGAAGTCCGCCAGAAGGAAGGCATGGACTGGCCTCTCGCTGCCGCCGCCGTCGCTCTGAAAATGAATGGCGGCACAGTCGAAAGCGCTCATATCGTTCTCGGCCACGTCGCGCCCAAGCCCTGGCCTGCCGACGACGCCAGTCACTGGCTCGCCGGCAAAGCTCTCAACGAAGAAAACGCGGCCAAAGCCGCCGATGCTGCCGTTCAGGGCGCCACGCCGCTCAGTCGCAACGGTTACAAAGTGCAGCTCGCGCGCGTCGCCGTCAAACGCGCCCTCACCTCCGCGATGAAAGGAGCAGCATAGCCATGCTAAAAACTTCCGCCGGACCGAGTCTCAACGTCCTCATCTCCACCGGCCAAATCTGCAGCTCCGTGCGCTCGAAGAAGCTTTTCTATCAGCAGGAGGAAGACGCCTCCGACGCTCGCAACGCCGGCCCCTTCTGGTGTACGCGCACGCAATCCGTCGTCGGCCCCGACGGCAAGCTTGTCGGCTTCGCCGATTGCCGCCCCGGCCGCTCCTGCTGCCAGACCGCCTAGGCCTAGCCACTCCGAGGGTGGCCATAAGTTTCGCTATAATATTGCTGTTGACGGCGCGGTACCCAAGTGGCTAGGGGGAGGTCTGCAAAACCTCTAACATGGGTTCGATTCCCATCCGCGCCTCACTTTCATCTTTATCGCGCGCGGTGAACGGACGGCGCCATCGAGCGCAGCCCCGAGGAAAATCTCACTCCGGGATTACGGCCTCAACCAGACCCTCTCGAATCAACCGCCGCACAATCGTCACTTTGCTTGCGTCATCCAGATTCCCAGGAAGGTCGCGAATGGCATACCGCGAATGACTCAGCGCAAATTCCACCGCTTCGCGCGCCTGCGCCGGAAAAGTGATTTGCCGCCCGTAACATTCGATTGCGACGGAATACCCGTCCGCGTCCATGCGATAAATTGCCCCGTCTCTTATGCCAGCAATGCTCTCCGCGCTCAGCTTTTCCAGCGC
Source organism: Candidatus Acidiferrales bacterium (assembly GCA_035934015.1). Lineage (NCBI taxonomy): Bacteria > Pseudomonadati > Acidobacteriota > Terriglobia > Candidatus Acidiferrales > Candidatus Acidiferrales bacterium. The sequence continues at coordinate 296,091 of DASYYH010000027.1, forward strand.
CGCCATCTGCGTCATCTGCCCGCGCAGCAGCGGCGGGCATTTCGAAAAGAACTCGCCGGCGAAGCGGTCCAGTGCTGCATTAAAGTCTCCGTTCGTCGAAGCTCGTTGCAGCAAATCTCGCAACGTCTCGCGCGCCTGCTCGCGGTCGAAATCGGAGCGCGCAAATCCCGGAGGCAGTGATTTTCGAAACGTCGCATCGCGTAAACTCGCGCTGGCTACGAATTCCAGCAGTAGATCCGTCCACGTGTAGCGCAAAATCCCCGCCGTGATGTGCAGCGAAGTGGTATCCGTCGAACGCGCATCGTGCGCGGCGCCTCGCGGCACGTAGGCTACGTCGCCTGCTTCCAGTTCGAATTCCATCGTCGGGTGGCCCACCTCATGAATCGCTGCGTCAAAATCCTGGCTCGGCAGCGGTAGCTCAACCGGCGTGCCGTAAATCGTCCACTTTTTCGAACCTGCAACCTGCAGCACAAAAACGTCGTGCGTGTCATAGTGAGCTTTCGCGCCTTGCGCTCCCGGAGGAGTCAGATAAATGTTTGTCTGCAACGGGCAGGTGAACTCTCGCTCCAGGCTCCGGCAGAATCGCGTCAGTGCCGGCACCACGTCGTCCAAGAAAGCCAGCGTAATCGTCGAACCTTCGTGGAAAAGCTGATAGAGCTTGGCCACGTCGATCGCGCCGTCGATCGTGTAATCGTCAGATGTGATTTCGCGCGCTGCGTTCTTCAGAATGATTTGATCGGAATTTCGGTCCAGCGTCGTGATGACGCGGTCGATCTCATCGAGCGAAAGCAGTCCCTGAAAATATTCCGGCGCGTTTCTCTTCACAACGAGTGTCTGTTTTTCGAAATATTCCGCGAAAAACGTCTTCGGGCTCGTCGGGTGAAGCAGCCACTCAAGAGATGGCCCGATTTCCTTCACGCTTCGCTCTTTGCCTTGCGTGCCGAAGCCGGCTGATGGATGCGCCATGGGGATAGTCCTGCGAAAACACAGACGCCACCTGGCGCTTTCTCGCGCCCAGGTGGCGCTCGTGGCCTTTCGTCAAAATGAAGATGCTTCTAGAGCCTTGCGCCGTCCGGATCCGACTTCGGAGGAGCCTTCTTCGGTTTTGCTTTCGTGCTCGCCTTCTTCTTGTCTGGGTCGGAACCCTTCTTCTTGTCCGGATCCGATCCCTTCTTGGCGGATTTCGCCTTCATTGGTTTCTTCTTGTCGGTTTGATCCGGATCTGAAGCCTTCTTTTTGTCCGGGTCTGCCTGCTGCGCCGAAGCACGCACTCCAGAAGCGAGTGCTACCGCGCCCGCCAGCAATGTCCCCGTCGCCACAAGGAATGACCGCCGTGGAAACTTGCGTTCCGTCTTGATCTGCTCGTCCGTCACAAACTGGGACTTCTCTTGCTTCACAATCTTCGCACCCTTATCAGCCATCGATTCGTGTCCTTTCTCCATGCGTCGTTCTCCGAATACAATGCTGGGTACTTCCGCTCATATCATGTCCCGCTGCGCCGAGTCAAGGTGTCCCCTAGCGCAAAGCCCGGCTTGCTTCGGCGATTCCGTAGTGAGACACTATCCCCGTTGGAGGTCCCTATGAAATCAAGAGGGAAAGCAACTCTCGGGCTTCTCGCCGCCGCATTTTTGATGGCCATTCCCGCTATGGCTCAGTCGAATCACATCTCCGGCAACTACATGGAATTTCGCAACGCCGACGTTTACACCGGCCCGTGCTTCGCCAATTCCGAAGTCGGCCTCACCGGACAGGACGCCGTCCTCGCCTGGCACATCACCAGCGGTGAATGGAACGGCGTGCAGCTCTCCGGTCTCAGCGTCGTCGCCGTCGTGCGCGCCAGCGCTACGCTCGGTGATCCCTATGGCAATCCGCTTCCGGCTAAAAGCGCCTTTTTCGTCGACATCGCCGCCACCGACGCACAGCAAGCCGCGCTGATCTCTTTCGCGCAGTCGCAAGCCGGCGGCCTCTTGAATGATGTCGTTGGAACGAATCTCGCGCCCATCTCCTTTGCCTCAGACACCGGCCGCATGGGCTGGGAAACTCTCGCTGTCGGCAACATCGTGAAGCTCTCGACACGCGCCATCACCATGAACGACATGATTTGCCACAACGAAGAAACCTATTATCCGCCGCTCGTCTCGCATCTGACGCATTCCATGCCCGTCGTCGCGCGCGACAGCAGCTATCAGGGCGATTCGCTCGGCATCACTTGGGACGATTCCAATCGCCGCAGCTCCTTCGTCGGCAATTTCTCCGAGTAAATTTCGTCACGACACAATCTGACTGAACTTCACGGCCCGCCTCTTCTGGCGGGCCTTTTTTGCTCGACACACAGCCGCGTGCTGGGTCAGTTTGAATTTTTTTGATCGTGACACAAGAAGTCAAAATTCAAACTGACCCATTCCCCAAAGCCTCTTCTCCCTCGATTCCAGACAGGCCAAAACTTCCAAGCCCACGCTTTCCATTTGCCCGAAAACCGCCCGCCAGCCATAATCATCTGATACAAATGTACGCAAATTCGCATTCGGGAGAATTGAGATGATTCGTCGGCCCGCGCAATTCCTTGCCGGATTCGCATTTCTATTCATTTTTTTCTTCGCCAGTCCGCTTTTCGCCCAGGATTACAAAATCGTCGCCGGCGCCACGCCGCCTCCTGCGGAAATCGCCGCGCCCGTGCGCGCGCTTCTCGCGCCAGGTTCGCTCAACGTCACCGCTCCCGGTGGTCCTTATTGTGAAATCTGGCTGCGCGGTTCGATCCCCGCCGCCGCGCAGCCCAACACCGCGCTCGGCGTCACGTACGGCCAGCTTGTCGACGGCGAAATTTTCGGCGCCATTCATTTCGACGTTCCGGTCATCGATCTTCGCAATCAGCAGATTCAGCCCGGCACGTATGTCCTTCGCTACGGCCTTCAGCCCGTCGACGGAAATCATCAGGGTGTATCCGACTATCGCGATTTTCTCCTGCTCACGCCGCCCGATCAGGATGCTACTGCCGCGAATCTTGCCGACAACGACATGTACGCGCTCAGCCGCAAAGCTTCGCGTGTCGGCCATCCTTCGGTCTGGAGCCTCGTGCCTGCCGATAGCGCTCCCGCAGCGCTCCCGGGCGTGAGCCACGACACGAACGAAGATTTCTGGATCATTTATTTCAAAGCGATGGTCGGAAGCTCTCCCGTCACCATGGGACTGGTCGTCAACGGTCACGTCACGCTGCCGTAGAAAATCTCCGATGCTCAATTCTCGCGAACTCGCGATGGCTCGGCGCTGAACATGTATCTCTGCCGCAATTGCCAGGAGCCCATCAACTCCGCCAGCGCCATTTGTCCGTATTGCAGCGCGGAGCAAACCGAGCCCGAGCCTGCCGGTTCCGTGAAGCCTGCGAAAAAAAGCAGCCCGGCGAAGCTCGTCATCTCGTTGGCGATCGTAGTCGCGGGAATTTGGGCCATCATATGGTTCGCTCTGCCGCTGCGGCTTCAAAGTCCGCGTCCTGCCGCCGAACGCGCCGCTCTTCAATCTCTCCACGCGCTCCAGCAGCAGTTGTCCACGTTTGAAAATGGCGCGAACTTCTATCCCAGTTCTCTCGAAGCTCTCGGCGAACCGGTGCGCGATGCCGCGCAACAGGCCATGACCGGCGGCTACACGCTGCGCTACACACCCTTGCAAATCGGCCCAAACGGCAACGCGCACGGATACACGCTCACCGCCATGCCGCGCAATTATGGTTATCGAAGTTTTTTTACGGATCAGTCCGGCGTGATTCGTTCGACGCGCGACAATCGCCTCGCCACTGCCCAGGACCCGCCCATTTGAAGTCGCGCGCCGCGCTCTCGTGAGCGCGTGAACAGTTTCGCGGCGATTTATTTATTTTCCTGGCACAAATCCCATTGCTTTTTCGTCGTTTCGTCCTGCATTTCGATTTTCGTGAATCCTTGCTTCTGGAAAACCGCGCAGTTCCGCGCAGAATCGAGCGGCCAGTCGTCATACGTCAGCATGCTCGCAAATTTTGCGCCGTTATCCACCGCTGGAGCGCTGAAGATCAGTGTTTGATGTTCCGGTCCTGCAGCCGCCACGTGCATGCCGCCATTCTCTGCGTTCACTTGATTTTCGATCTCCGCCGCCGTCGTGATTCTCGCCTGCTCTTCGGTCTCTTCCGCATTCGCGTCCACGTCAACGGGCTCTCTCGAACGGCATCCGGCAAGCGCCAGAAGAAAACTGCACGCCACAACCCATCTGAGGCGCATCCACCGCCGCAGGATTTTCCTTTCCTCGCAATATGCTTCGTTCGATGTGCGGAGATGATCCAATTGCCCACTCCATCCACTTCAAAAAGCTTGCCCTTCGCCAGCGCCTTCATCATTCCATATACAGGTAGATGCAGAAAGGGGCTCTTTCTACACAAAAAAAATGCCGCGAGCATCGTCTCCCTTTGGTGGGCGACGCCGGCTCGCGGCATCTTGAAGCTTGCTTGCCGTGCGTCGCATCACTCGCGCACGTTCAAGCTCGAATCCTGCGAAAAGCTTAGCGGCGCCTCTTCTTTCCGCGCGCTTTGCCTTTTGCCTTGGCTTTCTTTTTCGGAGCTGACTTCTTTGCCCTAGCCTTCTTCGCTTTCTTGGCCTTCTTCTTTGCCTTCGGCTTCGCGGCGGGCCTGGCCGGCGCGTGACTTGGTGCCGGACGGCCCACGGGTGCGCCGCCGTGATCCTCTTCCTCATCCTCTGAGTCCATTATGATTTCAGTCACTTCTTCGGCGATCTCTTCGTTCTCATCGCCGCCAAGCTCGCCCTGTTCTTCCTCTTCTTCCAGCCCAGGGAGCTCGTTCTCTTCTTCTTCGTCGTGAAATTTCGCGTCAAACATAATTCTCCTCCGTGGGTCAAAGTGCTCGGCGGCCCGCTTTCCCACTCGCTTGTTTTAATCGCAGTTTCCAAGCTTTGTCAAGGCGCAAAAAAGGACGTCCCCGTGGGAATTTACGAAACCGCGATCAAGGAGCAATTTCTGGCAAAGTAGGGGAATAATACACTAACTCATTCATTCTATTGCTTTTACTGTCGCGGCGTGATGTGCAGTCGATCTCCTACCTGCAGCCCTCGTGTACCCAAGAAGGGATTGCTCTGTTTAATCGCATCAACCGTTGTCCCGTACTCATGTGCGATCGACCAAAGGGTCTCTCCTGCCTCCACGCGATGAACAATCTCTCCGTTGTGCGCCGCGGTCTTGGCCGCTGCTGGCGCTCCCGCTGTGCTTCGCCGCCTTGACGCCGTCGAAACGGACCGTTCCGTAGCATACGCCGCCGTCGGGTAATATTCCTCGTAGATCCGCAGCAGGCGTCCGCGCGGTGCGTGTTCCGTCCGCAAATGATTCCATCGCTGTAGCTCCGCCGTGCTCACGCTGTAGCGCGAGGCAATATCGTCAAGCGTATCGCCTCGTTTCACGCGATAATGCACCAGGCGCAATCTCGGCGGCGCCGCGGGAACCACCAGTTCCGTCCCTGTCGCCGGAGGATCGTGCGGGTCAATCATGTTCGCGTTTTCAAGCGACGCCAGCGTCACATGAAATTCCCGCGCCACTTCGCCGAGTGTCTGGTCCGGCCCGAGCTTCGCCAGCCGCCACGTCGTCCACTTATCCGGCGGAATCGCTGAGACAGCCTTTTGCAACTCTTCGCCTGTCCCTTGCGGTACACGCAATGCAAAATCGGGAGCCGCTGGCGTGATCCCGCGAATCAACTCCGGGTTCAGCGCCTGCAAATCATCCAGGCTCGTGCCGGTCGCATCGCTCACGAGCCGCAAGCTGATCGAATGCTTCAATTCTATCGCGTCAAATTGCGTCGGCGCATCCGGATCCACGTGGATGCCATAGAGCGGAGGGTCTTTCGCCACCAGCGCCAGCGCCAGAATGATTGGCACGTAGTCTTTTGTCTGCGCGGGCAGCGCATTGCGCCTCTGCAACTCCCAGAAATCCGCATAACCCGTGTGTTCCACAGCTCGCGCCACGTTCAGCGGCCCGGAGTTGTATGCCGCCATCACCAGATACCAGTCACCGAACATTTGATAGAGGTCGCGCAAATGCTCCGCCGCCGCGCGCGTCGCTTCCGTCGGATCGTCGCGCTCATCCACCCAATAGTTGCGGTCCAGCCCGTACTCCGCGCCGGTATAGGGCATGAACTGCCAAACGCCGCGTGCGCCTTTGCTCGACACCGCGCGCGGTTTGAATGCCGATTCCGCCTGCGCGAGGTAAATGAGATCCTGCGGCAATCCCTCCTGCTTCAGCGTCGATTCGATCATCGCGCGGTAGCGCCCGGCGCGCTGCAATCCCATCTCTACAATCTCGCGCCCGCGCGGCGATTCGAAGAAGCTCAAGTACTGCAGCACCGACGCATTGACTGTCAGCGGCAAATCGTGCGGTACGCTGACCAGCTCTTTTTCCGCCAGCGCCGCTAGACGCGGATCCGTCGCCGGCAAGCTCTCCATGTTGGCGATTTCTTCGATCGGCGCGGTCGGCTGATCCGGCGAGGGAGGCTGCACGTCTTCGCTTGTGTCCGTATCTGTGTCCGTGTCTCCGTTGTCTTCATCCGACGAATCTGTCGTCGCTTCGTCCTGTTTCTCCACCGACAGCTCGTAGTCCTGCATCGTGTCCACAATCTGATTGAAGAGTTGCTGCAGCCGCACATCGCCGGTCGTCTCCAGGCGGCTCTTCATCAGGTGATTGAGCGCTGCGTTGAAATCCTTGCGCGCTGCTTCCAGGTCGCCGGCTTTATAAGCGGCCTGCCCGGCATCGTAGCTCGCCTGCACTTGCGCAATTAGTGCGTCCACGGCCGGACGCGTGCTCGGGCTTAATGCGGATAAGTCAGGAGATGCGGAGGGAATCGGCAGATCGCCCAGCTTGGCAACCGCTGATGCAGTGGCAGGCGGCACGGACACGGGCGGCTTCACTTTCACGGCGCTCTTCGCACCCTCCTGGCATCCCCAGATCGCCAGAAGAGCCGCGCCAAGCGCCGCCGCCAACCCGAGTCCTTTCACGCCCTTCATTCGCCCTCCAAGCCGTCAAATACTTTGACGGCATGTCTCTGCAAACGTTTGCTTCGCGTCCCAAGGGCCGCCAGTGCGCCGCGTTCTTCAAAATTTTACGAGCCGTCCCCACTCGGGTCAACCGCCTATCCGTTCCGTGTGCCAAGACCGAGAAACTCACTACTACTCTCGTAGCCTGTTCCCTCGTACAGCCCTTGCCACCGCCTCTGATTTAGTGTATATACATTAAGTGTTCTCTTGGGATGCCGCCAAAGCACTCCGCAATTTCGCTAAACACGGTGTGGCATTCGAAGAAGCTGCAACGATATTTGCTGACTTGGACGCCTTGGATTGGGAAGACATGCGCCACTCCGAGGCCGAGCGTCGCTCGAAACGTTTGGGTCTTTCGGCAAACGGGAAAATATTGATAGCGGTCTACACGATAAGGAGAACCGCCGATGGCAAGGAAACGATCCGCATCATCAGCGCGCGGCAAGCAAGCCGCAAGGAACGCAAAGCCTATCTCCAGCCGTCGGATTGATTTCTCGGATATTCCAGAGTCGACCGATGAAGAGCTTAGCCGCGCCCGCCGCGTCGGCCGGCCTCGGACCGGCGAAGCAAAACATCTCATTGCCATTCGCATTCATCCGCGCCTTCTCGCGCAGCTTCGCCGCCTCGCCGCGCAACAAGACAAACCCTACCAAACCCTCATCCACGAACTCCTCGAATCCGCCGCCAAATCCGCCGCCTGAACATCGTTCTCAAGCACGTTTGACGGGGGTGGGGAAAAGCTTCCACGCAATCCATGTACCGCTCATTCCACCTATCACCATTATGGCAACGAGCAATGCTTCTGGAATCGACCATCTTATTAATTGCAAGGGCAGCGCGATCACAATCCCGATGACAGAACCGCAAACAACAAAAGCGGTTTGGCGGTACCACCAAGGAATGCGCAGGTACGCCGAGCACTGCGGACAGTGGAAAGGACTCTGATACCACTTCAGCTTACCGACAAGACTTGCACCGCAGCTAGGGCATCTTTGAATCATGGAACCCGTTCGTTTGTGCTTGAGTATACCATCGCCTTAACTATGCCAGTCCCTGCCGCAAATCCTCAATCAAATCTTTCGCGTCTTCTATCCCGACTGACACGCGCACCGTCCCCGGCGTCACTCCTGCCTGCTCCAGTTCCGCGCTCGACATTTTGTAGTGCGACGTATACATCGGCAAAATCACCAGCGATTCAACACCGCCCAGGCTCGCCGCCAGCGAAAACAGCCGCACGCGATCGCCAAACCGCCGCGCCGCCGCGATTCCGCCTTTCATATCGAACGACAGCATCCCGCCGAAGCCGCTCATCTGCCGCCGCGCCAACCGATGATCCGGATGCGACACGAGCCCCGGATAATTCACGCGCGCGACTTTCCGATGCCGCGCCAAGAATTTCGCAATCGCCATCGCGTTTTCGCATTGCCGCGCCATGCGCACGCCCAGCGTCTTCATCCCGCGAATCAGCAGGTAAGCGCCTTCCGGGTCCATGCATCCGCCGAGATAAATAATGTACTCGTGAACGCGCTTGATCCATTCGCGCGAACCCGCCGCCGCGCCGCCGATCAGATCCGAATGTCCCGCCAGATATTTCGTCGCGCTGTGCACCACGATGTCAAATCCCATCTCCAGCGGCTTTTGCAGCAGCGGGCTTGCGAACGTATTGTCCACAATCGACACGAGATTAAACTCCCGCGCCAGCTCCGCCGCGCGCCGCAAATCAACCAGTCGCAGCGCCGGATTCGTCGGCGTTTCCACGTACAGTACGCGCGTCTGCGGCGTCACCAGTTCCTCGACGCCCGCCAGATCCGGCTCGACATGCCGCACGCGAATTCCAAACCGCGGGAAAATATCGCGCATCAACCGGTACGTTCCGCCATAAAGCTGCGCTGTCGAAATCACTTCGTCGCCCGCGCTGAGCGCCGCCAGCAGTGCGCACGAAATCGCCGCCATCCCCGACGCCGCCACCACGGCCGCTTCCGCTCCTTCGAGCGCCGCGATTTTCTGCTCCGCGATTGCCAGCGTCGGATTTCCGTAGCGCGTGTAGATGTACGCCGAGCTTTTTCCTTCCGCCCAGCGCTTCATCTCCGCCGTTGACGAAAACGTGAACGTCGAGCTGCGCACAATCTCTGGCGCCACCGGCCCGCCGCGCCCGTGCTTCGGCTCTCCCGCATGGATCGCCGCCGTCGCGCTTCCCCACTTTATCGACTTATCTTTCTTCGCCATCGGCGTTGCTCCTTTTCGCCGATATCATCTCAAGAATGAGCGATGAGCGAAAGTCGCGTGGCTGCGATTACTGAGCTTTCGGCAGGCCAATTTGTCCTCGCCACATGTTATGAAGGTCTTTAGCGATCTCCTTTCTCGGTTGCCTCCCCAAAAAACGCGCGAAAATTATCGATTAGAAATTGGCGTCTCCTTGGATTTGAAGGAGTTAGGAGAATTTCTAATTTCGGGGGAGGCAGGGAGAGAATCACTGCCGGGTACCTCGCGCGGGTGAGTCGCGCGAAAGGAAAAATTCTTTTTGTCCGACGCGGTTTCTTCTGAGGAGGCCGGTGGCTCACGGTCCGCCTGCGCGGAGGAACTAACCGATGACATAACTACATCGCGCCCTTCGACTTCGCTCAGGACCCTTCGGTCTCTCTCAGGGCAAGCAGGCGGGTGAAGCGTGCGAAAGGAAGAAGGTCTTTCAACCTTGTCAGAACAGACGGGGACCATCGGCGCGGTAGCGGAGGAGGTTTGCGCACTGGCGGGAGCGGGAGGCGTGCGGTGCACGCCTTCGGCCCGATAAATTCCATCGGGCCCTACAGAGTCAACAGCGCCATCAGAGGAACTGTCGTTCATCGCAGAAGAAGCGGGGCGATAAGCGCGACCGGCGGCCACCACAGCGCCATCGTTCGCAGGGATTGCATGGTTTTCGATTTGAGGCGTGGGAGCGGCCGACGCAAACGCAGCTTCTGATGTGACTACATCGCGCGGATGAACCGCGCGATAGGAAGTATCATTCCCGACGCTGCTAGTGCTAGCAGATACATCGTTGCGGATAATGTTGGTGACGATGACGCGGCGGGGAGGTTCGTTCCACAGGCCGTTCGAGTCCACGCAACTGCCGAGGGCACGAGCGGAGGCGGCGATGGCCGCGGGAGTGGCGGTGATGTCGCCAGCTTGTTCGAGAATGAGCTCGAAAGCGAAACGAAGATTGCGGCGGCGGATTTCATCGAGACCGAAGGCGTAGGCGTGACGGTAGATGGAAACCCAGGTGATGTCGCTCTCTTCTTCGAAGTGCGTGGCGATGGAATTGGGGCTGTGCCAGTGGATGAAGAGTTCTTCGATGGCTTCGCGCTCGGGATGATGACAGACGGCGCATTTGCGGCGATGACGGGCGACGTCGGGAGGGCGATGGATGAATTGCGGCCCGCCTTCGCTGAAGCCGGCCACGGCGGGCAGGCTGCGGCGCGGCGAGGGCACGGCGAGAGATTTTGAATTGACGGCTGTGGCGGCGCGGAGGAGTTTTTTTGCGTCGTTGACGGCAACAGCGCGGGGAGAAGCTGCGCGGTTGCGTTTTTTCGAGTTTTTCGGGGCGACCCCGCTGGCATGCGGATTGGGAAGCGAGGCAGGATGCGATTTGTTGGAGAGAAGCGAATCGACTTGAGCGGCGAGGAAGGCCGCGCGGGAATACACGTCCATATTGGCGGATTTGGGCGCCATGGTGAATCTCCTGAATGTTAGATTTTTACAGCGGGGTCGCTAGTAGGGGTCGTGCGCTGGCGAAGG